>PUNC01000220.1 GCA_003551625.1 PVC group bacterium | reverse complement strand
GAAAGGGGTAGGCAGAAAGCGCCACCTGCCACGACATGTGGGGGTTGGGTGCGGCAGCCCGCGGCCAAAATACCCGCTGCCATCAATAGAATCAGCGCGGCTTTCATCGCGATTTCGTCCTTCCCGCCGGCACCGGCGTACCGGAAACCGGCTCCACGACTCTCCCGACCTCCATATTCTTATACGGGATCTGCCTTGTTTCCACAACCAGGTTCTGGTAGCATACCCGGAGAAATAAACGCGTTTCGTACTTGTCAGGCGTCAACGGCGTGAACACTTATTTGGGAGGAGAAAGGTAATGATTTTCAGCAAGAAAGAAAAAGAGGTAAAGAAACTTTTCCTGGATCATTTCGAGAAGGTGGGGGAATCGTTGTCCCACCTGAAAGACCTGATCGTTTATTACCTTAAGAACGACAAGGAGTTCAAGAACTCCTCGTTCCGCGTCCATCAGAGCGAACACGAGGCCGATCTGGTCAAGCGGAATATCGAGAAGAAGCTTTACGAAGGAGCTTTTATGCCGATAAACCGCTCCGATTACATCATTCTGGCCGAATTCGTGGACCGGATCGCCAACCAGGCTGAAATCACCGCCAACCTGATCGTTCTCACCCGTCCCCAGATCCCCGACTTCATCCGCGATGACCTGGTGAATTTGATGGATAAGAGCCGCAGCGCGTTCAAATCGCTCCACGACGCCCTGGAATTGATCCAGCAGGATTTCAGCCAGGTGAAGGAAGCGGCCAAGCAGGTGATAGTGTACGAGGAGGAAGCCGACCGGATCGAGTGGGAGACCGTAAAAAAGATCTTCAAATCGGATCTTGAACTGGCCCTCAAGCTTCAACTGCGCGAACTGGTTCACGATATCGCCCAGATCTCCGATTACGCCGAGGACACCGCGGAACGGTTCTATATTATGCTGGTCAAGCAGGCGCTATAAACTTTTCATTCTGTAGATTTGATGTGGAATTTGCTCATAACCCAGGGGTTTTATAAGCTCTTCGGAGGACTCTATCTCGGCTGGGGAATCGGCGCCAACGACGCGGCGAATATCTTCGGGACCGCCGTGGCTACCAACTCGGTCCGCTTTCGCACCGCGGTAATCCTGATCGCGATCTTCGTCGTCCTGGGGGCGGTTATTGAAGGTCCCGAACTTTACGAGCGGATGAAGTTCACCCACGAGGAGCCGCGGGAAGCGGCGCCGGAGGAAACGGGGGATGCGCTCCCCGGGGGAATAATCGCCCGGGCCGAGACGGCCGCCCTCCTGGCCACTCTTGCCGCCGCGCTCACCGTCACCTTAATCACCTACCTTGCCATCCCGACCTCCACCTCCCAGGCGGCGGTCGGCGCTTTTATGGGCATCGCCCTCGCCCAGGTCGGGCCGGGAGGGGTGGACTGGGCGAATTTCCGCTATATGGCTATCGCCTGGCTTATGAACCCCATCGCGTCCCTGATTCTCGCCATCGTCCTCTTGAGAGTAATGGGCTGGTTCTTCAACCGCTTCATAAAAAATCCGATCATTCGCGACCGTATATTTCAATACGGCCTGATCATAGTCGGCTGCTACGGCGCCTACGCGCTGGGGGCCAACAACGTGGTGGTCTCCACGGCCCCTTATTACCACGCGGGTATGTTCGGCCCGCGGGGGCTGACCGCGGCCCGCTGGGCCGCCGCCGCCGGGGGCGTAAGCATCGCCATCGGCGCCCTCACCTACAGCAAGCGGGTAATGGTCACCCTGGGCAAAAAGATCACCACCCTGTCTCCTTTCACGGCGTTGGTGGTGGTCCTCACCCATTCGCTCTCCCTGCATTTCTTCACCCTGCTCGAGGTTCCCGTCTCATCTTCCCAGGCCGTGGTCGGCGCGCTGATCGGCGTGGGGCTTTACCGTGGAACCAAGATGGTCAACGTGCGGACCCTGAAGCGGATATTCATCGGCTGGCTGGCCACTCCCGTCGTGGCCGCCCTGTTGGCCTTCCTGATGGTTTCCTTCATCTTCACCCTTGCCTCTTAACCGATGTCCCGGCTGCTTCTTACCGGAGTCTCGGGCTTTCTGGGCTGGCGATTGGCGTGCGGGCTGAAGGACCGCCACGAAATCCTGGGAACTTATAAAACCAATCCGGTCGGGGTTGAAGGCGCGGAGACCGCGTTTCTCGACCTTCGGGATCCGCGTTCCATCAGGCGAACTCTTCGCGATTTCCGGCCGGATACCGTCCTCCACACCGCCGCGATCACCAATGTCCGGTTCTGCCAGGACAATCCCGCCGCGGCCCGGGAAGCCAATCTTGACGCCACCGTCAACCTGGCCCGCGAAGCCGAACAGGTCGGAGCGCGCTTGATCTATACTTCGACCGATCGGGTCTTCAACGGCACCGGCGGCAACTACACCGAGCGGGACGAGCCCGATCCTCTAGACCGTTACGGGCAGACCAAGCTTGCCGGGGAAAGGGCCGTTTCCCGTATAGCCGCCGACCATCTGATCGTCCGCCTTCCCCTGATGTTCGGCCCTCCCTCCCCCGCCCACGAATCTTTCATCTCCTGGACGCTGGATTCCTTTCGAAAAAACAAGCCTCTTGAGCTGTTCACCGATCAATTCCGAACCCCTCTCTACGCCGGGGACGCCGCCGAGGCTTTCGGCTTGATACTCTCCCTCCCGGATATGAAAGGCCTTTACCACCTCGGCGGCAGCGTCCGTCTGAACCGGGCCGAATTCGGTTACCTGGTGGCGGAGGTCTTCGGTTTCGACCCTTCGCTGGTGCGCCCCATCTCAATGGCCGACAAGCCGGGCATCCCCCCCTGCCCCGCCGACGTCTCGCTCAACAGCGAAAAGTTCTTCCGCGCGACCGGTTTCCGGGCCCGTCCCCCGGACCAAGGACTGGCCGATATAAAAACCGCCTGGAGCAAGAGGCCGGGAGCGTGGGGCTAAAAGGATTCCAGATTTTAGGTTGAAGATTTCGGATTTAAGCTCTGTTAGGCTTTTTCTTCTGTCTTCTGAATTCTTTCATCCGTGAAACTTCTTTTCTACATCTCCGGCCACGGTTTCGGTCACGCCTCCCGCGCGACAGAGGTGATTCGGGTTCTGCTCGAACGCCGCCCGGACCTTCGGATTGTTGTCAAGTCCCCCGCCCCCGACTGGTTTTTTCAGGAGCGGATCCCGGTTGAATTTGAGCACGATCAGTCCGCCTTCGACACCGGAGTCGTCCAATCCGACAGTCTTACTCTCGATCCCCTGCACACGCTGAAGTCTTATTCCGGTTTCCGGCGCGGGCAGTCCCGTCTGCTGCGGCGGGAGGCGGGACCCTTTCGGCGACGGCGACCCCGGCTGATAATCGGCGACATTCCTTCTTTCGCTTTTCGGCTGGCGGCGAGACTGCGGGTGCCGTCGCTGGCGCTGGCCAACTTCAGCTGGGACTGGATCTACGAACCCTACGCCGTATCTTTTCCCCGCTATCAGCACCTGGTGGACGCGCTCCGGGAAGAATATGCCCTGGCCGACGCCTTGCTGCGCCTGCCTTTCTCGGCGCCGATGGAAGCGTTCCGGCGGGTTAAGGATGTCCCGCTCATCGCCCGCGCTTCCGCCTTCAGCCGGGAAGAGGCGAAAGTCCGCCTGGGCCTGCCGCGGGAACGCCCGGTCATCCTCCTGTCGTTCGGAGGCTTCGGCCTGGGGGACGAATATTATCTGCGGCTTTCCGCCGACCGAAACTTCTGCTGGATAGCCAGCGAGAGGGTGGGAGCGGAGGCGGAAGGAATAATCAATTTCCAGCGGGCGGAACTGGCCCGCCAGGGGTTGGGCTACCCGGACCTGGTCCGTGCCGCCGACGCCGTGATCACCAAGCCCGGCTACGGTATCCTTTCGGAATGCGTGGCCAACCGGACCAGAATACTTTATACCAGCCGGGGCGATTTCCGGGAATACGACATCCTGGTTGACGCGGCCCGAAAGCATCTGCCCAGCCTCTTCATCCCCCCCGAAAAGCTGAAAACCGGCCGCGCGGCCGGTCACCTGGAAAAACTTTTATCGCTCCCCGGCGATTTTTCGCCGGTCCCCCTCAACGGCGCCGAGGTCTGCGCCGGAATCATCCTCGAAACCATCGGCCTTTAACTCGAACCAGTCTTTTAGCCTAATAGCTTTTTAGGTCTTTTCTTCGCGATCTCCGTGCCTCCTTCGACTTCGCTCAGGACAGGTTTGTGTGAGATGGAAATCAGGCTGTAGGTGTTTAGACTGTTAGACTATTAGGTAACGACTGACGAACCAGGCTGAAAGAAGGGTGCTGCGGCAGTGGGCCTTTTCCTGATCACGGATCACCGATCACGGATCACCGATTACGAGCCTTTACCAGGGTGCGGAGCATAACCGGAATCTAAATCCTGGAATTTTACCCCGAGATGGCGCCGCAGGAGCCATTTTTCGGGGCTGAAATCTGCTTTTAACAGGCTGCGGAGCCTAACCGGAATCTCTCGCCTCAAATCTGAAATCAGTCCTTACCCCGGGCCGGATTTTGTCATTCTTTCGTCATTCGGGTTTCGGATTTCGTCATTACTCCGTGTTCTCTGTGATTATTTCCTTTTTCCAATTACCTAGCTTTACTCCTCCGATAGTCCCCCCGCGAAAGCGTCTTTTCCAACCAGGCGTAAAGAACGATAAACAGATAACGGCTCCCCATCTCCTTTATCTTGAGCTTGGAGACCCCTTCCACCCGGTTGGTCCAGGAGACCGGAACGGTCTTGAAACTAAACCCCCTGACGACCGCCTTGAGCGGCATCTCGACCGTCAGGTTGAAGTGATGAGAGAAGAGCGGCTGAATACCCTCGATCACTTCCCGGCGGTAAGCCTTGAAAGCGTTGGTGATGTCGTTGTGGTCGAGCCGGAAGAGAACCTGTATGAACCGGTTGGCCAGGCGGTTCAGGACCAGCTTGTGTTTCGGATAATCGACAACCTCCGAACCTTTGACGAAGCGTGAACCGAAGACGCACTCCGCCCCGTTCTTCAGTTCGCGGTAATAACGAAGCAGATCGGCGGGAGAATCCGAGAGGTCCCCCATCATAACGCAAACCGCTTCGCCGCGGAATTCTTCCAAGCCCCGGCGGATCGCCAACCCGAAACCGGGTGACCGCTCGTTGTCGAAGGCGCGAATCCGCCGCCCGGACCGGCTCAGCTCCGCCAGTATCTCCGGCGTCCGGTCGGTGCTGTGGTCGTTGACCGGCAGTATCTCGTAATCGGAAACACCGGCTTTCTCGAACTCCGCTTCAACGGCCCGGCAGGTCCGCTCGATATTTCCCTGCTCGTTCCGGGCGGGAATAACGATCGAGAGAAAAGGCTTTTCGCCCGCGGAACCGGCGGCCGGGCCGTTCATCCGGCCGGTTCGTCCGACATCTGAGCTATTTTCCGGATCGTGTTCCCGCATAACGTCCGTGCCGCTGCAATTATTGGTGTTTCAGCAGGTAAAAAGGGGGGCAGCCCGGCAAATATCATAGCCCCCCGATCCGTTGCCGGAAAGATAAAAACAGTAAGGGGAATAGGGTGCGGAGCCCTTTGCGTTGGTTGCGTCTCCTTCGACTTCGCTCAGAACAGGTTTGTGTGAGATGGAAATCAGGCTGTAGGGATTTAGACTGTAGGCATTTCAACAATTTTGTTTTTACTCTGCTAACTGCACACTGCTAACTGATTACTTTCTTTACGGAGGGGGACTGGGCCTTTTCCTGATCACGGATTATCGTAGCAAAGCGAAAATCCCGACAGTATTAAGTCGGGACCGATCACGGATCACTGGTTTCGTTTTTCGCTATGCTCTATGCGCTTTGCGCTATGCGTCCTTTCTAACGGGGCGTGGCCCTGGCTTTTTACTGATCACTGATCACCGATAACTGATTACGAGCCTTTATCAGGGTGCGGAGCATAGCCGGAATCTAAATCCTGGAATTTTACCCCGAGATGGCGCCGCAGGAGCCATTTTTCGGGGCTGAAATCTGCTTTTATCAGGGTGCGGAGCCTAACCGGAATCTCTCGTCTCAAATCTGGAATCAGTCCTTCCCCCGGTCCTCATCTTGTCATTCTTTCGTCATTCGGGTTTCGGATTTCGTCATTACTCCGTGTTCTCTGTGGTTAATTTCTTTTTCCCAAACCTGTAAGAATAATCCGGTTTAAGTGGGTGTAAGTGTACGGGATGGATAGGAGGGTTGCTCCTTCGACATTGGACATTGAGAATTGGGAGTTGGACATTCGCTTTTAACCATATGACCTCTGCGTCTTTTCATAAACCAACCACCGTTCTCGCCAGCCGCGCGGCGAAAAACGGCAGCCGCCGCTCGCTGGTCCACAGCCTCCTCAACGCGTAAGGATCGGTCTCCGGCCCGTTAACCCCGTCAAGGACCGTGCAGGCGTAAGCGCATCCGGCTTCCTCGACCATCCGCCGGACCTCCGGGTTGAAATCGTCCGCCTCGCCGTTCGGGTAACAGAATCCCGCGCATTCGACGCCGGTCAGCTCTTCCAACTGCTTCTTCGAATCCTCGATCTCCCGCCGCGCCCGCTCGGGTTCCACCCGGGTAAGGATCACGTGATTGACCGTGTGGGCGCCGAAACTGACCCCCGCGGCCGACATCTCCTTGATCTGGTCCGAGGTGAGTATTCGCGAAGGGTTCTTTTTTGAGACCGCCAACCTCTCCCGAACCTCTTGAAAGATTTCCGCGCGTTCTTCCTCCGGCAGTCTCTTAAGAACCCGCTTGATTCCTTCCAGGGCTTCCAGCCTCCCCGCGGTATCGCGCCATTGAAATTTTACGCCGCCCTCTTTCCCGCCGAAGGAGATTCCGGAGACGGCGGTCTCTTTCATAAGGAAATTCAGCTCGTCGGTCCAGGGAACGCGGTCGCTGTCCACGAAACCGGTGCTGATGAAGACCGTGGCCGGAATGTCGAACTTCTTCAGCAACGGGAAGGCCCGGCTGTGGAAATCGGTGAAGCAATCGTCGAAGGTGATCGCCAGCCGCCGGGAATCGGCGCCGGCGTTTTCCCGGCGCGAGCCGGCAAGCTCCGCGACGGGCATTATCCGGTAATTGCTCCGGAGGTAATCCAGCTGCTTTTCGAAATCGCCGATCGTCACCGGCGTCTGGAAAGGCTCGGGAAAATCGCCGAGACGATGATACATCAGGACCAGGTAGCGGCCGGAAGGAGCCAGCCGGGCCGCCAGGTTGAAGATCCCGGCGGAGTAACCGGCGCCGACCAATCTTTTTTTCAGATACCGGCCAGACACCTGACTATTCTCCCCGACGCCTCGCCGTCCCAGTATTTCGGACGGCGGGGTGTTTTGACGTCCCCGCTGAGAATTTTTTCCACCGCCGCCACGATCTTTCTCTCCCCGACCCCCGCCAGGATATTGGTTCCCTCCGTGACCGTTATCGGTCTCTCCGTGTTCTTCCTCAGCGTGACGCAGGGGATTTTAAGGACCGTGGTCTCCTCCTGGATGCCGCCGGAATCGGTCAGAACAAACCTGGAATTCATCATCAGGAAAAGAAAATCCAGGTAACCCAGGGGTTTGATGTAGTTCAGGGCGTCCCCCGCGATCCCATATCCGCGAAGCATCTTCTCCGTTCTGGGGTGGGCGGGAAAAACGATGGGGATCTTTCCGGAGATCTTCTTCAGTGCCTTCATTATCCCCCGCAACGTCTTTGAATCGTCAACGTTGGATGGCCGATGCAGCGTCAAAACCGAGTAACCGCCTTTCTTCAGGTTGAGCCGCTTGAGAACCTTCGACCTTTTCGCCTTCTCCCGGAATCCGAGCAGGGTGTCTATCATTACGTTTCCCACGAAGAATATCCTGGCGGCCGGAACCCCCTCCTTCAGCAGGTTCTCGTCCGCGTCCCGGCAGGTGGTGAAAAGATAATCGGAGACGGAGTCGGTCACGATCCGGTTTATCTCCTCCGGCATTGTCCGGTCCCGGCTTCTCAACCCGGCCTCGACGTGAGCGACGGGGATCAGAAGCTTGGAAGCCACGATCGAGCAGGCAAGCGTTGAATTCACGTCCCCGACGACAAGAACCAGGTCGGGCCTTGCCTTAAGGCACACTTTCTCGAATTCGACCATAATCCTGGCGGTCTGGGCCGCCTGGGAAGCCGAACCGACGCCGAGATAAACATCCGGCCGGGGAAGCCCCAGGTCGCGGAAGAAAAACTGGGACATATTCCGGTCGTAATGCTGTCCCGTGTGAACGATTAGCGGCCGGAAATCGGGGCTTTCCTTCATCCGACGGTATATCGGCGCGATCTTCATAAAGTTCGGCCGCGCCCCCCCGACCAGGATTACTTTTTTGCGGTCTCTCTTCCTCACTCGCCTATTAGGGGTTTAGACTGCAGGCTATTAGGGTCGTGGTCCAATGAAACTGCAGAATACAGAACACCCGCCCTCGCTACTCCCCCTTTTCGCATCTTAGGAGACCAGGAATTCAGGGGATATTCCAATCCCTATCCTCCTGCTTTCCTAAGATATCCCCGCTTTCCCAAACCTGTCCGTCCAACCTGGTCCATATTCGTGTTCATTCGTGAATTTCGTGGATAAAATATTTTCCAATCCGGTTCGTCTTTTTATCCTATTCAATCACATCCAATCGTTTGTTATAAATAGGGGTGAGTGGGACTGGGCCTTTCCTAAATCCCTTCGTTTCTTTGTGCCTTCGTGCCTTTGCTTGCCCGCCTCTCCTGAACGAAGTAATGGCGGATGGGTGTGAGTCAAAAGGGAGTTAGGGTGCGGAGCATAGCTGAAATCTAAATCCTGGAATTTTACCCCGAGATGGCGCCGCAGGAGCCATTTTTCGGGGCTGAAATCTGCTTTTATCAGGGTGCGGAGCCATAAACCGGTTAGTATCTGTGTCAATCTGCCTGCCCGCCTCTCCTGAACGGAGTAATGGAGGGCGGGCGTGATTCGTAGTTAATAGGTTTTCCAAACCTGTTAGAAATAAACCGGTTAGCATCGGATTTTGTCATTCTTTCGTCATTCGGGTTTCGGATTTCGTCATTACTCCGTGTTCTCTGTGAACTCTGTGGTAAAGCAAGCTGTTTAGGCTGTTAGTCTTTTAGTCCATTGGCCTTTTAGGTCTTTTCTTCGCGATCAAATCCGCGATCTTCACCGCCGCCCGACCGTCTCCGAAAAGCTCCGGCCGGGCGCCGGGAGGGCGAAAGGTTCCGACGGCGCGCTTGATCGCCTCCGGACCGGCGCCGGCCAGTATGTTCCAGCCCGTCTCCACCGTCTCCACCCATTCGGTTTCGTCCCGAAGGGTCACGCAGGGCGCCCCGAACAGATAAGCCTCTTTCTGAACTCCGCCGGAGTCGGTAAGAATCATCTTCGCCCGGCTCTCCAGCGCCAGCATCTCCAGATAGCCGACCGGCTCAACCAGCCGTATGTTTTTCCCCGGCCGGATCGCGTTGGCTTTAAGGGCCTTCCGGGTCCGGGGATGAGCCGGGAATAAAATCTTCTCGTCCAAGCCGGAAAGCGCCTTGAAAATCGCGGCCAGCCGGCCGGGGTCATCGGTGGTCTCGGCCCGGTGAATCGTAAGCAGGAGGTAGCCTTCGCTCTCCAGGCTGAACCTCATCAGAACTTCATCGGCCCCGGCCTTCTTGAGGTAGTATTTCAGGGCGTCGAACATCACGTCCCCGGTCAGGCGGACTCCCTTAGTGACGCCTTCCCGGCGCAGGTTTTCCACCGCCGCGGGGGTGGGACAGAAAAGAAAGTCCGAAAGGCGGTCGGCGACTACCCGGTTGATCTCTTCCGGCATCTTCCGGTTGAAACTGCGCAACCCGGCCTCGACGTGACCGACCGGGATTAAGAGTTTGGCCGCCGCCAACGCGCCGGCCAGGGTGGAGTTGGTGTCCCCGTAAACCAGTACCAGTTTCGGGGCTTCCTTCTCCAACACCCCCTCAATCCGCTCCAGCATCATCGCGGTCTGCTTCCCGTGAAGGTGAGACCCGACGCCCAGGTTGTAGTCCGGTTCCGGGATTTCCAGCTCCCGGAAAAACCGGGCCGACATCGCGTCATCGTAATGCTGGCCGGTGTGGATCAACACCTCGCGGGCGACTTTTCTCACCGCCCGGCTTACCACCGCCGCCTTGATGAACTGCGGGCGCGCCCCGACTATGGAACATATCTTCATTCCGAGTTAAACCGAAACCGAAAAGAGATCCCTCCAAATTTCCACGTTTAAAACGGCCCAAAGACGGTTGGCCAGAACCAGTTCCCGCGGGCCGTCAAAGGGAGACCTGGTCAGGGATCGGAGCATTTTTTGAACCTCCCGGGGGTTGAAAATTCCGCTATTCCTCAACGAAGATTCGCTCAAAGTGTCGTGGAACAGTTCGCGCAGCGGCCCCTTGATCCACTTCGCCAGCGGGGTGGGGAAACCTTTTTTCGATTGGCGATAGAGAATTTCGGGAAGCTGGTCTTCCATTGAATGTTTCACGATTGATTTCAACTTGTAGTCGTGAAGCTTATAGCGGGGCGGTATCGACATCGCGAAATCAAGAATCTCGTTGTCGCACAGCGGCGTCCGGGTTTCCAGCGAATGGGCCATGCTGATCTTGTCCTCGACGGTAAAGAGAGCGGAGAGATAAGTCTTGATGTAAAGCCATTCAAGTTTCTGGTATTCGGTCCCGGAAAAGCCGCTCAACGCCTCTTCCAAATAAGAACGGGGAGAAGCCTCCTCCTTCGAAGCGCCTGTGTCCGGAAAAAGCAGCCTCTTTCTCCTTCCGGAGTCATAGAGAACAAAAAGCCCGTCCTTCCTTTCCGGGAAAAAGACCGGCAGAAAACCGAAGAAGGCCAGGTGAGGGAGTTCGGATATCCTGAAACGCGCCAACGATCCGAGCGCGGCGGCGGGCGAGCGGGAGAAGGTGTCGAGCAGCATTCGAACCTTGAAAACCGGATAACCGGAAAAGAACTCATCCCCGCCGTGGCCGGAAAGGATGACCTTGACCCGCCGGGCCACCTCCCGGGCCACAATAAACTGAGAGAAAGATCCGACCCCGACCTGGGGTTCGTCCAGGTGATAAATGATAGTCCGAATCGTATCGGTGAAATCTTCAGGGTTGATAGTCACCTCGCGGAGGTCAAGCCCCAGTGTTTCCGCCAGCGCCCGGGAGCAGGGAGTCTCGTCGTAAGCCGGACCTTCATCGAATCTCCCGGTAAAAGCCTGCAGCTTCCTGTCTTCGGGATAGGAAGAAAAACGGCCCGGGTCGATCTCGCCGGAGAGCAGCTTGGCGGCGAAGTAG
Source organism: PVC group bacterium (assembly GCA_003551625.1). Taxonomy (GTDB): domain Bacteria; phylum Auribacterota; class Erginobacteria; order Erginobacterales; family PUNC01; genus PUNC01. The sequence continues at coordinate 32,839 of PUNC01000220.1, read as the reverse complement.
GTAACGGTAGAGGAATCGAAACCGCCGGAGAGGTAGGTGCCCAGAGGAACATCGCTTATAAGATGACGCGAGACCGCCGCGGCGGTCTTCTCCCGAAAGAGTTCGCAGATCCGGCCGAATCCGTCGCCCTCCTCCCAGCGACCAGATTGAAAATCCGGCTGCCAGTAGCGCTTCCGGCGCAGCTTCCGACCGTCATACTCCAGGTAGTGGCCGGGAAGAAGAACCTCGATCCCCCTGAAGAAGGTTGCTCCGTTGAGAATCGAGCGGAAGGTTAGATACTGGGACAGCCCGGCCGGATTCAGCTTCCGGGGAACTTCCGGATCGGCCAGGATGGCCTTGATTTCGGAGGCGAATACCAGCCCCCGCCCGTTGTCCCGGAAATACAACTGCTTGATGCCCAGCCGGTCGCGGCCGAGGAAGAGTTTCTTGAGCTTGCGATCATAAAGGGCCAGGGCGAACATCCCGTTGAGAGAACCGATCATCCCCCGGAATCCCAACTCTTCGTAGAGGTGAAGAATCGTTTCGGAATCGGAGGTGGAACTGAAGCGATGCCCCTTATCTTCCAGTTTTTTTCTTAAATCCGGAGCGTTATAGATCTCCCCGTTGACCGCGATCACTACCGAGCGGTCTTCGTTGAACATCGGCTGGCGCCCGGCATCCGTAAGATCGATGATCGCCAGCCGGGCGTGACCGAGCAAAAATCCGTCTTCGGCAAAAGTTCCCCGCCCGTCCGGACCCCGATGGGCCAGCGTAGCCAGCATTTTTTCAAGGAGGGGCTTGTTTCCTCCCCCGTATATGCCCGCGATTCCGCACATAATCAGTTGCCTGTTTATTTGAGTTTCGCCCGTTAACCATATCGGATATCGTTTACTTCCGCCATACAAAATGAGACCATCGCCTTGAGTCTTATAATTTCACCAGCGACCAATCCCCACCGAAGCCGGCCCTTCGGGGATCGTCAAAGACTGGTAACGCCCCCGGCGGGGCCGGGGGGCAATTTTTTCTTGTTCCCCGGGCGCACGCCCGGGGCTGTGGAAGTTCCGCCGCCTGCGGAAGCTGAAAACAACGAGTAATACTCAGCGCTTCTCAAAACGAACTTTGCTTCAATGCCGGGACCGGCCCCTCAAGTAAAAATAATTACCACGCTGGAGGAGTTCGCCTCTCTCGCCCCGTCCTGGAAGAAGCTGCTCGCGGAGATTGGCGACCCCACCCCTTTCATCTCCCACGACTGGTTGCGCCTCTGGTGGAAACATTTCAAAACCGACGAAAAGCTGTTCATATTCACGGTCTGGAATGAGAACCTGCTGATCGGCGCCATCCCCCTGATGCGCACCCGGTTCATCATCCAACGGATTTTCAGGTTCGACTGTCTCCGCTCGCTGACCAACCCGCACTCCCCGGAATTCGACCTCGTCTGCCGGCCCGAAAACCTCGAGCTCGTGATCGGCCTTCTGAAAAGACATCTCCGCGAGAACCCGAAACGCTGGGAGCTGATGCTGCTGGAGCGAATCCGCGCCGACAGCGGCGCTGTCGCTGTGGTGGATGATCATTTCCGGTCCGGAACCGTCCGGATCAACCTCAAGCCGGCGGAGGGATCTTTCCGAATCCCGATCCGGGGAAGTTTTCAGGAATACTTCTCCGGCCTCAACCGGTCCTTCCGGAAAAATATGCGCAACCGCAACAACAAACTCGCCGCCCTGGGGACCCCGGAATTCCGCGTCTTCCGGGAATACGACCCCGAAGCGGTGGAGGCCTTCTTCCGCCTGGAAAACACCGGATGGAAAAAAACCAACCGCAGCGCGATCACGCAGCGCCCGTGGGAAAGAAAATTTTATCACGAGATCGCCGAACGCTTCGCCCGAACCGGACGGTTCAATCTTTCCATTCTTTCCGCCGGCGAAACACCCGTCGCCTCGATATACGGGCTGGTCCACAACCGTGTCTTCTACTTTATGAAGATCGGCGTCAATTACGACATCGCCGATTGCGACAAGCTCTCCCCCGGTCAGGCGATCCTCTACCGCTTGATCCGGCATTGCTTCGAAAAAAAATATATCGGTTTCGACTTCTGCGGCCCCTTCGCCCATTTTGAAAGCCAGTGGACCAAGACCAGGAAAAGCAAACATCAAATAACCGTCTATAATCTTAAACGGCCCAAGACCAGACTCTTCCTGGTTTCCAAAACGATCCTGTCTCCGTTTTATCGCCTTTACCGGAGTCTTCGGTAAACACAAACTTCATTCCCGAATGAAACTCGTGAAGCTCCCCGATAAATGCCGCGCCTGGCTGGGGGATCGTTTCAGGAGCCTGCTCTCTCTCGATACCATCCTGGTGCTGAAAAAAGATGTCTCCGCCGTCCCGGATCGCGGGGAGTTCGCCCTGACCGTATTCGACCGTTACGATCCCGCCATAATCGACATTTACCGTTCCACCGGCGGAGAGATCTCCGAAGGAAGGGTCCGGGCCCGGTTCGCCCACCGCCTCAAATTTTATCAGCTCACCCGGGGGGAGGATACCGTGGCCAGAACCTGGCTCGTCCCGCCGCCGCGGCGCTTCATCGACGAAGCGGGCTACCATTTTCCGGTTCCGGAAACCGCCTCCTGGATCCGCGACATCTTCGTATCCCCGAACTACCGCGGGCGGAGAATATTTTCCGTCTTGCTGGACGTGCTGATTAATCGCGCCCTTGCCTCCGAGCGGGAGATCTGGTCCGACACCGCGGCCCGCAACCAATCTTCCGTCAAGGCCCACCTCAACGCCGGTTTCAGGATCGTCGATACTCTGAAGATCCTGCGCTTGAATAAACTGCTCCTGGTCCGCCTGCGCTGGCCGGCCCGGATCGATATCCTCGAGGGCTTCCGGCCCGGCCGGCGCGTCATTGTCGTCGGAAGGCCTTATCGCGAGTACAAAAACCGATATTTGGCGTGATATATTCGGCAAAGAACCGTATTCTGCATATATGCACGGACTGACCCTCTATGTGACAAGGGAGGAGGAATTCCCGGCGCTGGAGAAGGAATGGAATTTGCTGCTTTCTCAAAGCGAGGCGGACAACGTCTTTCTCACCTGGGAATGGGTCTCCACCTGGTGGAAGGTCTTCGGCCGCGGGAAATTTCTCTATCCTTTAACCTTCCGCGAGGGGCCGGAACTGGTCGGGATCGCCCCTCTGTATATCCGCCGGACTAGATACTACGGCCTGATTCCGGCCAAAACCCTGATGTTTTTGGGAACCGGGGAAAACGTCCGTTCCGAATACCAGGACCTGATCGTCAAACAAGGGTATGAAAAGAGAGTCGCGGACGAATTCATCGCCCACCTGAAGAAGTCTTACGCCTGGGATATTGCCGTTTTCAAAGACCTGCGCAGCGGATCCCCTCTCCTTCCCGCCCTTGAAAATCCCTTTCCGGGAGAAGGCCTTCCCCAATCCGCCTGGGCGGCCGAAAACTCGTATGCCGTAAAACTTGTCGGTTCCTACTCCGAATATCTGAAAACCCTGCCCAAACAGTTGCGGAAGTTTATCAGCGGCGGCCGGCGCAGATTGGAAAGCCACTACGCGGTAAAATACCGCCGGCTGACCAAGAAAGAAGAACTGCCCGATTGGATGGCGGAGTTAAAGAAACTGCACCGAAAAAGAATGCGCCAGAGGAAGCTGGCGGGCACGTTTAAAGACCGGGATTACTTGAATTTCCATTCGGCCGTAGCGGAAAGCTTTTTTTCCCGGGGCCGGCTCCTGCTGGACGGATTGGACCTCAATGGGAGGCCCGCGGCGATTCGTTACGGTTTTCTTTACAGAAACAAGGTTTACGGATACCAGACCGGATTCGATCCCGAATTCGCCCGGGAAGGCGTAATGCAGCTCCTGACCAGCAGGAGCATTGAAGCCGGTTTTGCCGCCGGCTACTCGGAGATCGACCTTCTGGCCGGCGAATACAGGCACAAGACCAGGCTCGCCAATTCGGTGCGCCGGCTTTTTACCTTCACCGTTTTCAACGATACCGCGGCCGGACGGGTCGCCGCGATGGCCAACCGGGCGCGGGCGTGGTCGCGAAGAGCGGCTCGGCGGCGAATCCGGCCGGCGAGCTTCGGGAGTCAGCTTCCGGCGGGGCGGCATCGGCGTTTTTACACCCGGAATTTCGCCGCCATTCCTCCAAGGCCGGGTCCGGTTCCCGAGATGGAGATAGAGCGAATCGAAACGGCGAACAACGCTTTCATCCCCGGAATCGTCGGCCCGAGCAATCGCGACGGCACCCGCGAGATCGCGGCCCGTCTGCGTAAGGGGCATTTTTGCCTGGCCGCCATCGCAACCGGCCGCCCGGCGGCCTTGATCTGGATAGATCCCCGCGACCGCCGGTCAAAAGGAAGGGCGGATCAAGATTCCCGGGCCGGCGAAGCATTTATTTACGATTGCCGGATCGAAGACAAATGGCGGGGGATGAATATCCCGCGGCAACTGTTCGACAGCGCGGCCGAGCGGCTGGAAAGGGAAGGTTTCAAGGCGATGACCATGCTGCTGAACCCGGATGACCGCGAGGCGATAAAAATTGCGGCCGGGGCGGGTTTCCGAGCGGTGAAATAAAGGCCCCGCTTCCGGGGAATACCCCTACTTTCCCGGCATAAATCTTATCCCCGTCCGGCGCTTGATCCTGGTGATCTGGCTTTTGAGGCTTTTCGGCACCAGCAATCCCAGCAGGTAAAGATAAGATTTGAATTGGAAGGGGTTGTTCCGAATCGAGACGAAAAACTTGGCCCGCGCGTCCGCGTAATCGCCGCGGTCAAAAAGCGCGTAGCCGTAACGCATAAATAAACTGCCGTAAGCCCGGCGGATCAGCCGTTTCCTGTTTTTGAAGTAATCCGGGTAGAGCGAGATTATCTCATTGAGAACCGCCAGTCGATCGGGATAGGCCTTGGCGTAATCCCAGGTCAGAGATTTCTCCTGCCAACGGTACAGGCCCAGCGGTTCATTTATATAGCCCACCGGGTATTCCTTGGCGATCCGCAGCCAGAGATGCCAATCCTCGGAAATCATATAGTTCTCCGGGAAGAGCCCGACTTTATCCAGGCATTCTTTCCTGAACATCACCGTGCCGGAAGCGATAAAATTCTGGATGATCAACCTGTCGAATACCCACCCCTGGTAGGTCTTCCGAAGGGTCCCGTCAACCTCATAGGTCACTATTCCCTTTTCGTCGAAGGTTGATACGTTGGCGTTGACCATCCCGGCTTCCGGATGGGCTTTCATATATTCGTATTGCGCTTGCAGTTTATGGGGAACCCACTTGTCGTCGGCGTCCAGGGTGGCCAGCAGCGGGCCCCGGCTGTTTCGAATCCCCAGGTTTTTGGCCGCTCCCGGGCCGCGGTTTTCCTGGCGAAAGTATCTGATCCGATCGCCGAATTTCTTCACCACCGATTCCGTCCCGTCGGTGGAGCCGTCGTCAACCACGATCAGTTCGTAGTCCTTGAAGGTCTGCGCCAGAACGCTTTCGATCGCTTCCGGCAGATACTCGGCGGCGTTGTAGGTGGGAATAATTACCGAAATTGCGGGCATATAAATTCAGGGTTGGGGGTTGAGGTATGAGGGTTGAGGGTTGATCAACTCTCACCGCTTGTTTATGGCTTGGATGAACTTGTTGAGCTTGCCGCCTAATTCATTATATTTTAGGTAAATTTCTAATCTCTTATAATCACTCACCACCAATCTCCTTTGCTTTAACACCCACACCCCACACCACAATCCTCAGCCCCGCTTTTTCTTCACCCGGGCGGCCAGGGCCGAATCCTTGATTCTGCCGTAAATCCCCCGGGGAATGACGGTCTTGACTATCTTGACCAGGGGATGGGGCGGATTTAACTCCAGGTCCATCTCCCGCTGCCGGCGCAGAACAACCTCCCGGTTAAAATCCTCGGTGACGATGTTCCCGTAATCATTCCGGATAATGCGCTCGTCGCTTACTTCTTCGGTCAGATAACCCCTCCGGCGGCAATACCGCTCCAACTCGGTCCCCGGATACGCTTTGGCGATATAGACGGCAAAATTGTCCGCGCCCAACTTTTTCAGCTTCCGGGCAAAGGCTAAACCCCGCCGGAACCGGGCCTCGGTCTCCCCCGGATATCCCACGATATAATACAGCAACGTCCTGATGCCGAGCTTTCCGCAAGCCCGGACAACCCGCTCCACCCGGTCAAGATCGAGCTTTTTGTTCATCAGCTTGAGAACTTCCGGGTCTCCGTGCTCCAGTCCCAGCGACAGCTTGACACAGCCCGCCTTCTTCATCTTGGCCAGCAGTTCATCGGTTAAGGAATCTATCCTGATGCCGTTAGGGGTGTTCCAGGTCAACCGGTTTGCTCTTCCCCGGTTGATATCGATGATCCCGTCAAAGATTCGGTCGGCCCGTTCGGCATCGAGCGTCAGATTATCGTCTTCGAACTCGATGTGGTCGATCTGGTAACGGCGGATACACTCTTCGATCTCCGCCAGGACATTTTCGGGGCTGCGGCCCCTCCACCGGTGGCCGTAAACCTTGTGAATTGAACAGAATCCGCAATTAAAAGGACAACCCCTCGAGGTTAGTATTGAAACGGCCCGCCGCCCTCTCTTGCCCCGCGATGAGACCGCCAGGTAACGGTCGAAAGGAAGCAGATCCCGGGCCGGGAACGGAAGGCCGTCCATATCCAGAATCGCAGCGCGGCGATCGCTGATCCGCTTCTCTCCCCCTTCGAGGCGACCGACCCCCGGGATCGTGGCGGGGTCATCGCCCCGGACCAGGTCGGCAAAGGATCTCTCCCCCTCCCCGATAACGATATAATCGGCGCCCGTATCCAGGGCTTCCAAGGGAAGCGTGGATGGGAAGACGCCTCCCAGGACCACTTTAGATCCCCTGAAACGGGGCTTGAGCGTCGATAGCAAACCGGCGATTATCTTTTTGTGGTAGGTAAAGGGTCCGGCGATCCCGATGAAATCCGAGCCGGCCGGTATCCGGGAAACGATCTCCTCATAGCCCAAGCCGTATTGAAAGATCCCGCTCTCCCCGTCAAGAGCCCGGCGGCGATCGGCTCCTTCCGCCAGGGCGTCGATTATCGACAATTCCACCTCGGCGTGGGCGCGAAGATAGGAGGCTATGTAGCCAAGCCCGTTATTCTGGCTCAGGCGATCCAGGTTCCCGGAGAAGAACCAGGGAGGATTGATCAAGGTTACTTTCATTCGAATTATTAAAACAAAGCCACTTGACGAGTCGGTCCCGGTCGCAATACCTCAAGCCGGAGCGGCTTTCACCGTCAGGCTCTTGTAAAGCAGGGTGTTGTGAAGATCGGCGGAAACCCTGCCCCGGGGCGGGGAGAACAGGTACACCCGGCCGAGCACCCCGGCGATTCCCAGGGCTTGCCTTATGCATTCCGGGGAATCGGCCGCCACCAGTACGTTCTCAAACCCGGCTCCGCCGGTTATCGTCTTTATCCGATCCGTGAAATCGACCGAAGCGGAGTCAAGCACCCTTTCCCGGAACTCCCGGGGCAGCCGTTCGACCTCGCCCCCCGGACCCGCGAGCGCCAGGTAGAGTTCATCCCGGGCGGCAAGCAACCGCTCCAGGCTGCCGTCGGGACCGGGAACAGTCTCCCGAAATATAATCACCCGCCCTTCCAACCCGGCGACAAGATCGCCTATCCTCTTCCCGATCATCTCAATCCTCTGTGTCCGGCCGCGGTTGTGCCCGGCGAAAATAGTTCTTCCCCACCGCGGCGACTTCCCCCGAACGGGCCGAACGGTAGGCGGCGTCTATCACCGCCATAACCCGCAGGCCGGCCTCTCCGGCGACTTCCGGTTCCCGGCCCTCCAGAACCGCCGCGGAGAAATCCCGGATGAGCCGGGCGCGCTCTTTCACCCCCGCGCCGCCGCGGTTGTAAATTTTTTCCGGCTTGATCCTGTGCCAGCGGTTCGGAGCCAGCCCTCCGATCCTTTTCCGGGAAAAGACCTTCAACTCCGGAAGCAATATCGCCTGCCCCTCGCCCCCCCATAACCGCTGAATCGAATTTGCGATTTCGCCGTCCTGTTCGCGGCCGCCGCCCCTTACCGTGCTTCCCACGGTAATCGTCCCGGCGGCGCCGGCGGCGGTTCGCAATATCGCCCAGAGATTATCTTCGACATCGGCCGGAACGAGAAAAGCGCCCGCTTGACAATAAACCTCCTCGATTTCCAGACCGGTCAAATACAACAGGTAATCGATATAATGCGATATATTGTCGATGAAGATCCCGCCCCCGCTCTTGGCGCGAACGCAGTGCCAATCGGCATTTCCCTCCTGCCAGGTATCCCGCTTCAGGTAGTTTTCCGAGCGATCGCGGAGCATCGTGATCTCGAATCCGATAACATCCCCCAGGCCGCCCTCGTCGATAAATTTTTTCGCGAACTCGATCTTTTCCCCGTAACGCATACAGTAACACACCCCCAACCTCACTCCCGCCTCCCGGCAAGCCGAAACTATCGTCCCGGCGTCCTCCAGGGAGGCTCCCATCGGTTTTTCCACGAGCACGTGCTTGCCCGCTTTCGCCGCCCGGCGCGCGAGGGGCGCGTGGAGGTAATGCGGCGTGCAGATAATTACGGCGTCGACACCGGACGCGGAGAACGCCTCTTCCAATCGATCGCTGAAGGGGACCGAATACTTTCCCGCCAGGCGGGCGGCCGCTTGACGGTCGATATCCACCGCGTAGGCCAGGCGGGCGGAATCCGCCCGGCGAATCGCCTCGGCGTTGGAATAAGCGATCGCCCCGCAGCCGACGACGGCGAAACCAAGTTGCTGCCTCTTTTTCATCAACCCTCCATTCCTTCTTAGCGCAGGGAATTATCCCTGCCAAGCATTCGTAGCCAGCCCTTCAGGGCCGCCCCTCCAACGGCGGGGCTGAAGCCCTGCGCTACGAATCCCCGCCCGGCCGCCAATCTATGAGAGTTCCGACTAAATTCCGATCCCCGGCCGCCAGCCGCCGGTAAATCTCCGGCGCTTGCGCCGGCCGGTAGATGTCGGTGATCAAATGGTTGATTTTCAATTTTTTCTCCGCCAAAAGCCCCAGGAAACGGACGGCCTCTTCCCGATACGTCAACCCTTCTGCTCGCAGGTTCCGGACGTGGGCGCCTCTTATTTCCAAACCCTTCTCCAGCGCCACCCGGGCCCAATCGCTCTCCTCGACGTATCCCGCTATGCTGCCCAGCATCACCACTCTGCCGCCGGGACGGACCATCTCCAGGGCCGATTCGAATCCCTTCAAGCTGCCGGTACTGTCGATCACCACGTCATAACCCAGGGAGGAGAGGGGTCGCCCATAATCCCTCAGGGCGATAAACTCATCCACCCCGCTTTCCTCCGCCATCTCCTTCTTGGAATCGCCGAGCGCCAGGGCGGAGACCCGGCCAGCTCCTTCCAATCTCGCCATCCGGTTGATCATCTGGCCGAGAATCCCCTGCCCCAACACCCCGACTCTCTCCCCGCCGGCGATAACGGCCCTCCGAACACCGGTAAAAGCGATGACCCCCAGACTGACAAAAGCCGCCCCCCCGATTTCCACTCCCGGCGGCACCCGCGCCAATGAATCCGCCGCGGCGAGTTGTCGGCTGGAATGCTTCAGCCCTCCCGCCACCAGGTCGCCTTTCTGAAAAACGCTGTTCCTCCCCGCGGCCTTTACCCGGCCGCAACCGCTGTAACCCGGAACGTAAGGACGGGGCTGATGAAAATTCGGAAGATCCAGGTAGTATCCCTTCTCCGTTCCCGGGCTGACCGCCGAAAATATAGTTTCAATCAGGACTTCGTCTCTTCCGGGACCGGGTGAATAAAATTTGCCGACGACCGCGTCCCCGATGCCTTCAAAAACCACCTGACGGCCGCCGAACGGCCGTCTCGCAAGGATCGCGGATTTACCGCCCGCTTTCAAAAGCTTCACCCAGGAACTGTGGGCGGGCAGGCGGCCGACGATCTTGCCCAAACGACTCTCTGATATGGCGTCAAGTCTCATAAAATATTATCCGCAGTACGGCTCTTTAGAGCTGCTCCACCAACTACAAAAGCCCTGCGCTACGGGTCCAAAGCCGCCTTAATCCGCTAATAAACTTTCGTAAAGAGCCAGCAGCTTCTTCCCTTCCGTCTCCCAGTTGAAATTCTCCCTCCAGGCCCGCACCGCGTTCTTCTGAAATCTCCGATATCGCTTCCGGTCGTCCAGGAGTTCCTCGATATGGCGGGCGATGCTTTCCGGCGAGATATCCTTAACGACAATCCCGGCGTCGTTCTCGACAACCATTCTCTCCGAGGCCCGGCTGCCGCTGATCAGGGTGGGAATTCCGGCCCGCATATAGTCGAAAGTTTTTGTGGACCACCCACATTCCCAGGTAAGCCCTTCGTTTTCATAAATCGCGATCCCGACATCGGAAGCGGCGCAATACTTCGGAAAGTTTTCCAATTCGATCTTCTCAACAAACTTTACCCGGTCGGCGACCCGGATCTCGGCGGCCAGCTTTTTCAGGCGTTCTTTCAAATACCCTCTTCCCAGGATGACAATCGCGACATCCGATCTTAAAAACCGCGCGGAGAGAACCAGGTTCTCCAGGCCCCGTTCCAGCGCGACCACGCCTTCATAAATCACGATTCTGGTCCCGGGAGACAAGCCGAACATTTCGTGCAGGACCCGCGAACGGCGAGGAGCCTCCCCCATGGGAAAGTTGGTTATCAGCGCCGGCGCCGGGATCCGGAACTCATCCGCGGCCATCCGGCATAAATCGGGAACCACGTGGATCACCAGATCGCAGCGCCGGTTCAAGAAACCCTCTTTGCGCTGATAATACCATTGCCGCCAGCGAGGCATCCGGAGAACAAACTGGGTCCGCGGATAGTAATCGTGCGAATCGTATATCAGTTTCGAACCGGTCAAGCGCGCCGTCAGCCAGGCCCTTCCCAGCGTATTCAGATCGTGAGCGTGAATTACGTCGGGCTTCAACCGTAAGGCCGTCCTGATCCATTCGAGAGTAAACCTCCCCGGGGAAAACAGAGCCGGGCGGCGCGGAATACTGACTATCCCGATCCCCTCCCAGGCCGCGGTGGCCGCGGACGGTTCCTGGTTGCAAATAATGGTCACCTCATAGCCGGCGTCGGCCAGGGTCCGCGCTTCCTTGAATACCCGCTGGTCCCCGGACAGGCCGGAGTTTAGAAACATACACACCCTCCGGCCTCGCGGCGACTGGTCATCCGCGGTCCGATCGGGGCGGCGGGAACCGGGTATTGAATTGTCCGAAGCGGAGATGCCCATTGGTGTCCTTTCAGTCTTCCGGGCCGCGACCGGAAAGACCGCCGGCGCAATCACTTTCCCGGAGGCGGCCGTCCCGCAGCAAAGCGGCGATGATATCTCCCCCCGAATAGACGGCCCGGAATATATCCGGCAGGCGCGATTGGATATTTCCGCGCAACCGCTCTCTTTCCATCCACAGCTTTCCAAATTTTTTCCGCAATAATTCCGGCGCGAACTCTTCCACGCCGAGCTGCCATTCTTCCATTCCGAACATCTTCAATACTTCCATATATTTATGATGCCAGCCCAGGACAAGCGTCGGAACCGCCGTTGAAAGACCGGCGATGACGCTATGGTATCGAGACGCCAACAGGGCGTCGCAATTCGCGATCACGCTTTTAACGTCGCCCGCCGAAAAACCGTCGTTCTTCATAAGCACGCATCGACGCGAAGTCGTCGATTCCATAATCATCCGCCCCACCTGTTCGTCGTTAACCGGCCGGGAGAAAGTATCGTTGGGGATAAGAATCACCGAAACCCCGAGGGTCCCGCATATTTCATCGACGAATGAAGCCATCTCCCTGGGGTAACGATCCCCCAGTCTTTTGTGAATTTGAAAACTCACCGACACCCCGATAACCGGCCGCCGCAAACCGGATACGGCGCGGAGAGCCGGCGGCGAATCCACGTCATACCGCATCACGAAAGCCGTGTCCGGCAAGACCCTTATCGGAGTTTTCACGCCCAGCTCGCGAGCGTTTCGTTTCGATACCTCCGAACGGGCGAAAATCAAGTCCATGCAGCCGGACATATAGAACCTGCCGAAGAACTTGTTCCAGCGGGACCTGAAGGGACCGATGTCGGCGGTATATTTGACGACCTTGACCCCCAACACCCGGCAGAGGGGAAATCTCAACCCGCGATACAGGCATTTGCGGAAGGATTGGCGGCCCAGGCTTTCTTCGAAAATAATCCCGTTGAAGTCTATGGCAAGATCGCAAGACCGCAGTTTATCCACGATCCGAAGATATTTTTTCGGACCGGCCGGGAACCCGAAAAGGCGCCTGAGGGCGCCGATTACCAGCAGATACCAATAGTTCCCCAACGGAGACAGCTCCACCCCCAGGGACTCCGCCCGGTCCAGGTCATCCCGATAGCTGGACCAGGGCACGAATACCACGCATTTATTTCCGGGGAACTTCCTTCCCAGCACCTCTTTCAGCCCCTCCAGGATGGAAGGAACCCCAAGATTCCCGCTGATCCGGTCTCCGAGTAAAGCGAACTTGGTCATATTCCAAGGCCCTGTTAAGAAACGGCGTCCAGAATCCGGTATATAGCGGCCCGGAAACGGCTTGCCGCCGGCAGCAGCGGCCATAACCGGCGGAAACGGCTCAAGTAAGATCCGACATAGAAAAGATTCATCGCCATTGCTCTTCGGGAATAACAGGGCACTTTACCGGGGAAGCGGGGATACGCCAAACCCAGTTTTTTCCTGATTAATATGCGGCTCCATACGCCCGAGGCGAATTCGACTTTTGATTCGTATTTGTCCGGCGGAGGGCATCGTTCCAGGGATACGCTTTTGCCCCGCGAGCGAATATCTTCAATGAGCTTCTTGCCGTTCAAACCGCGGACCCGGATCAGGGTCTTCCCCTTCTTTTCTTTCTTCAATAGATTTCCGAGATGCCACGGGTCGGCAAAAGCGACATCGGCGGCCTCGCTTGTCAGATCCGGGCAGGTCAGGCAGCGCGGAATCATAAAATCATAATGAAAGGCCGACTTCAGCAATCGTCTTTCGGACAACGAAGGTTCGTTAGCCGGCCGGTTGAAAGACGCCTTCCCGCCGTCTTGTAAATTAATCGTTATCTTCCCCGGCCATCCCTCGCCGCGATACCTGATGTTTTTGACATCGCGGATATTGATCCCCTTCGCCCGAAGGAAATATGAGGTTCCGTTGAAAGAATTATTATTCAAACAATACAACCCCAGACAGTAGGCGATCTTTTCTTTCCAGAACCCATCGTTTTCCTGCAGTTTTCGTATTCCGTGAATATGGCAGGGCAGCCCCACGACCGCGAAACGACCGTCTCTGTGCTTCAGCTCCTGCAGGGCGTCGCCTATTTGAACCGGGCAATACTTCGAACCCGCGGCGGCGATGATCTCTTCCCGATTGGTGGCGATACGCGGTACCGTAAGCAACGGATCTTCATCGGAAAATTTGGTCACCACCGCCCCGGAAATCAATTTCATCTCCAACGCATCAAGCAATACGGCCGTAACCACTCCCCCGGACGAAGATGAATATCGGATACTCTCGTCAACGGCGTGTCCGAGATAACAGTCCGACGTCAGCGCTTCGCCCCCCGGATGATCTTCGTTAACGGAGGAGACGGGGTCGTATTTCGCGTAATCGAATCCTATCCCGGGGCAGATCTTAAGGCAACGCCGGCAGCCGACGCATAAACAAGCGTCCACCTCCGGCCGGAACAGTCCCCGGCTGGAATCTCTGGTTATCCGGACCGCGTCCTTCGGGCAGCCGACCCGGCAGACGCCGCAGCCCATACAGAGCCCGGCCTTCCACACATCGTTAACTGTGCGAAAAGCTTTCATGGTTTCGTTATTTGCCGACGATCTTCCTCCCGATCGAAGCCGCGGCCGATTTTAATTCCTCGATTGTTATGTAGCCCCACTTGGCCGCAAGCAGCAAATAGACCGGGAAATATATCAACGCAAAGACGGCGATAATCAGCAATGGATATTTAAGATCGCCGAAACGACCCAGGAGCCATACCAGAAAGGCCGGTATGGCGGACAAAAGAGCCAGGGTCCCCAATTTCGACCAGGGAATAAGGCTGAGCGGCCGTCTTTGGTACAGTCTCGATATCAGGTAAAGATTCACGGTGACGTTCCATACATACAGGGTGATCACGGTCCCGACGGCGGCGCCGATATAGCCCAATACTCTGATCAACATCAGGCTTAAAACCAGATTGATGAGCAGACTGCCGAGACTTTTATACAGAATATAGCTGCTTTTCCCGGCGGCTATGATCAGCGCGCCGAAATTGGTGATCCTGATCGGCATCAAGCACAAATATACCCGGAACGGGAGCGCGCTTTCCCGGTAAGTCGCCGAGAAGACAACGGTCATAACCTCCGGAGCGAAAATCATCAGGAATGCCATGATGGGAAAAAGGATCAAGCCGCATTTAACCATCGCCCGCTGCCAGAGAGCGATTATTTCGGAGTAACTCTTGTCCTTGTAACCTCCGGCGAATTCCGGGATCAGAACAGCCACCACCGAACCGGTTATAATCCCGACCAGCGGAACCTCCATCGCCCCGTTGACATAAACGGCGAACTGTTCCGGAGCAAAAAAGGAAGAAACCAGGAATTTATCGAGATTGATGGAGATTATTCCGATAAGGGCGGAAAGCCCGAGGGGAACTCCGAACTTCAACTGTTCTTTCATATTTTCCCGGGAGGGCAGCCAGTCGCCGGAAGCGACGGACCGGTACATCAACTTCAATCCCGGAAAAAACATAATCGCCATCCCGGCCAGAATACCGGCTACGGCGGCGGTGGGAGTCCTCCAGATCAGCACGAATACTATTACCAGAACCACCCCGACCGCGCGATTGACCACCTCGAATACGGCAAGACTCCTCACCCGATCGCAGGCGAGTAGGCAGGAGGCGATGGTGCTCAGGGGCAACGCCAGCATCCCATACGGGCTGTAAATAAGAAGAAGTCTTTTCAGGGCCGGGTTGTTGAACTGCGAAGCGAGGAGCTCGTTGCCGCCCAGCCACATAGCGGCCGCGAAGACACAACCCATCCCGAACAGCATCAGGAGGTTTCCGGTAAGTATGGACCGGCTGTGATCGCGGTCGCGGGGGATAAAGTAAATCAAGGCCTGGGAAAGACCGAGTATCAACAGCGGTTCTACGAAATGAAAGGCGAGAATCGTCTGGCGAAAAGCCGCGTAATCCACCTTGGTCAGCAGCCGGGCCAGCACCGCCGCCGTGAGAATGCCGGAAACGCGGATGAGTACCTTGCTCGATCCGAGAATGCCGGCCTTATATGCGCGTGATTGAGCCATACCGGATATCTTATAAGCGCGGACCCATTTCGCCGGCCGAACGAGTATTTACCACAAAGGGAGTTTGAAGAGCGCGGAAAGCTTTTTCTGGGCTTTCTCGATAAGATCGAGGCGGCGGGAATAAAAGTCGGCCAAAGACTTATCCCCGCTTTTCAGCTGATCGCCGGCGTTGATCAGTTCGCGGGATTCCGAAACGGCGGCCAGGGAGGAATCCAATTTGCGGCTGATGAAAGGCAGGATACCGCTCTTAATAACCCGAAAGAATTCGACCTCGGCTTCATAATAGTCCTTCCGGTCCCCCTTGATCCAGACCCGCCGGACGGCGCCCCACTTCTCCAGCTCCCGGATATTGGTGCTGACGCTCCCTTTACTGACCTTCAGCTCCCCGGCCATATCGTCAAGCGACATCGGTTCCGGGCTGAAGAAAAGGAGGGCGTAAAGCTGTCCGATGATCCGGCCGAGACCGAATCCCTGGGTGGTCCGCCCGGCGGCTTCGACAATGTTATCGCGGGACTGTATTAATTTTTTATCGCTCATTAAAATTCACCCGCATAGCGATATGCGTTATTCGTTCAATATGGACTGAATGTATTGAATGTAAGGAAGCTTGTCAAGGAAGAACATTGGATGAGGTTACCCCCCTCTCCTCCAGGGGGGCGGGGGTGAGAGGAGAGCGACGGCGTTGCGCTCCCGAGGTCCCGACCCGCTTGCCGGGCGGGCTAATCCTTCCCTTATCGCCTTATCCTCTTAACCGCCAGTTTCGTTCAGTCGCTCCCGTTTCCGCCTCAGACTTCCCAGCAAGCCGCCCGATGGCCTCCTTCAACCTCCCGGAGCGCGGGCGCCTCCTCCCGGCAGCGATCGACGCGGATCGGGCAGCGGCTGTAAAAGCTGCAGCCGGCCTCCGAATCCTCCGAATCCGGCGCGGGACGCGCCGACGACGGGGGGCGGGCCGCCGGGTCGGGCACCGGAATCGACTCGATCAGGACCCGGGTGTAGGGATGCAGCGGTTGCCGGTAGAGCCGGTCCCGGACGGCCTCCTCCACCACCCGGCCCCGGTACATTACCGCCACCCGGTCGGCGATATGCTCGACCACGCTCAGGTCGTGGGCGATGAAGAGATAGGTCAGACCCATCTCCTCCTGAAGATCGGAAAGCAGGTTGAGGATCTGCGCCTGGATGGAGACGTCGAGCGAGGATACGGGTTCGTCGCAGACGATGAAGGCCGGCCGCAGGGCGATGGCCCGGGCGATCCCGATCCGCTGTCTCTGCCCCCCGGAGAATTCGTGGGGATAGAGTTCCCGCGCCGAGGGCGGAAGACCCACCTTCGCGAGCAGTTCCTTGACCTTTTCGGCGATCTCCGCGCGACTGCCCCGCCGGAAGATCCTCAGCCCCTCGCCGACGATCTCCCCCACCCGCATCCGCGGGTTTAGAGACCCGTACGGGTCCTGGAATATTACCTGCATATCCTGGCGCAGATTCTTGAGCCGGGAGGGCGGCAGGGAGAGGATCTCCACACCCTGGAACCATACCTGGCCGGAGTCTGCCGGCAGCAGCCTTAAGACCAGCCGGCCCAGGGTGGTCTTGCCCGATCCCGTCTCGCCCACCAGGGCCGTCGTCGTTCCCTTTTCGATCTCCAGGCTCACGCCGTCCACGGCGTTGAGGCGGCCCACGGTCCGGAAGAGCCACCCTTTCTGGACCGGGAAGGACTTGCGCAGGTCCTTTATCGAAACCAATACCTCTTTCCGATCGGCTTCCATTCCTGTGAAATTCTCCGGGTTATGTTTCCCGCGGTCCTCTATCCATCCGTCTTTCCGGCCGGCGGCGGCGCCTTGTGGCAGGCCGCCAGGTGGGAATCGCCCACCGTCTCCAGGACTGGCTCAGCCTCCCGGCAGCGCTCGTCGGCCAGCTCGCAGCGGGGATGAAACGAGCAGCCCCGGGGGCGGAGAGAAGACTCGGGAACCACGCCTTCGATCGCCTGGAGCCGCCGGATCCGCTGCCCCAGCCGGGGAACCGACCTCAGCAGCCCCCGGGTGTAGGGATGGGCCGGGGACTGGAAAATCAACGGTGTGGGACAGGTCTCGACAATCCTGCCCAGATACATCACCGCCACCCGGTCGGTGGCCTGGGCCACGATCCCCAAGTCGTGGGTGACCAGCAGCAGCGACATCGCCAGCTCTTCCCGCAACCGTTTGAGCAGCCCCATAATCTGCGCCTGCACGGTCACGTCCAGGGCGGTGGTCGGCTCGTCGGCGATCAGGACCAGGGGGCGGCAGGATATGGCCATCGCCAGCATCACCCGCTGCCGCATCCCTCCCGAAAACTGGTGGGGATAGTCGCCCAGCCGCTCTTCCGCCCGGGGGATGTTGACGGCCCGGAGCAACTCCACCGCCCGGCGGCGGGCGGCCGCCCGGCTTATCCTTTGATGCGCCCGGATCGCCTCCGTCACCTGGTTCCCGATGGTAAAAACGGGGTTGAGCGAGGTCATCGGCTCCTGGAAGATCATCGCCACCTTGGCGCCCCTGATCTTGACCATCTCCTTTTCCGGGAGAGTGACGAGATCGACTCCCTGAAGGTTGATCTTTCCCGCCGTGATCTTTCCGGGTGGGGGGAGCAGCCGGAGAATGGAGAGCGCCGTCAGTGTCTTGCCGCAGCCCGACTCCCCCACCAGGCCGAGAGTCCGACCCGGTTCGAGAACGAAATCGACCCCCGCCACCGGCTTGAAATCCCCCGCCGGGGAGGGAAAAGAAACCTCCAGGCCTTTAACCTCGAGCAGATTTTCCATCTCTCCCTTCCCGCAGGCGGGGGTCGAGCCGGTCCCGCAATCCCTCGCCTAATAGGTTGTAGCTGAGCACGGTAACCAGGATCGCCAGGCCCGGGAAGAGCGTCATCCACCAGGCGCTCTCCACGTAATGACGGCCGGCGGCGATGATGTTGCCCCAGCTCGCCGTCGGCGGCTGGGCTCCCAGGCCGAGAAAGCTGATCGAAGACTCCACCAGGATCGCTCCCCCGACCGCCAGGGTGGCGTAAACGAACACCGGGGCCAGGGCGTTGGGAAGGATGTGCCGCCGGATCAATCGCAGGTGGCCGGCCCCGAGGGAACGGGCCGCCAGCACGTATTCCCGCTCCCGGAGCGAAAGAAACTCCGCCCGGACCAGCCGACACAGCCCCGGCCAGCTGAAGATGCCGATTACCACCATCACGTTGCGCAGGCTGGGGCCGAGAAAAGCCAGCACCATCAGGATAAAGTAAAATGCCGGAAAGATCATCACCATCTCGGTGAATCTCATCAGGGCCGAGTCCACCCAACCCCCGAAGTAGCCCGCGATCGCCCCCACCGTCAGGCCGATCAGCAGGCTTATCCCCACCGCGATCAACCCCACGCTCAAGGAGACCCGTCCGCCGTAAACCATCCGGCTGAAGAGGTCCCGGCCCAGCTCGTCGGTCCCCATCACCCCCCCCGGCCCGGGCGGCAGAAGAATGCTCTCCGGGCGGGGATCGGCGGCGGCGGGGTCGTGCGGCGCCAGCGCCGGGGCGAAGAGCGCCGCCAGCACCATCGCCACGACCAGAAAGCCCCCGACCGTCGCCATCGCCGGCCTTCGCCTTCTTGTCCTATTCCCTTTCACAAGCTTTCCTGAGGTATCCCCGCTTTTCCAGGTCTGTCAAAACCATCCGGTTTGAGTATGTATAAGAGTATGTGTAGGAGTACGTGTAAGAGTACGGGATATACAGAAGCTTGAATGGTGCGATTCCTTCGACATTGGACATTGGAAATTGAACATTGGACATTCGCCGTCACCGATACCTGATCCTCGGATCGATCCAGGCGTAGGCCAGATCGGAGATCAGTATTCCAACCAGGGTGAGGAAGGCGCTGAGCACGCCCACTCCCATCACCACCGGGTAGTCGTAGTTCATAATCGCGTTGTAGCCCAGCCGGCCCATTCCCGGCCAGGAGAAGATCGTCTCGAAGATCACGCTCCCCCCGATCAGCGAGGGCAGCGTCAGCCCCATAATCGTGACCACCGGCAGAAGCGCGTTCTTGACCGCGTGCTTCCAGACCACTCGTTTCTCGGTCAGCCCCTTGGCCCGGGCGGCGCGGACGTAGTCCTGCCTGAGCACCTCCAGCACGCTGGAGCGCGCGTAGCGGGAAAGTCCGGCCAACCCCCCGAAAGCGGTGGCGAAGACCGGCAGCACCAGCCGGGAGGCGAGATCGCGCAGCTGGGCGGCCGGAGGCATAAACTGGACATACCAGGGCCGCATCCCCGAGATGGGGAACCATCCCAGGCGCACGCCGAAGAACATTATCAGCAGCAGCGCCAGCCAGAAGGTGGGGGTCGAATAACCGATGAATACCAGCAGCCCCGCCGAACGGTCGAAAAACGATCCCCGCCGCCAGGCCGAGACCACCCCGATGGGAATGGCGACGGCGAAGATCAGCGCCAGGGAAAGGATGTTGAGCAGAAGGGTCGCCGGCAGCCGCTCCAGGATGATCGTCTGCACCGGGCGGTCGTCGATAAAGGAATTGCCCAGGTCGAGCGAGACCACCCTTATCAGCCACCCCCGGTACTGCGTCAGAAAGGGCTGGTCCAGGCCGTAGAGCTCCCGCATCCGGTCCAGGGCGGTGGCGGAGACCTCGGGGTTGAGCCCGTACCTGAGCGCCGCCGGATCCCCCGGCGAGATATGCATCACTCCCAGCGTGATCAGCGAGATCATCAGGAGCATAACCGGAATGATCAGTATTCTTCTGAGCAGGTAATTAACCATATTTTCCCCTTCGGGAAAAATTCATCTCACCCCGCATACATCTCGGAAATAAATATTTTTTCGCGTTTCCGTCCGAAGCCGGTTTTTCAACAATCGCTTATTGAAACACGGGTGAGTGGGACTGAGCCTTTACCAAAACTCTTCGTTTCTTTGCGCCTTCGTGCCTTTGTGTGAGTCAAAAGGGGGATAGGGTGCGGAGCAAATTGTAGCCCCCGCGTCTCCGCGCCTCTGCGCGAGAATAAGGGTCCGAGGGTGCGGAGCATAGCCGGAATCTAAATCCTGGAATTTTACCCCGAGATGGCGCCACAGGAGCCATTTTTCGGGGCTGAAATCTGCTTTTATCAGGGTTCGGAGCAACAAACCGGTTAGCATCTGTGTCCATCTGCCTGCCCGCCTCTCCTGAGCGAAGCGATGGAGGGCGGGTGTGATTCGTAGTTAATAGGTTTTTCAAAACTGTTAGAAACAAACCAGTTAGAACCCCTTTATTTCTCCGTGTTCTCTGCTTGCCTCGCCATAGCTCTAGCGACGGCGGGTGAGCTCCGTGGTTAATTTCTTTTTCCCAAACCTGTTAGAAATAAACCAATTAGCCTAAACCGACCAGCATCTGATTCCGTCATTCAATACTGGTACCTCTTCTCCCCCTCCGGCACCCACCAGCGCGTGATGTTCCAGGTCAGGCCGACCGGCGCCGGATCCAGCCCCCGGAATCGTTTGCTGACCCCGGCCAGCGAATACGGCGTGAACAGGAAGGTGTAGGGCTGGTCGCGCGCGATCAGCTCGTGAATCCGGTGGTATATTGCCTGCCGCTCCTCCTGGTCGAAACTGCGGCGGCCCCGGATTATCAACTCGTCAACCTCGGGGTTGCGGTAATTGACGAAATTCAGCCCCCCCGGACGGGTGGAGTCGGAATGCCAGACGTCGTAGGGGTCCGGATCCACGGTCCCGGTCCAGCCCAGGATCACCGCCTGAAAGTTCCTCTTGTCGATGAACTCCCCGATGAAGGTCGGCCAGGCCACCACCTGGATATCCGCCCGGATCCCGATCTCCCTCCACTGTCTCTGAAGCAGCACCGCCAGATCCTCGCGGAGCTTGTTGCCCTGGTTGGTGACCAGGTTGAAACGGAATGGAACTCCGTCCCGCCGCAGCAAACCGTCGGCGCCCTCCTCCCAGCCCGCCTCGCGGAGCAGACGGCGCGCCTGGTCCGGATCGTGGGCCAGTTCCGGGATATCATCGTTGTAGGCCCAGGTTCCTTTCCAGAACGGGCCGGTAACCGGTGTCCCCAGGCCGAAAAGCAGACCCTCGATCACCCGCTCCTTGTCCAGCGCCTTGCCGAGGGCCCTTCTCACCCGGGGATCGGCGAAGAGCGGGTCCTCAAGGTTATAACCCACGTAGGTGTATCCTCCGCCCATATACTTGTATTTCTCGGCCACGCGGCGGAAGACCGGGGTCTCGGACCGGAAACGGTACTGGTAGGGGGTGAGGCCGACAAGATCGACGCCCCCGGTGATCAACTCCAGGAAACCCACCGCCTGGTCGGGAATAATCCGGGTCACGTGACGGTCGAGAAACGGGCGCCCTTCGAAATGATCGGGGTTGGCGTCGAGAATGATGAATTCGTCGGTCCTCCATTCCCGGAAAATGAAGGGACCGGAGCCGACCGGGGAGCGGGCGAAAGGCGAGCGGCGGAGATCTTCTCCCTCCAGCAGGTGACGGGGCACGATCTCCATTCCCAGTTTGGTCAGGGCGGGCGAAAAGGGTTCCCGGTAATGAAAGGAGACGGTCAGGGGATCGTGAACGACGATCTCCTCGATATCCTGGTAGGAGCCGATATAGGGACAGGCGGTCTCGGGATCGAGGATCGCCTCGAAGGTGAACCTGACGTCGTCGGCGGTCAGGGGCTCCCCGTCGTGCCAGCGCAGGCCGGAATGAAGGTTGAAAGTGATTACCAGGTTGTCTTCGGAGACCTCCCAGCTCCGGGCCAGTTCCCCTTCGATTTCCAGGTCGCGGCCGATCCGGACCAGGCCGTCGAATACCTGGCCGGTGATGGCCCGGGAGGCGGAGTCGTCGGCCAGAAACGGGATCAGAATCCGCGCGTCCCCCAGGCCGGAGACCACCAGGGAGTCGCCCGGAACGTTATCGGCCCGGCACGGCAATGGGACGGCGAGGGAGACGAGAAGGAAGATGCCTGAGAACGCGATCGGGAAGCCCTTTCCCATGGGAGGGCCCTACTCCACCAAGGGGAGATCCGCTGGCGGGCCCTCCGGGACCGGTTCCCAATCAATATCCGGGGAAGGATCGAAAGGAGAGTGGACGGCCTGATCGGGATCGGCCTCGATCTCCTCGATGAGGGGCCGGGGAGCCCTTCCGGAAATCAGGGCCAGCACCAGCGACAGAATCATAAATACCGCGCCCAGGATCGAGGTCGCCTTGGTCATCACGTCGCCGGTCCGCCCCCCGAAAAGGGTCTGACCGCCGCCGCCGCCGCCGAAAACTCCGGCCAACCCCTCTCCCTTGCTCGACTGCATCAAAACGATGGTGATCAGAACCGCGCAGATCAGAACATAAAAAGCTATCAGGAACGTATACATAGTTGATTACACCCTTATTGTTTCAGACTCTTACCCGCGAAAACCGGCAAAAAAGCTTGAGAACAAATCCCGCCTTCAGCCTCACTGTTTACCTTACGACCTTCGCGGAGGTTTGTAAACCCCCGCAGCTTCAGAGAAGGCTGAAGCGCACGATCTCCACGAACGAATCGGCCTTCAGGCTGGCGCCCCCCACCAGGAAACCATTAACGTCGGGGTGGGCCAGCAAAGCGCGGGCGTTGTCGGGTTTGGCGCTGCCGCCGTAAATTATTCTCATACCTTCAGCCAGGTCACGGTCGAAGCGGTCGGCCAGAAGCGTCCGGATGAACGCCTGGGTCTCCCCCGCGATCTCGGGAGTGGCGGTCTTGCCGGTTCCAATCGCCCAGATCGGCTCGTAAGCGATCACCATCCCTTCCGCCGCCTCCCGGTCGACACCCTTGAGATCTTCCGTCAGCTGCTTGGAGAGGAACTCCTTGGTGACGTGGTGCTCCCGCTTTTCCAGCGATTCGCCGACGCAGAGAATCGGCGTCAGCCCGGCGGCCAGCGCCGCCTTGAGCTTGAGGTTGATCATCTCGTCGGTCTCTTTGAAATACTCCCGGCGCTCGGAATGGCCGATGATAACGTGGCTGCAGCCGACATCCTTGAGCAGCGGCGCCGAAACCTCGCCGGTGTAGGCCCCGCTGTCTTCCCAGAAAAAATCCTGGGCCCCCAGCAGAATCGAACTTCCCGCCAGCAGGTCCGCCACCGGCTTGAGGGCGGTAAATGGCGGACAGATCAGCACGTCGGCTTCGGAGAGGCCGTCAAGCTCGGATTTGATGGCTCCGGCCAACTCCAGTGCCTCGGAGACGGTCTTGTGCAGCTTCCAGTTGCCGGCAAATAGTGGTTTTGGCATTTGAATAATCCTATTTAAGTATTTATTTTTCCCCCAGGGCGGCGACCCCGGGCAGCTCCTTGCCCTCGAGGAATTCCATTGCCGCGCCGCCGCCGGTGGAGATGAAAGACATCCGGTCGGCCAGCCCAGCCTGCCGAACCGCCGAGGCGGAGTCGCCGCCGCCGACAATGGTGAAGGCGGAGGATTCCGCCAGGGCCCGGGCCAGATCGAAGGTGCCCTTCTCGAAACCCGGCGTCTCGAAGACACCCATCGGACCGTTCCAGAAGACCGTCCGGGCCTTGCCGACCCGGTCGGCGAAAAGTTTGAGCGTCTCCGGCCCGATATCGAGCCCCTTGAAACCGGCAGGGATGGCGTCCCCGGGAACGACCCGGGTGGAAGCGTTTTCGGCGATCTCCTCGGCGACCACGTGATCGACCGGGAGAAGTATCTCCTTGCCGGAGTTCGAGGCCCGCTCCAGAAGGCCGGCGGCCTGCTCCGTCATCTCGCTCTCCACCAGGGAGTCCCCGATCTCCGCTCCTTGGGCCAGGAGGAAAGTATAGGCCATCCCTCCCCCAATCAGGAAAGAATCGGCCAGCTCGAAGAGATTCTCGATCAGCCCGATCTTGTCGGACACCTTGGCGCCGCCGAGAACGGCGATGAGGGGTTTTTCGGGCGAACGCAGCACCCCGCCGAGAATCTCGAGTTCTTTTTTCAGGAGCTGACCGGCGGCCGGGCGGGAGAAATACTTGGCCACTCCGGCCACCGAGGCGTGCGCCCGGTGGCTGCTGCCGAAGGCGTCGTTGACGTATTCATCGGCCAGGGAGGCCAGCCGGCGGGCGAAGTCGGGATCGTTCTCCGTCTCCTCGGAATGAAAACGCAGGTTTTCCAGGAGCATCACCGCGCCGGGCTTAAGTTCCGCGGCGGCCCGTTCCGCTTCCTCTCCCACGCAGTCTTCGACCTTCTTGACCGGACGGCCCAGCAGATTGGAGAGAGCATCCGCCACCGGAGTCAGCCGCATCTCCTCGACCACCTTGCCCTTGGGCCTTCCCAGGTGCGACATCAGGATCACGCTCCCGCCCGCTTCCAGGATATGTTTTATCGTCGGCAGCGCCGCGCGGATCCGGAAATCGTCCCGGACCTTTCCCTCGGGCCCCAGCGGAACATTGAAGTCCACCCGGACCAGCACCTTCCGGCCCTTCAGTTCAAGATCGTCCAATCCCAGCTTACTCATTTATCTCTCTCCCTCGCCCTTCTCGCATCTTAGGAGATCATGAATTCAGGAGACATTTAAATTCCTATCCTCCTGCTTTCCTAAGATATTCCCGCTTTTCCAAACCTGTTAGAAACAAACCGGTTAGTTCAAACCAGTCCGCATCGGATTTCGGGGTTCGGATTTCATCATTCGGGTTACAGTCCTTTCCTTATCACCAGCTCCACGGTATCGACCACCCGGCAGGAGTAACCCCACTCGTTGTCGTACCAGGAAAAGAGCTTGACCAGGGTTCCCCCGACTACCCGGGTCAGTTCGGCGTCAACCACCGCCGAGTAGGGGCTGCCGATGAAGTCGGTGGAGACCAGCGGCAGCGCCGAGTAACCCAGGATGCCCTTGAGCTCTCCTTCGGCGGCCTCTTTCAGGGCGGCGTTGACCTCTTCGACCGTGGTCTTCTTGGCGACCTGCAGCGAGATATCGGAGATCGAAACGTTGGGGGTCGGCACGCGAATGGCCACGCCGTCGAATTTGCCCTCCAGTTCCGGGATGATCTGCGCCACCGCCTTGGCCGCCCCGGTCGTGGTGGGGATCATCGAGATCGCCGCCGCCCGGGCGCGCCGCAGGTCCTTGTGCGGGGCGTCGAGAACGTTCTGGTCGTTGGTGTAGGAATGGATGGTGGTCACCAGCGCCTGCTCGATTCCGAACTTGTCGAGGACCACCTTCACCACTGGGGTAAGGCTGTTGGTGGTGCAGGAAGCGTCGGAGACGATGGAATGCCGCTCGGGGTCGTAACTGTCATCGTTGATCCCGATGTTGATATTGGCGTCCACGTTCTTTCCCGGGGCGGTGATGATGACCTTCTTCGCCCCCGCTTTGAGGTGAAGGGCCGCCTCGTCCCGCTTGCGGAAGTGGCCGGTGGCCTCGATCACGATGTCCACCCCCAGGTCTTTCCAGGGCAGGTGACTGGGGTCCCGCTCGCTATAAACACGGATCTCCTTCTCGCCTACCCGGATGACGCCGTTGCCGGAAGCAACCGGTTCGGGAAGCTCGTGATGGACGGAGTCGTATTTCAGCAGATGCGCCAGGGTGGCCTCGCCGGTCAGATCGTTTATCGCCGTGATCTCGAAACCGTCGCGCTTATAGCCGGCCCGGAAGACCAGTCTTCCGATCCGGCCAAAACCGTTGATTCCAACTTTCACTGTCATAATCTTCCTCCTTTTTAGCGTTGTTCCTTGAAATAATAATGATGAGAAGTCCCCGGTCAAGAACTTCCCCGGTTTTTTTTCACCCAATCGCGGTTAAACGGGGCGCGGGCTTTTAGGCCTTTCCCAAAATCCCTTCGTTTCTTTGTGCCTTCGTGCCTCTGCTTGCCCGCCTCTCCTGAACAAAGTAATGGAGGGTGGGTGTGAGACGGAAATCAGGCTGTAGGGATTTAGACTGTAGGCATTTCGACAATTTAGTTTTTACCCTGCTAACTGCACACTGCTAACTGATTACTTTCTTTACGAAGGGGGACCGGGACTTTTCCTGATCACGGATTATCGTAGCAAAGCGAAGATCCCGACAGTCTTAAGTCGGGACCGATCACGGATCACTGGTTTCGTTTTTCGCTATGCCCTATGCCCTTTGCGCTATGCGTCCTTTCTAACGGGGCGTGGCCCTGGCTTTTTACTGATCACTGATCACCGATAACTGATTACGAGCCTTTATCAGGGTACGGAGCAACAAACCTGTTAGCATCTGTTTTTATCTGTGTGATTCGTAGTTAATAGGTTTTTCAAAACTGTTAGCGACAAACCGGTCCGCATCGGATTTCGCCATTATAATTTGTCTTTATTCATTTGTTTTTTATTCGTCATTCGGGTTTCGGAATTCGTCATTCCCCAGCGCTCTCTGCTTGCCTCGCCATAGCTCTAGCGACGGCGGGTGTTCTCCGCGGTTATATTGTCGGACCGGCTCGTCCGCTTTAAAAAATAAGCGTTGGTCACGTATTCCATCACCATCCGCCGGGTATTGAAGAAAGAAGCGTTCAGCGCGATGGCGTGCAGCATAACCCGGATCCATTCCTCCCGCCGCCCGTAATACATCGGCAGGATCGTCTCCTCCAGCTTCCGGTAAATCTCTTCGGCGATCTCCCCGTCCTCCGGACTCTCCGCGCCGGGTCCGGGGGGCGGCCCGATCGACCAGCCGGTGATATTCTCGATACACCCCTCGATCCACCAGCCGTCGAGAACGCTCAGGCTGGGAACGCCGTTTACCGCCGCCTTCATTCCGCTGGTTCCCGAAGCCTCCATCGGCGGGCGGGGAGGATTGAGCCAGAGGTCGCATCCGGCGATCAGTATCCGGGCCAGGCTGAAATCGTAGTTTTCCAGGTAAACGATCCTGACCCGGGGATGAAGCCGTCGCGCGGTCTGCACGATCCTCCTGATCATCTCTTTCCCCGGGGCGTCGGCCGGATGGGCCTTGCCTCCGTAAACGACCTGGAGCGGCCCGAGCTTCTCCGCGACCGCGGCCAACCGGTCGGGATCGCGCAGCAGCAGATCGGCCCGCTTATAGGCGGTGGCCCGACGGGCGAAACCGATGGTCAGGGCGTCGTAAGCCATCCCGAGATTATGACGGCGGTTGATATAGTCGATCATCCCCTTTTTGGCCTCGGAGTGGGCCTGCCAGACCTTCTCCGGGGGAAGACTCAGGGCGTAACGCAGGGAGAAAGCGTCCTGGCTCCATTCCGGAATGTAGCGGTCGAAAAGACTCCGGAAGGGAGGGGAAGTCCAGGTCGGCAGGTGCACGCCATTGGTGATCGACTCGATCCGGTAGCCGGGGAACATCCGGCGCGAGACCTCGCCGTGCCGCTTGGCCACGCCGTTAACGTAACGGCTCAGGTTCAGGGCGGTCAGGGTGGTGCTCAACTCCTCGCCGTCATAGAACAATTCCGGCGCCTTCTCCGGGATATCGGAATCGAGCGTCTTCTTGACCATCTCCCGGGGGAAGCGGTCGTGGCCGGCGGGGACCGGGGTGTGGGTGGTGAATACACAGCGGTCGCTGACGGCGTGGATCTCGCGGCGATCGGGCGCGCGGCCGGCGTCTTTCCTCTCCCGGTGAAGAAGCTCCAGCGCCAGGAATGCCGCGTGCCCCTCATTGAGGTGGTATTTCTCGATTCCCGAGTATCCCAGGGCGTCGATCATCCTCACCCCCCCGATTCCGAGGATGATCTCCTGGGCCAGGCGATAACGAAGATCCCCGCCATAAAGCCGGGCGGTCAAACCCCGGTCGGCGGGGGAGTTCTCCTCCAGGTTGGTGTCGAGAAAGTAAACCGGCACCGCGTACCCGTTGAGCCCCCGGATCATTCCCTCCCAGACGCCGATGCGAACGGTCCGTCCGGCGATTTTCACCTCCACTCTTTCCGGAAGTCGGGAGAGCAGGTTATCCTTGTTCCACTCGACCGGAAATTCCCGCTGGTTGCCTGCTTCGTCGATTCTCTGAAAGAAATAACCCTCGTCGTGAAGCAAAGTGACCGCGATCATCGGCACCGCCAGGTCCGCGCAGGCCTTGATCGTGTCCCCGGCCAGCACCCCCAACCCGCCGCTGTAGGTCGGAATGGAGGGATCAAAACCGATCTCCATCGAAAAATAGGCTATCCGCTTGAATGTTTTTTCTGAAACGTCACCCATTACTGCCATCCTCCACCTGATTAATGAAAAGATTCGTTTCTCGATCTGAATTAAGACGACCCGGGCTGTATCGGGTCGCGGTTTATTCCCGGTGGGCGAAGACTTCGGTTCGGAAGAACTTGACGAGCTGCTGCTTTCGTTCGCGTTCCCTGACTTGGTAGGGCAGAAGCGAGGAAGTGGGCCAGGTGAGAAGCGACATCTCGTACTCGATGATCCTCCCGTAGGAGTTGTTGAGATACCAGGCGTAGAGCAGCCCGAACAACAGGCCGGGGGTGATGAAGCCCTCGTCGTCGTTGACCGTCATCCGCCAGGCTGAACGGTCGCCGGCCTCGGGCACGAGCCGCGCCAGCGCGAGGTAGCGTTCAAGCTGGGCGGATGTGAAAGCGCAGCGGCGCCGGGACGGCGGAAGCAGCCGGATCCGGTAAAACCTGGCGCCCGGGCAGCCTCCCCCGCCCTTCCTCGACCATTCGCTGCGGGCGAGGTATCTGCCCAGCAGCGACTCGCCCAGGGAGATCAGGAGGTCCTGGCGGAGGCGGGCGGGATTTTTAAGCAGCCTCCGATGTGCCTTAAGGTAAAAATCCGTAGGATCGAAGAAGCCCATTATGATGTCCCACTCCCGGCTGCGCTTCCAGTCGCGGGCAGGGATGACCGTGGCTCCCTTCATATAATTGAAATGCTCAGGCGGGATATCGCGATTTTCCCAGGCCAGCTCCAGCAGAACGTCCTTGAGGATCGGCTCCTGGAACTTTTTCCCGCCCAGAATCTTCTTGATCTCGCCGAATCTCCGGCAGGGAAGGAATCCGCCGGTCGCCGGGGCGCTCTTCCCCGAAGACGGCCGGAAACGGGCGGGACGGGAAGCGGTCAGCTGCCGGCGCCAGTAACAGAGCGTCCGGACCGCGAGCGCGAAGTTTTCCGGATCGTGCTGGATAACCGGCAGCAGGTCCAGTTGAAGCAGGGGAAAGAGAACCGCCTCCACCGGCCGGATCCCGCGCGAACTCACCCGGTCGCGGTCAAGGTAGATGGGCAGCTTTCCTTCCAGGGCGTAGTTTCTCAGGATGTGGGCGGGGATGTGTTCCAGGTTCGCGCCCAGAACCACGTCGAATACTCCCTCGACCCCGCCCGGCAGGTTCCGGGCGAAAGCTTCGATCGTCTCCGAAACCGAGAAACCGCGGCTGCCCGGGTGGAAGGAGAGGTCGGTCTCCCCTTCCTGGCGCCAGAAACTGGCGGCCAGGACCTTGAGGGCGGACCGGTTGTCGCGCACGGCCGCCAGGATCGCGGGAATCTGCAGCAGGGGAATCATCGAACTGTAGAGGCTCCCCGGGGCGAAGATGATGACCGTCGCCTCCCCGATCGCCCGGAGCAGGGAACGGCTGACCTTCGGGGAGGATATGAACTCCGCCGTCACTCTCTCCACCGGCGATCCCCTCGCCGCCAGCGACGCCTTCCTTTGCCCGTAAACCTCCACGCCGTTGGCGTAGCGGAACCTGAGCTGACCGGGGGTGGCGGTGACGGCGTGGAGGACGCCCGCTTCCGCCCCGATCATACCGCAGACCCGGTCTACCCCCTCCCGAACCGCTTTCAGGCCGGGCGACCGGTCGAAGTCACCCCCGGCGGCCGTGAAGATCGCCGCCGTCAGGATCAGGTTCCCCAGACAATGCCCGGCGGGTTCGATCCGCCGGGAAGACGGACCGCCGGTCAGAAAGGAGGCGAGATGGCGGAACTGTTTTTGAAGCTCCGGCGGGCAGACGCTCCAGTCGGCCTTGACCGCCCGGAGGGGATCGCGGCGGATGGCGGGGGGAAGGACCGCCTGCGGCGGGAAACGGTGGTTGAAGACCGCCTGAATCAGCCCGACCAGGGGGCGGACCCGGTCGTCTTCCAGGCGATAGCGGCGCGCCAGGTTCCGGCCCCGGATCAGCGAAAGGCAAGACTTGCGAAGATCGCCGATGCCGATCATCGGCAGCTGCCGCAGCAGAAGACCGGTGGATCCCCCGTCGTCGGTGGTCACCACCGCCACCTTCAGCGACGGGAACTCCTCTTTCAGCCCGACAAAGGGCCGCCGGGACCATTCCGGCAGCAGGGAGTTGCCGCCCACGACGGTGGAGAGCCCCGTCCCCCCTCCCAGGACCACCACCCTCTCGTTTTCAAGATTGAATCCGAGGATATCCCGGATAAGTTTCCGGTCGGACCGGCCGCCCGGACCGTCAAGGTCGCGGAGGATGACCTCGACCAGGCTCTCGACCGGCCTCTCCCCGCCGATAAGCTGGGATCTGATGGGAACGTAACCTGTCATCGCCTTAACCATAATTATCCTGATCGTAACACCTTAGCGCTTTAAAGCTTCGTGACGAGACCAAACCATTCTGGAGTGCGGAGCGAAAGCTCCGCCCCCTGCAGTTGGTGGGAAGAGTTTTATAAAGCTAAAGTGTTACTCCTGATCAATTATGGTTGTCTTCCTGGTCTTCAAACGATCGGGGTTTGAGTAAGGCCGTGATTGAAGTTAAGCGCCCGGATTGTCAATAATCCGGGCCAAGGAGGGAAGAGGGCGAAGCGCGGCGTCCGTAATCTTATCGACGATTCCCTGCAGCCAGCGCGTCCCCCGGGCCGAAACTTCGGGAGAGAGGCCCTGGATCACCCGGACGTAGTCGGGGCCGAGACTTCCGATTCCTTCCTTGACCTTTTCGATGCAGGGGCCGGCCAGGGCGGCCTCCCCCGCGTCTTCGAAGCCGTCCCGCAGGGCCTTCTCCATCTCCGGCCGCCCCCGGTGGAACTCCTCCTGTTCCGCCGCCGACCGGGAGAAGTCTTCGTCGGAATCTTTGAGAAGCCGCGCCGAGGCCGGCATCTTCTCCGCAAGTTGATTGAGCCGCTTGATCCGCTCTTCCCGCGCGGCCTCGAGCACCCCGACCGCGCCCTTCCAGAGTTCTTCGGGAAAATCCTCCCCGATAAAAAGAACGCGGATATCGAGATACCACCGCCGCAGCGCGGCCAGGTTGGCGATATACAGGATGTTGTTATGGAGCTTGCGGCGGATGCTCCGGTATGCTCCGCGCGTAAAGGGAATTGAAGCCGGCCGGGGCTTGCCCTCCGCCAACAGCCGGTTATCCTCCGGGCAGTCTCTTCGCAGGACCGTCCCCGCCGCCGAGACCACGCCGAAACCCAGCCGGACCGGTCCGGCGATCCCCCCCTGCCCTCCCAGGAAAATGGGCGGCTGGTTCAGCATCACCCCGCGGGGAACATCGCCGATCAGCGAAGCGGTGGCCTTGTCCTGGTTGGGCGTGTAGTTGAAGTGAATGAACGAGGATCCGACCTCGCTGTGATCCCGGCGGCTGGTACCCCCGGCCATCAGGCAGTCGCAGAAGTTGATCAGGCTGCCCAGCGTCACGAAGGACATCAGGATCGTCTGCTTCAGGCCGACGCAATGGGCGCAGCCGGCCTCCTCCTCTAACAGGCAGCCTTCCCTGATCTGCGAATTCGGCCCGGCGTTGGCCCCCTTGAGAAATACCGCGCCGGCGAAGGTTCCCGAACCGAGCTTCACTTCCGGCCCCAGGAGACAGTCCCTTACCGTTGCCGGGCCGTCGGTCCCGATCCGGCATCCCTTCGAGATCAGGGTGGAGGAGCCGGAGATCCGGCAGCCGGGGTGGATTACGACCCCCTCCCCCGAGATCCGCTCCGGTGAAACCTCCGCGCCGATCTCGACCGTTTCCGGAACGGGAATCTTCACCCCTTTTTTCAGCAGGGCCTCAATCATCTTTCCGGAGGTCATTACAGTCACCTTTCCCTAATGGGATTGCCTGTCATCCCGCTTTCTCCACTGTCATCCTGCTTACTGCACTGTCATCCTGCTTACTCCACTGTCATCCTGCTTGCTCCACTGTCATCCTGCTTACTCCACTGTCATCCTGCTTACTCCACTGTCATCCTGCTTACTCTACTGTCATCCTGAGCGTAGCGAAGGATCCCCTTTTTCCGCCCTACAAAGCCCCTCACCCGTCATTGCGAGAACATATCCCCCTCACCCGTAATTGCGAGAACATATCCCCCTCACCCGTCATTGCGAGGAGCGAAGCGACGAAGCAATCTCTATCAACGTCTTTAAGCGCTTATTCACGAATAATCCGGGCATAATGAAACACCATTTGACCCGCCTTTGACAAGACTCAAGTTGCTTTTGCTTGATTTCCCGTCCAAAACCGGCAAAATACCACTTTGTTTTCTTCTCATATCGAGCAAGAGAAATCTTGGCTTGAAAAGTCTCCCGGGGCTTTAACTTGCGCAACCCGGAAGGCGGGTAATTTCTGCAACCCGGGAAAGGGGTCCCACTCAACCCGGGAAAGGGGTCCCACTGTACTCCCTCTCCCCCTCAGGGGGAGAGGGTCGGGGTGAGGG
>PUNC01000087.1 GCA_003551625.1 PVC group bacterium | reverse complement strand
GTTGCCCGGCCGGCATATCAGCCGGCGTCTCGTTGATACGAAGCGGTTATTTATACCAACCCATTCTCGTTTGAAACCGAATTTTCAACAACCGTTTGTTTAAATTTAGCGTCCGAGGGTGTCGAAGACCCTGAGCGAAGCCGACCTGCCCGCCGCACAAGGCTTTGGCAGGCGGGAGGGCGGAGCATTCTCTTTATTGTCATTCTGACCCTGAGCGAAGCGAAGGGGAAGAATCTCTTCCTTATTCGCGCCATTAGCGCATTCGTGTAATCCGTGTTCCGAAAAGGGGGGATAGGGTGCGGAGCCCTTTGCGTTCTTCGCGTCTCCTTCGACTTCTCTCAGGACAGGTTTGCGTGAGAACCAAGGAGCCGAGGGTGTCGAAGACCCTGAGCGAAGCTGAAGGGCGGAGTCTCCGTGATCTCCGTGTCCTCTGTGGTTAGATCCAGCCGTTTAGTCTTTAAGGCTTTTAGTCTATTAGGTTTTTCTTTGCGGCCTTGGCGCCTTTGCCTGCCCGCCTCTCCTGAACGGAGTAATGGAGGGCGGGTGTGATTCGTAGTTAAAATAAGGGTGTGAGGGTGCGGAGCAAATTTAAACCCCAGCGTCTCCGCGTCTCTGCGCGAGAATAAGAGGTATCGGGTGCGGAGCATTCTCTATATTGTCATTCTGACCCTGAGCGAAGCGAAGGGGAAGAATCTCTTCCTTATTCGCGCCATTAGCGAATTCGTGTAATCCGTGTTCCGAAAAGGGAGATAGGGTGCGGAGCCCTTTGCGTTCTTCGCGTCTTTGCTTGCCCGCCTCTCCTGAACAGAGTAATGGAGGGCGGGCGTGAGAACCAAGGGGCCGAGGGTGCGGAGCAGTACAGTAATCTAAAATCTGGAATCTGTAATCTGCCATCTTATAAACTTATCAACTTTCGTTTTTCCCTCTTGACCCGTAACCTGTTTTGAGTACAATTGTACTCAAAAAGGGATACAACTATGCTCGAAAGCCTCTACATCTCAAAATCTAAAATCCGTCGCGATCTCTTGTCCCTCTTCTTCACCAACCCCTCTCAACGCTATTACCTGCGGGAACTGGAGCGTCTGCTGGGTTATTCCGCCGGCAGCATAAGAAGGGAGTTGCGGAAATTCCAGAAGGACCGCCTCTTCGTCACCGAGAAGGTCGGCAACCTTCTCTACTATTCGCTCAACACCAAACACCCCTTGTTCAAGGAACTGAAAGGGATCGTCTCAAAGACCGTCGGCGTCGAGGGCAGCCTGAAAAAGGCTCTTGCCCCCCTCAAAGGCGTTGAGATCGCCTTTGTCTTCGGCTCCTACGCCGCCGGCAGGGAAAGCTCGGCCAGCGATATCGACCTGATGATAATCGGCGATCCCGACAGCTCCGCGGTCAACCGGAAGCTTTCGATGCTGGAACGCAGGCTGAACCGGGAGATCAACGTCTCCCTCCACTCGAGGGAGGATTATCTCGCCCGGAAAAAATCGGGAAGCGGTTTTATCCGCGAACTCCTGAAAAAACCCCGGATTATGATCGTCGGGTCGGAAGATGATCTCTAAAGACTCCAGGGACAAACTCCTCAAGCAGGGAGTGATAAAGAAATGTCCCGTCGACCTGCGGGCCGCGAAGAAGCTCCTGGACAGGGCCGCCGTGGACCTGAATACCGCCCGCCGAAACCTGAAAGAGGACGAGGAGTGCGCGTATGCCTACGCTTATAACAGTATGCTTCGGGCGGGCCTGGCTCTGATGTTCTCCGAGGGTTTTCGCCCCGATATCAGGGGCAAGCACCAGAACATAGTCAGGTTCTCGGGCGTTGTTCTGGGAAAACCGCTCCAGAACATCATCAATGATTACGACCGAATCAGAAGAACCCGCAACCAGTTCATCTACGAACCCGACATTCCCTGCTCCCGGAAGGAGGCCGAAGACGCGATCGGGACGGCTGAAACCTTTGTCCGCGGCGTCCTGAAACTGATCGGGAAAAGACACCCGCGAGAGGGTTTTTCGGATAATTTATGAAACTGACCAACGATGGCTGTGTTGTCCTAGCGTGATGATTCTACGGATTAAAGTCAAGCCCCGCGCGGGATCTTCCTCTCTTGAACAGGCGGCCGACGGTACGTGGCTGGCCTCCCTGAAGTCCCCCCCCGTGGACGGTAAGGCCAACGATGAACTGATCGCGCTGGTGGCCCGGCATTTCAAACGCCCAAAAGCCGATATCGAGATCAAGTCCGGAGCCTCCGGCCGGGTTAAGTTGGTCAGGATCGAGTAAGCAAATTATGAATGTGAGAGGCAAAAAGGTATGGTTCCCCGCTAAAAAGTGCGGTTGGGGTTGGGGATTACCGTGCGCCTGGCAGGGCTGGGTCGTCTTTCTTGGCTATATCGGCCTTATCATTGCCTCCAGCTTTATAATCAACCTTGAGCGACAGCTATGGGTATGGATCGGATCTGTTGTCGTCTTGACTCTATTGGTGCTCCTTATCTGCTGGTGGAAAGGCGAAAAACCATCGTGGCGACACTGACTCCTTGAACTATCGGATTTCGTCATTTCCCTGTATTCTCTGCTTGCCTCGCCATAGCGCTAGCGACGGCGGGTGAACTCTGTGGTTAGAACCAGCCGTTTAGTCTTTTTGGGTTTTTCTTTGCGATCTTTGCGCCTTTGCGTGAGACAAAAGAGGGATAGACCGCGTAGCATATTTATCCTGTTAAGGATGCCTGCCCCGATAGTCTTCCATCGGGGTTATCCCGTCTAAATTTAAGGGGGGAGAGGGTGCGGAGCAAATTTAATCCCCAGCGTCTCCGCGTCTCTGCGCGAGAATAGGGGGGAGGGGGTGCGGAGCATTTTATCCCGTTCAATCACATCCAATCGTCTGTTTGAATTGAGGGGGCTTGGCTGCGGAGCCCTTTGCGTTCTTCGCGTCTTTGCGAGAAAACAAAGGGGCCGAGGGACTGGGCCTTTACTGATCTCTGATTATCGAAGCGTAGCGAAGATCCCGACAGTCTTAAGTCGGGACCGATCACTGTTTACTGATCACGAGCCTTTCGCGGAGTATTCTGATTTCTGGATTCTGGTGTCGGTATTCTTTTGTTTTACCCCATGCCCTATGCTCTATGCTCTATGCGTCTGTTCATTAGTGGCCGAGGCGGGGCATTCCTTTCCTTATCAACTTATCATCTTATAAACTTATCAACTTTCTTTCTTCCCTCTTGACCCGTAACCTGTTTTGAGTACAATTGTACTCAAAAAGGGATACAACTATGCTTGAAAG
>PUNC01000241.1 GCA_003551625.1 PVC group bacterium | reverse complement strand
GGGTGACCCGGATCTTCTTTCCCGCGGCGAAAGTTTCCGCCGCCGTCCGCAGGCGCTCCCGGTCCGCTTCCGCCGCGCCCCGGCCCTGGCGGATCAACAGGTTGCAGGCGTCCACCAGCCAATCTTCCATTTGCAAAGAGCAGGATGTTTATTAACAGGGATGTTAAGCAATCTGCGTCCGGTGATCAAAACAGACCGGATTATGTCATAATCCGGGGTAATTATAGCTTGCCAAGCCCGTGACCGGTAATTAAAAATCATTGTCCGTACTCACTCCTGACCGGAGGTTCTGATATGCTCAAGGAAGATTTTCTCGCCCTGTTCGAAGATAGCATCCGCCGCAACTGGAACCGGACCGCCTTCAGCGACTACCAGTCCGGGGATTACTCCTACGGCGAGACGGCGAAGATAATCCTGGTCTTCCACGAATTCTTTAAGAGGTCAGGAATCAAGCCGGGCGATAAGATTGCGGTCTGCGGGCGAAACTGCTCCCGCTGGGCGACGGTCTTCCTGGCCGCCGTCACCCACGGCGCGGTCGCGGTCCCCATCCTGTCGGATTTCCATCCCGATGATATCCATCACATCGTCAACCATTCCGAATCCCGGCTCTTCTTCGTGTCCCGGGAGATTTGCGATAAGATCGACGAGGAGAAGATGCCGGATCTGGAGGGGGTTTTCTCCCTGGAGGACTTCAATCTCTTCTGCCACCGGGACAAGAGCCTGCGATCGGTTTTCAAGAAGGCCCGCGAGAAAGTCGAGGAATCCTCTCTCGCCGCGGAAGGCTTCCGTTTTTCCCGCCGACTCGAAAACTCCGATCTGGCCGCTTTGATCTACACCTCCGGCACCACCGGGTTTTCCAAGGGGGTGATGCTCAACTGCAACAGCCTGCTGGCCAACATTCTTTATGCCCGCTCGGCGATGAAGCTCGATCCGGGCGACCGGATGCTCTCCTTCCTCCCCCTGGCTCACTCCTACGCCTGCGCCTTCGATTTTCTCTTTCCCTTCACCTCCGGCTGCCATATTACCTTTCTCGGGAAGGTTCCCAGCCCCAAGATCCTGCTGGAGGCTTTCGCCGCCGTCCGCCCCCGGCTGGTTTTCTTCGTGCCCTTGATTATGGAGAAGCTCTACAAGAAAAGAATCGGGCCGCTGCTGAAAAAGCCCGCCGTCCGTTTTCTCTTCCGGCTTCCCCGTCTCTCCGACCTCCTCAAGAAGAAGATCCGCGAAAGCCTGACCGAGGCCTTCGGGGGGAACTTTAAGGAGATCGTCATCGGCGGGGCGGCCCTGAACCGGGAGGTGGAGGAGTTCTTGAAAAGCATCCGCTTCCCCTTCTCGGTCGGTTACGGGATGACCGAGTGCGGACCGCTGATCAGCTACGCTCCCTGGGATGTCAACCCGCCCGGCGCGGTGGGAAAGCCGATCGGCTACCTAGAACTCAGGATCGACTCGGCCGACCCGCACCGCGACGCCGGCGAGATTATGGTCCGGGGAGAGAACGTGATGTTGGGCTACTACAAGAACGAGGAGGCGACGGGGGAGGTGCTCGACAACGACGGCTGGCTCCACACCGGCGATCTCGGCCTGGTCGACGAGGAGGGTTTCGTCTATATCAAGGGCCGGCGCAAGGACCTGATTCTCGGCCCGTCCGGCCAGAACATCTATCCCGAGGAGGTCGAGAGCAAGCTCAACGCTCTCCCCTTCGTCCAGGAGTCGCTGGTGCTGGCCGACGAGGGCGCGGTGACGGCCCTGATCTATCCCGACTGGGAAGCCGTGGACGCGGAGCGGGGGAGCCGGGGGGACAGCGAGGAGTGGCTGGCCGGGCGGATGGAGGAAAACCGGCTTGAAATCAACAGTAAGCTGCCCGGTTATATCAGGGTCTCCCGGATCTTTCTCCAGGCCGAACCGTTCGAGAAGACCCCGACCCAGAAGATCAAGCGGTATCTTTACCGTTTGCCGCCCCGGCCGTGATCGGCAAAAGGAACCGAAATATTTAACTGCAAATCACACCCACCCTCCATTGCTTTGTGCAGGAGCGGCGGGCAGGCGGATTTTCGCGAATGCTGACCGGTTTGTTCGGGTAGATTCTAAATACGGGCACCTGTACTTTTACACGTACTCTTACACATACTCTTACACGTACTCTTATACCTAACTCTTAAACTTAACGCAGGGAGGATACCAAGATGACAAGGCTGTTTGGAACCGACGGGGTCCGAGGAGTGGCCAACATCGCGCCGATGACGGCGGAGATGGCGCTGGAGATCGGCCGGGCCACCGCCCACGTCTGCAAGCGGCATCCATCCCACCGCCATCGGGTGGTGATCGGCAAGGACACGCGCCTGAGCTGCTATATGATCGAGGCCGCCCTGACCGCCGGCTTCTGCTCGATGGGGGTCGATGTCTTCCTGGTGGGGCCGATGCCGACCCCGGGTATCGCCTTTATCACGCGCAATATGCGCGCCGACGCCGGGATGGTGATCTCGGCCTCCCACAATCCCTACCAGGACAACGGCATCAAGATTTTTTCCAGCACCGGCTTCAAGCTTCCCGACGCCGAGGAGAACCGGATCGAGGAGTTGATCACCACCGGCCAGATCCGCGACATCCGCCCCACCGCCCGCGAGATCGGGCGGGCCAAGCGGATCGAGGACGCGATGGGCCGTTACATCGTTTTCTGCAAAAATACCTTCCCCGAGGAGCTGAGCCTCGAGGGAATGAAGATTATGCTCGACTGCGCCAACGGCGCCACCTACAAGATGGCCCCGATCATCTTCTACGAGCTGGGCGCCGAGGTGGTCGCGATCAACACCGATCCCAACGGCTTCAACATCAACGACAACTGCGGTTCCCAGCACACCGAAGCCCTGCAGGAGCTGGTCCGGAAGAACGGCGCCGACCTGGGTCTGGCCTTCGACGGCGACGGCGACCGGATGATCGCGATCGACGAGAAGGGGAACCCGCTCACCGGCGATCACGTGATGGCGATCTGCGCCCGGGCCCTCAAGGAGCAGGGTCGGCTGAAAAACGACCTGGTGATCACCACGCCGATGAGCAACTTCGGTTTCGGCCTGGCGCTTCGCGATATGGGGATCCGGCAGGAGATGAGCAAAGTCGGCGACCGCTACGTCCTGGAGATGATGAAGGAGCGGGACGCCGTTCTGGGCGGCGAGGAGTCGGGTCACATCATCTTTCTCGATCAGCACACCACCGGCGACGGGATCATCAGCGCGCTCCAGCTGCTGGCGGTGATGCGGCGCTCGGGAAGAACGCTCTCGGAACTGGCCGGCGTGATGAAGCTCTCTCCCCAGAAGCTGATCAATGTCGATGTCAAGGACAAGCCCCCCCTGGAGGAAGTGGCCGGGATCCAGCAGGCGATCCGGGCGGCCGAGTCCGAATTGAAAGACAAGGGCCGGGTTCTGGTCCGCTATTCCGGGACCCAGGCGATGTGCCGGGTGATGGTGGAGGGTCCCAGTGAGGAGGTGGTTTCCCGGCTCTGCGAAGCCATCGCCGCCGCGGTCCGGAAGGCACTTGGTTGACCCGTTTCGCGCGGAGCGAGAAACGGGTGTGATCCGGCCTGCCGCGCAGAGGTTTTAAGGAGAGAGCGCGAAAACGGGGTTGTATTTTTTTCCGAAGGGAAAAAATAGTGGATTTCAAGGTCATCGTCTGCCGGGATTACGACCATATGAGCGAGACCGCGTCCGCGCTCGCTCTTGCCGAGATCGGCCGCCGCCGGCGGGCCCGGGGAGAATGCGTCCTCGGGCTGGCCACCGGCTCCACCCCGGTCGGCCTCTACAAGCACCTGGCCAAGGCCGCCAACCGGGGAGACTTCGACGCCGCCCGGGTCTCCAGCTTCAACCTTGACGAATACGTCGGCCTGCCGGGGGACGATCCCCAGCAGAGGGTTCTCCATCCGGAGAGCTACTCCTTTTATATGGTCCAGGAGCTTTTCGGGCTGTTGTCCGTGAAATTCCGCCGGACCCTTCTTCCCGCCGGCACCCTGATCGACCAGGCGAAGATGCTTTCGGAGCTGGAGGAGTTTCCGGGGGATTGGCGCCTGGCGGGAGAGGACAAGGGGAAGGCGGTGATTATCAAGCCCGATTGCTCCTCGAAATACTTAAGCTGGATCCGCCGCGGGATCCTCGGCGGCTACGCCGCCGCGATCGAGGCCGCGGGTGGGATCGATCTCCAGGTGATCGGCGTCGGCGGCCGCGGCCACGTCGGTTTCCACGAGTCGGGGATACCCTTCGACGCCGGCCGGACGCTTTTGGTCCGGCTCGACAAGAACACGATCGAGAACGCCGTGGCCGACGGCCATTTTCCCTCCGTAGAAGAGAGCCCCCGTTACGCGGTCTCGATGGGGGCGGAACTGGTCTTCCGGGCCCGGACGGTCCTCCTGGTCGCCAACGGTCCGCGCAAGACCGCGCCGATCTCCGAGTCGTTGCTTAAAGAACCCGGTTGCGCCTGCCCCATCTCCCACGGGCGGGTCTCGGCCCGTAAGGGAACGCGCGTGATCTACGTTCTTGACCAGGCGGCGGCCGCCGGCATTCTTCCGGAGCGGGAAAAACTGCGCCGCGGCGGAATCGAGATCGAGGATATCAGTTCGGGATCGGCGGCGGTTAAGGTGGCGGAACTTAAGTTTTTCACCGACCCCGTCACCCGCCGGTGGGCCTGAACGGGGTAGTCGGCAAAGCCGTTTTAAGAGTTGAAAGCCTCTCCGCTTTGTCCCCATTTCCCTCCCGGAAAAAAACTGAAAAATCTCGATAATTTTTCTTGACAGAATTATCGGAATAACATATTTAGGAGCGCTCGGCCAGTTATGCCCAAGATAATCAGGCCGAGCGTAATAAGGAGCGCGGTGACTGCCCGGCAAGGCCGCGCCGAAACCTCGAACCGGAAAGGGGGGAAGATAGGATTCAACTGGGGAAGTTTGGAATTAACCAGTGAAAAATTGTACCGGGTCGGAAGCCGGGAGGGGGTCCGGAGGAGAAAGGAGTAGGTTTATGAAGCTTAAACCTATCGGTTTGGTAGTTCTGGCGGCGGCGCTGTTTGTCGTCATCAGTGTGCCGACGGCTTGGTGTCAGTTCACCATCACCTACAACAACCCTCCCAACAACAACAACATCCACCTCCGCGTTCGGGACGTCATCAACTCCGCCAACAGCACCGTCGAGTTTGCGGTGATGGCCCTGAACAACGTCACCATCCGCGATGCCCTGGTCGCCGCGCGAAACCGGGGCGTTAACGTGCGGGTGGTGACCGACCGCCATTACCGCTGGCTTAGCGGCTACCAGCACCACTACGATCACCTGGTCAACAACGGTATCGTAGTCCGCACGGACAACCGCACCGCCCATATGCACCACAAGTTCGTCGTCGCCGACGGCGCCCGCGTGATCACCGGCTCGATGAACTTCACCGACTCCTGCGTCAATAACAACAAGAACAATATGATTCGGATCGACAACGCCGGCGTCGCCGCCCGCTTCCGGAACGAGTTCAACGAGATGTGGGCCGGCCGGTTCGGAACGAGCAAGGCCAATGTGTCCGGCAACAACACCGTCAGCGGCACCACGGTCCGGACGATCTTCGCCCCCCGGGCGGCGATCCGCAACGAGATCGTCAGCCAGGTGAACACCGGCACCTCCAACATCTGGTTCCTGGTCTTCACCTTCACCTCACCCGAGATCTCCAATGCGATGGTGGCCCGCCACAACGCCGGGGCCAACGTCAAGGGCGTTTTCGACGCCTGGCAGGCTTCCGGCCAGTGGTCGCGCTACCAGCCGATGCGGAGCGCGGGAGTGGACGTCCGCCGCAGCCAGGGCTATCCGGGGCTGCTCCACGACAAGTTCATCGCCATCAACGGGATGTCGACCAACCCCAAGGCGATCACCGGATCGGCCAACTTCACCGCCGCCGCGGACACCTCCAACGACGAGAACGTGCTGATCATTCACAACGCCACGGTGACCAACTCCTACCGGGGCAACGCGATCTGGCACTACAACAACCGCTCGCGGATCTGATCGCGGCGATAGCGTAAGTTTGTTGTCGTGAGGTCAGTACGGAACAGGGCAAGAGCGCCGCTCCTGGCGGCGCTCTTGCTCTGTTTCATCCTTCCCTCTTGCTCCCGCCCCGATAACGGCTGGGAGATCCTCTTCGTTGACGGCGAGGGGAACGATCTCGGCGTCGGTTTTCCCCACGCCGGAGAGGCGATGGCGGTCTTCCGCGCCCGCAGTCCCTTCACCGACCAGATCGCGTTGCGGTTTTTTTATTTCACCGACAATTACGATTGGATGCTGATCTCTCTTGCCATTGACAAACCCGAGACCCCCGTCCTCGAGGTGGCCAAGGAGCTGTACGTTGAAGAGCTGCCTCCCGGAACCTACAAGATCGAGGCGCTGAGAAACGATGTGAGGCTCGGAGAGAAGATCTTCGTCGTCACCCCGCCCCGCGACTACCCCGACCCCTTCGCCGACCCGGATTTTTACAGCGGTTTCTGACGGACGTTGCCGGTCAGGCCAGGTCCTCCATCCGCTCCTCGGTGGTGTAGAAGAGATTGGAATACCGGTCCGGCAGTTCCCCCTTCCGCAGCGCCAGCAGGTATCGCTCCGCCCGCTCCCGGTTCCGGCGGGCGGTATCCTCCATCCGGTCGAGCCGTTCGGGAATGGATTGGTCGGCCAGCAGCCGGCCGATCCGGCCCGCCATATCCAGGCTGCCGTAAAGGTATCGCCCTTCCCGGGCGACCTTGCAGGCGACCATATCCGGAAAGCTTCTGAAGGCGAGCTGACGCCGGAAACGGGAGAGCGGCTTGACGATGTAATCGATCTCCTCCCGCCAATCGGGGTGGGCGAGGTAGTAATATTTCCGGTCGTGGAGGGATTGGTCGAGCAGGGCATAGATATCTTCTCCCGCCCGGTCGTCGCCGATCGCGACTATGTCGAGATCGGAACCCCGGACCGTCCAGCCGGTGCTGACCTCGGCCCGGGGGACGGCGTGGGCCATTTCATAGGTGATGTCGCCGGCGATCAGGAAACAGAACCTCTCCCGCGCGGTTTTCCCGGCCGCCGCCGGAAGGTTTCCCACCGCTTCTTCGACGGCCTTGCGCGCCAGCTCCAGCTTGCCGCGGCTGATCCGTCCGGTCTCTTTCCGCAGGCCGGCGGCCCTCTCTTCCACCTCCCCCTCCCTCCCGACGGGGCCGACAATCGTATAGGTCTGAAACTCCCGCCGGATGGAAGGGGAGAGCCGGGCGAATCCCGGCACGCCGCGGTCCAGCCGGAGGAACCGGGAGGCGGTGGTCCGCAGGATCACTTCCGGGTCCAGCCGGCAGCTTTGCCAGAGGGAGAATATTTCCATCCCCGAAAGCTCCTGGAGGCGGGCCCCGGTCAGGGGGCCGTGTTCCCGGAGCAGTCTGTGAATGTCGTTTTTCATCCGATTCGACAGGTGGAGTGCCAAGCGAAAGCTTGGCCGAAGCTTTTGAAGCGAAGCTCTCTACGTCAATTCTGCCGGACAGGGCTCCGCACTCGAGAGAGTTATTCTTTGCGGTCTTGGCCCGGATTATTTATGAATTATATCCTATTCAATCGTGAATTTTTGTTAGGAATTCAGATTTCGTGTTAATAATAAGCGCGGGACTTGAAGGTCGGGCGGCGATAAATAGCGAGGAATTAACCTGTAGATTCTGTTGTCCTGTCCACAAAAATGGAGGCGAGGGACTGGGCCTTTACCGGATCACCGATTACGGATTACTGATTACGAGACTTTAAATCGATGGCGGTGCTGTGCCACAGATGCGGCCGGGAATACGACATCACGCTCTTCGGTTTCGGCCGGAGCGTGGAGTGCGACTGCGGCGCGATCGTGACTCCCGGGGCCGACGGGATCTGGGAGAATATCCGGAAAATCCTGGCCGAAGCCGAGCAGGAGCAGCTCGACCTTCTCCGCCGGGAGGTGGACCGGGTCTGCTCCTTGATCGTCACCGGCCGCTCCCCGCGGGTGGACGTGGAGATCGAGATCGAAAAGGTCCGCCGGCTCTGCCGGGAACTCTTCCCGCGCAAGGAAGGGCTTTTCGACCTGATATATATGAGCCGCTTCCAGAGGCTCTGGAAGCAGTTCCGCGGTCCGGAAAATCCTCCCGAATAATGGTTTAATGTTGGCAAAAGGAGCTTGTTTGGCGGTATTCTGGACCCTGAGCGAAGCATCTTCTTCGTCGTCATTCTGACCCTGAGTGCAGCGAAGGGGAAGAATCCCGGTTCTTTTAAAGAGGAGATCCTTCGCTATGCTCAGGATGACTTCATATTAAACTCCTCTCACCCACACTAAATAGAAGAGAACCATTTTGTATTGCCCATAAAATAAGGAGGGGGAAGAAACGATGACAAAGACAACGGCGGAAAACATCTGGAA
Organism: PVC group bacterium; assembly: GCA_003551625.1. Taxonomy (GTDB): domain Bacteria; phylum Auribacterota; class Erginobacteria; order Erginobacterales; family PUNC01; genus PUNC01. The sequence goes on along the minus strand of PUNC01000241.1, from coordinate 6,073 downwards.
GGCCGTCGGCAAAATACGCCGGTCCGCGCCGCTGGTCCACAACATAACCAACTACGTGGTGATGAACACCACGGCCAACGCCCTGCTCGCCCTGGGGGCCTCCCCGGTGATGGCCCACGCCGAGGAGGAGGTCCGGGAGATGGTGGGCCTGGCCGGCGCCCTGGTCGTGAACCTGGGAACGATCAGCGCGCCCTGGGCACGCGCGGCCCGGATCGCGATGGAGGAGGCCGAAAAACGCAAGACCCCCGTGGTTTTCGATCCGGTCGGCGCCGGGGCGACGTCCTACCGCACCGATACCTACCGGGAGCTGGTCACCTCCTTTCCCCCTTCCATTATCCGGGGCAACGCCTCCGAGATAATGGCCCTGGCCGGCGCCGCCGCGGCCGCGACCAAAGGGGTGGATAGCACCTCCTCCTCCCGCGACGCGCTGGAAGCGGCCGCCGCCCTGGCGGGTGAGCTGGGCGGCGCGGTCTGCGTGAGCGGGGAGACCGACTACATAATCGGCCGGGGGAGTAAGGTTCGGATCGAGAACGGCCATCCCCTGATGGCCCGAATTACGGGGCTGGGCTGCGCGGCCTCCGCCCTCTGCGGAGCTTTCGCCGCGGTGGAGCCCGACCCGGTCGCCGCCGCCGCCGGGGCGATGGCCGTCCTCGGGATCGCCGGAGAGGAGGCGGCGGAGAAGGCCTCCGGCCCCGGTTCGTTCCAGTACCGCCTGCTTGACGCTCTCCACCTGCTCGACGAAGAAACGATCCGCCGCCGTTTGAAGGCGGCAGACGATAGGTAAAACAGACCCATTGACAATAGGAAAATCCTGATGTGGACCCACTACTGACGGGTTTTCCGTTGGATAAGAAACTGAAAAAATATCCGACGGGGCTTTACCTGGTCGCCGGCCGCGCCGACTGCGCGGGGCGGACGGTGGAAGAGATTGTCCGGGCGGCGGTCCGCGGCGGCGTCGGCTGCGTGCAGGTCAGGGAAAAGACCGCCGCCACCCGGTTTTTGGTCGAGGAGGCGGCGCGGTTGAAGAAGCTTTTGGCTCCGCTCGGGGTGCCCCTGATAATCAACGACCGGGCGGACGTGGCCCTGGCCGTCGGCGCCGACGGCGTCCACCTGGGCCGGGGCGACCTTCCGGCCCCCGCGGCCCGGAAGCTGCTGGGGCCGCGAGCCCTCATCGGCTTCTCGGTGGAGACCTGGGAGGAAGTGGAGAGGGCGCAGGAGCTGGAGGTTGACTACCTGGGGGTGAGCCCGGTCTTTCTCACGCCCACCAAGACCGATACCGGGAAGGCCTGGGGGATGGAGGGGCTGGCCCGGATCGCTTCTTTTTCCCGGCATCCCCTGGTCGCCATCGGCGGTCTCAACTCTTCCAACGCCGCCTCGGCGATCGAGGCGGGGGCCGACGCGGTGGCCGTCGTCTCCGCGGTCTGCGCGGCCCCCGACCCCTTCTGGGCCGCCCGGGAATTGAGCGAAGTTATCTCGGAGGCCCTGAGGCAGGGCGGTTTACACACGTAATACCACGCAACGAGCCGGGGTTACGGGGTTTGTCCGCCCGCGGCGGCTACCCCCCCCGGCCGTCCTCGAGAGCGGGATATCCAAGGCCGGGGGTTGTCTTGGAAGAGTCACGCCCTTGAATCAGACTCTATTCTTCCCCCGCTTTTTCCGTTTTTCTTCCGGCCGGTCTCAGCCCCAGGTCCGCGCGGACCTCGGCGGGGGTGGCGGGTCTCAGCTCCATCGCGTCGAGGAGGCGACGGACTCTCTCGACCAGCCGGGGATTGTCGGCCGGGATCTTCTTCTCCAAGTCCATAAAGAGGCTGTCCTCGAGGCCGACCCTGACCCCGCCGCCCAATGCCAGCCCCAGTCGTTGGGCCGGGAAAGCGAACCGTCCGATCCCCGAAACAGCCCAGGCAGTCTCTTCCGGCAGCAGCTCGGTCAGGAGAAGCAGGCCGCGGGCCGACAGCGGCATCGTGCCGGGCGATCCCAGCAACAGGTTGACATAGGGGATCCGACCGGGGAGCTTTCCCTTCCGCTGGTAGTGGGAGACCGAGTTGGCCATCCCGGTGTCGAAGACCTCGAGTTCCGGGAGGATTCCCCGTTCGGCCATCGCGCCGAGGATCGCTTCAATATCCCGCGGGGAGTTGACGCTGGCCTGGTCCTTGAAGTTGAGCGAACCCACCGTGAGACTTCCCATATCGGGACGGTCGCTTCCGTCGAGATTCAATACTTCGACGCGCCGGGAAATATCGGGCTGTTTGCGGCCGGAGGTGGTGACGACGATCACCGCTTCGCCGCAGGCGTCCCGGACCCGGCGGATGATCTCCCGGTAGACCTTCTTGTCGCTGGTGGGTTCTCCGTGCTTGTCGCGGGCGTGAAGGTGGAGCATCGCCGCCCCCAGGGCCGTCACCCGCCGGGCGTCCTCGGCGATCTCGGCCGGCGTGACCGGTAGGGCGGGGCAATCGCTTTTGCGGTGGACGCATCCGGTCAGGGCGGCATTGATGATGACTCGGTTCATTTATTTTCTCTCCGATTAAATTGTCCCGCGGTGAAATTACTCAAGCTTCTGGAGTTTCAATTCCAGAACCGTCCAGTGACCGATTTCCCGATGGCCGAAGGAATGTTTTTTGGTTTTTTTCCCCGCGATTTGGAAGCCGTATTCGCGAATCAGCCATTGGATGACTTCGGGCCGGTCGGTCTCGGTTCTTACGGTTTTGAATCCCCGCCGTTGGAATTCCCGGACGCGAACATCTTGCAGTCTGCGACCGATACCTTTGCCCTGAAATTCCGGGTGAACGACAAAACTGGCGGTCTCGACCAGTTCCGGATTGTGGACGATGAAGCTGCAGACACCGACCACCTTTCCGTCGATTACGGCGACAAAGGAGTTGGCCGTTTTTAAGTCGCCTCGTTCTGGGTGGGGTATCTCTTCAGTCGGCGACCGGGGAGCCAGGTTCCAGTATTCCAGAATAGCTATGGCCTCTCCGTAGTCTTCGGCGCGCATCGGGCGGATGACGACTTCTGGGTTCTTCATTATAGCTTCTTGCTCCGGTCGATTTCGGGGAGACCGAGACGCTCCAAAAGCGGTCTCCATCTCTTTCCCAGACGGGTTAAGGCGGGACGGGCGCGGGGAAATCGACATATCGCCCATTTTTTTATCAGCAGGGGGATCTCGATAAGGCGATGATCTCCGGCAATCTTAGCCGCGGTCGCCGGCCGATCGCCGAAGTCCTGGAAAGCTTCGGTGATGTTGCTGAGGAAACATTGCTGCTGGCGGCCGCGCAGCTCGGGTGCCGCGATAGCGGCGGTTCCAAGCAGGGGGTTGGTATTGATTTCCCAGATAACCGGGCGGCCGCCCTGGAACGAGTAGTCGATTCTGCCGTATTCAATTGCGGCCATATCGAAAGTCTTCATCAGCGCTTCGGCGTGGGGATTGTCGCGGACATAGTTCCATTCTTCTTTGGCCTGCGCGGGAGTGAATCCCCGTCCGCCGTTCTTGATCTCCCAATCGGGCGAGAAGAGCAGATGGCGGGGGACGATACGGTCGCCGATCCGAAAGGCGCCGTATTTTCGAAAATATCCTTCGGTCGAACGGGTGTCTTGATATTCCACGATCAGGTGAGTGTCGCGCCGCAGACCGATTTCTTCCATTCTGGCGAGGGCGGCGTTCAACTCTTCCCGGGTATTAAAAAGTTTGCTGGCCGCTCCGGAATGCTCCCCGGCTTCCCGCAGGAAGACCGGGAAGCGAACGGCCGGTCGCGGTTCAGCGGCGGAATATACATTGAAAGGATTGATCCCCGCGTCGTGAAGGAAGCGGAGAAGCTGATAACGCCGCATACTCCGCGCCGGGTCGTTAAGGGTGGGGACGCCGGCTTCGTCCAGGCGGGCCTTGATCCCGGCCGCGCGGTGGAGCGCCGCGGCGTCGAGTCTCTCGAGATCGGCGAAGATCACCGCCCGGGTTTTGAGCCGCCGTTTCCCGAAAAGACTTTCGTAAGCGATCGTCTTCAGGAGTCCGCGCAGGGAACGTCCCCGGCTGTAAAGGTAATCGAGGACCGCGGTTCGGCTATCGGCCCTGGTGACGATAGTGATCAACGGCCTTTCCCCCCGTATATTCTTGAAAGGAAAGCGGGCAAGCCCGACGGTCACTCTTCGGCCGGGACGCCGTCCCGGAAAAAGACTTCCTTCAGTTTTTCCCCGTCTTCAGACCAGGAGAGGTATCTTCCGTGACGGACGCCGTCGCGATACTCCGCCTCTTCACTCTTCCGCCCGTTTTCGTGCCAGGACACCGCTCTCCCGTGGCGAACGCCGTCGCGGTATTCCGCTTCTTCCCTTTTCATCCCGTTTTCAAACCAGGAGACCGCTCTTCCGTGGCGCCGGTCGTCGCGATATTCGGCTTCCTCCGCCTTCCGTCCGTTTTCGTGCCAGGAAACGAATCTTCCGTGCTGCCTCCCATCCCGGTATTCAATCTCCCACCATAGCCGCCCGTTTTCGTGCCAGGTCCGGGACCTGCCGTGCGGATTGCCGTGGCGGTAATGTATTTCTTCCCGTTTCCGGCCGTGGTAATACCAGAAGATCGACTTTCCGTGCGGTTGTCCGTCGCGGTATTCCTGCACGGCCGCCTTTTCTCCCTCCGGATGCCAGAAGATGGATCTCCCGTGCAGCCGCCCGCCGCGGTATCTCTCCTCCCGCTCCTTCCTCCCGTCCGGGAAATATCTTACCGCCGTGCCGGTAAAGGGCCTTTGGGAGCCCGCCACGTAATGGATTCCGCCCCGGGCGACCAGCTTTTCCCCGTCCACCACCCGCTTCCCGCAGCCGGTTAAGATCAGACCGAGCAGGATCACCGCCACTGCCGACGGCAATGGTTTCATCTCAATCCGCTCCGGTCTCCAGCGTTTCCAGCCGCGCCCGGAGCGTCCGGCGGAGATCGGCGTCACCGGTCTCCAGCAGGACCTTCTCCAAGATCTCCCGGTTGGTGAGCTTCTCCGCCGCCGCCAGGCGGATCCCCGGCTCGTCGTTTTCCAGGACGACCTCGGCCAGCATCTCCTGGTCGGTGAGATTGCCCACCGCCGCGGCGCGGACCTCGGTTTTCGGAGAGGCCATAGCCACTTCCAGCAGATGGGACTGTTCGGTCATCCGCCGGGTCGTTTCCGGGAAGAGCCACATTCCGACTTCATCCGGCAGCTCCGCGCCGTCGAGTTTTTCGGCTGCTACGTCACGGACGCGACGGTCCGGGTCCTTGATGGCCGCCACGGCCAGCACGATCTCGTCTTCGAGCTTCTCCACCGCCGCCAGGCGGAGCTCGGCGTTCTCGGATCCCGTCGCGACCCGGCCCACGGCGTCCTGATCGTCGATCCTTTCGAGGGCGGCCCTGCCGACCCGGTGGTCGCTGTCTTTTTCCGCTACTCTCGCCAGCACGTTCTGGTCGCTCAATCCGGCGACGGCCTCGGCGCGGACATCGGGATCCCAGTCGTCCAGCGCCACCCGCGCCAACACTTTCTGGTTTCTCACCTTCCGGACGGCTTCCCGACGGATCTCGGGATGGCTCTCCTCCAGGGCCACCCGCTCCAGCGCGGCCGGGCTCGTAAGTTTTCCGACCGCCAGGAGACGGACCCTCCAGAAGCTGTCCTCCAGGGCCGCTCTCTCCAGCGCGGCCTGATCGCGGAGCCTCAAGACCGCCTCCAGGCGGACCCTCCAGTCTTCATCCTCCAGCGCCGCCTTCGCCAAGACGGCCTGGTCGTCGAGTTGTTCCACCGCTTCGCGGCGGACCTCCCAGCTTTCGGCGGAAAGAGCGGCCCCGGCCGGCCCCTCGCGTTCGACCGGGAGCCCTTCTTCTCCGGACGCCGCGTTTCCCGGGAAGGCGAATACCAGAAAGATAATCGTCGCGAGGGCGGCCGTCCCCCGGCCGCCGCGCGAGCCGCCGGCCCGATTAGAAGTTTCGATGGTCACTGTCACGCTCCTTTTTCGTTTTTTTCATTTCTTATCCCTCCCCCGCGGGTGGCGCCGTAAGCTCATAGCCGCTCCCGTTTGGCGATTCTTGCCCGGACTCTTCCGCGGTCATCCGGGAAAGCGTCTTGTGGACCGCCCG
>PUNC01000053.1 GCA_003551625.1 PVC group bacterium | reverse complement strand
GTCCGAGGGTGTCGAAGACCCTGAGCGAAGCCGACCTGCCCGCCGCACAAGGCTTTGGCAGGCGGGAGGGCGGAGCATAACCGGAAACCATAATCTCTAATCTGAAATCTGTTTTGCCAGGCCGCGGAGCAACAACCCGGTCCGAATCTGTGTTCATTAGCGTGATTCGTAGTTAAAATAGCTGTTTAGCCTGTTAGTCTTTTAGCTGTTTACTCTGCTAACCGCACACTGCTTGCTCCTTACTTCCTTTTACAAACCGCGCTTCCCGGTGTATTATGTTCTCTCCCAATCACCGATAAGGACCGGAGGTCTCAATGAAACTCAAGTACGTCGGAAAAGACATCCCCCGCCCGGACGCCACGGCCAAAATCACCGGCAAAGCCAGGTTCCTCAACGACATCAAGCTCCCGGGAATGCTCCACTGCGCCATCCTCCGGCCCACCATCGCCCACGGCCGAATCGTCTCCATCGACACCTCCGAGGCGGAAAAATGCGAGGGCGTGGTCAAGGTGGTTACCGGCCGCGATTGCGACATCCGCTACGGCGACAACATCCGCGACTTCACCCCGATGGCCTGCGACCGTGTCCGCCACATCGGCGAGCCGGTGGCGGCCGTGATCGCGGAGAACGCCTACCAGGCCAAACAGGCCGTCAAGAAGATCCGGGCCGAATACGAACCCCTTCCGGTTTACGTCGACGCCCGCGAGGCGATCAAGCCCGACGCGGAACTGATCCACCCCGATAGCGGTTCTTTCTGGCATCTTCCCGGCCTGGGCCCCAAGCCGGGCACCAACATCGCCAACTACTACCGCCTGGTCAAGGGCGACGTCGAGGCGGGCTTCAAGGAGGCGGACGTCGTGGTCGAGGGCGAGTTCAATTACCCCTGGGGCTCCTGCTCGGCCATCGAGCCTCACGGCTCCATCGCCTGGTTCCACGAGGACGGCCTGATCGAGATCTGGTCCTCCTCGATCTGCCCCTTCATCATCCGCGAAGAGGTGGCCCGGGTTTACGGCCGCCCCGCCTCCGACGTGCGCGTGCACATCCCGGAGTTGGGCGGGTGCTTCGGCTACAAGTCCGACATCACCGTCGAGCAGACCATCGCCTACATCGCCAGTTTCGTTCCGGGCCGTCCGGTCAAGTGGGTGGCGACCCGCAAGGAGGATATGATCGGCACCCTGATCGGCCACGGCCACCGCGCTTCTATGCGCCTCGGGGCGAAGAAGGACGGCCGGCTTACCGCCGTCAGCAATACGATCCACTTCTCGACCGGGGCCTACGCCGACACCGGCGTTCACGTCTGCATCGGCTCGACCCACAGCAGCGCCGGTCCCTACGAGATCCCCAACTGTTTTCTGGAGTCCTACCTGGTCTACACCAACACCCCCCCGGTGGGCGCCTTCCGCGGCTACGGCCACCAGGAAGGCCAGCTCGCGATGGAGCGCCTCCTGGATATGCTCGCCCGAAAGCTCAAGATTTCGCCCTTCGAACTCCGGGAGAAGAACTACCTGGGTCCGGGTAAAGTCAACGCCCTGGGCGAGCGGATGTGGAAGACCAACGGCGACGTCCGCGCCTGCGCCGAGAACGTGCGCTCCGCGATCTTCTCCGGCGAAAAGCCCGCCGAGGACGAAAAGTATTATTACGGCCGGGGCTTCGCCGCGATGATGAAGTCGCCCAAGGGCGCCCCCAACTCGTCCAAGGGTTGCTATATGAAGATGAACCCGGACGGCAGCGTCTCGATCAATATGGGGGGCGCCGAGGTGGGCCAGGGGCTGCGCAACGTCGTCCGCCAGGTCGCCGCCGAGGCCCTCAAGATCTCTCCCGACCGCGTCCGGACCTACACCGAGATCGACACCCAGTTCTCGCCCTGGGAGTGGCAGACGATCGGTTCGATGTTCACCATTCAGGGCGGCCGCGCCATCGTCCGGGCGGCCGACCGGGTCATCGCGATGCTCAAGCGCACCGCTTCCCAGGTGCTCAAGAGCGACGAGGATATGCTGGAATACGACGGTGAATACGTCTTTCTGCGCAACGATCCCGGCGTCCGCGTCGAGGTTCCCAAGCTTATCCACGGCTATATGACCGAGGACGGTATCACCATCGGCGAGGTCGTCCAGGCCGCGGCGGACTGCCGGCTGCCCCGCTACTCCGGCCTCGACCCGGAGACCGGCCAGGGCAGCGCGGGCGTGGACTACACCTTCGGCGCCCAGGCCTGCCAGATCCGGATCGAGAAGCAGACCGGACGGGTGATCGTCGACCACTTCGCCTCCTCCTTCGACGTGGGGCGGGTGATCAACCCCCTGCAGATCCGCGGCCAGATCGTCGGCGGCGTGATGATGGGGATCGGGGCCGCCCTCCACGAGGAACTTCGTTTCGACGCCGAGGGCAAGGCCCTCAACCCGTTCTTCAAGAAATACCGCTTCCCGACCATCAAGGACGCGCCGGGCAAACAGACGGTGGTCTGCGTGGAGAACCCCGGCGCGGTCGGCCCCTTCGGCGCCCGGGGCATCGGGGAGCACCCCGTGGTGGCCGTCGCCCCCTGTATCCTCAACGCGATCCAGGACGCGATCGGCGTGGAGTTCCGCGAACTCCCGGTCACCCCCGACAAGATCAAGAAGGCGCTGGAAGGCAAATCCGCCGCCAAAAAATCCTGAAAAACACGGAGCACTGCTATGTCTGAAAAAATTACCCTGACCGTCAACGGCGTGCGGAGAACCGTCGAGCTTGAAGGATGGGAGAAGCTCCTGGACATCCTCCGCGACAAGCTTGACCTGACCGGCGCCAAGCGGGGCTGCGACGACGCCAGCTGCGGCGCCTGCACCGTGGTGCTAAACGGCAGCGCAGTCAAGGCCTGCGTCACTCCCGCCTCGAAATGCCGGGACGGCGAAGTCGTCACCATCGAATCCCTCGCCGGCGGTGTCGGTAAGCTTCATCCCATTCAGCGGGCACTGGTGGACTCCGGCGCCGTGCAGTGCGGCTATTGCACCCCCGGCATCGTGATGCGGCTTTACGCGCTCTTCAACGAAAAGCCGTCGGCGACCGACGACGAGCTCCTCGACGCCCTGGAGTTGCATCTCTGCCGCTGCACCGGCTACGAGGCCATCTTCGAGGGCGCCAAACTGGCCCGCTCATACCTGCGGGAAGCTAAAAAACCCCGCCCGAAGGCCGCGTCGGCCAAACCCTAAACGCTCCTTGGGAGTGCCGCGCTCGTAGTCTTGTCCGCCATAGCTTTAGCGAAGGCGGACCACATCATTGCGAAGCCCCGCTTTT
>PUNC01000057.1 GCA_003551625.1 PVC group bacterium | reverse complement strand
GAATCCCAGTTTCTCCAGCGCGCCGCCGACTCCGCCGTCCCGGCTTCCTCGAGAATGAAGCAATGGCAGGTGGGGCAGACCAGGTTGCAGGCCCCGCATTCCACGCAGGGGACCGCTTCCTTCTTCCAGAATCCATCTTCGCTTCGGGATCGGACCACGGCCGCCGACGGAGCCTTCTCGATCTGTCCCTGGGCCGAAAGCTGAGCGCGGAGAGCGCTCTCAACCCCCTGGCGGGCGTCGCGGCGCGCGGCGGCGGCGGATAACGGGGCGGCGGTAAACAGGTCGCCGGCCTCCTCCATCAAGGCCCGCCCTTTTTCACTTCCGATCTCTACCAGAAAATCGTCCCCCCAGGGGCTGAAATTCAAGTCGAAACCGGTATCCGGGTGAGGCGCCCCGCCTACTATCGGACAGAAACAGGTCTCCTTGAATCCGGTGCAGTCGAAGGAGATCAAGGTCAGGCTTTCCCTCCGGCGGGCGTAAAAAGGTTCCCGGTGATCCCCCTGTAGAAAGATATAATCGAGAACCGGAAGGCATCTCAGATCGCAAGCCTTCAGTCCCGCCACGACCGTTTCCCGAAGCGGGGGGAGCCCGGTTTGGTCGGCGGGGAAATCGGCGACCCGGGAGCGGGAAGGGAAAAGGAAACTTTTTACCGACTCCAGGGCGCGATAGGGAGAAACTTCGAAACAGCCGCCGGCCTCCCAGCGCTCAAAGACCCAGTCGGGTTCACCCGGGCGGGGGAAGAAGACCTCCCTCCGCTCGGAAAGCCGATCCAGCCACGATGTGAACTTTTCGGCTGAGATACGTTTGAGGCTATCCGCCATAATAGAAATTCCTTTCCGAGCCGGACAAGCGCGCGGTGGCGGTAACAGGTTGGAAAGAAAGTTTTTTTCGCGTTAGCGGTTGCCAGAAGAATACCCGTCTGGAATAATTTAAGGGCGAAGGTAATTAAAGTCAACTATTGTGGTTTATCAACCGGAGGAAAGATGATGATTCGAAACGCGACCCTGATAATCGCGGCCTTATTCCTGGCCGGCTGCGCGGCCCGTCCCCGACCCGAAACCCTCCCCCCGCCGGAACCGTTGCCGGAGCCGGCCGTAGAACTCGAGGAAGAGATCCTGGAGCCGGTGGAGGTGGTGGAGATCGTCCCGGAAGTGGAACCGGTCGAGAAAAGGGATCTGACCTGGGAAGAAATCCGCGAGCTGGGCACGACCTACCAGGTCCGACCCGGCGACACTTTAAGCGGAATCGCCCGCCGGATGCGGGTGGGCACCGGACTGCTGGCGCGGATCAACAACATCGAAAACCCGGACCTGATCAGGTCCGGGCAGTCCCTGAGGGTGATCGAGGGGCCTTTCCGGATCGAAGTGGACAAGAGCGAGCGGGAACTCTCGGTCTGGCTGGAGGATAAATTCATCCGCTCCTACCCGGTATCGCTGGGGATTTACGACAGTACGCCGGAAGGCGAATTCGAGGTTCTCCGGAAGCTGGTCGAGCCCGCCTGGACCGATCCCTATCATCGGAGGGTCGTCACCGCCGACGATCCCGACTATCCGCTGGGGACCCGCTGGATAGAATTCAAGTCTCCGCCGGGAGCCTACGGGATTCACGGAACCCACGAGGAGGAGACGCTCGGTGAAGAGGTCAGCTTCGGCTGCGTGCGGCTTCTCCACCCGGCCGAGGAAGAGGTCTACGACTTCGTCACCCTGGGATCTCCGATTCTGATTCGGCCGTAATAACCGGGGAGGGGGAAGTCCCGCCGAAGACGGTCCGGAAAAGAATCTTGAGGTCGAAAAATATCGACCAGTTTTCCAGGTAGTACATATCCAGGGCCAGCCGGGCCTTGATCGAAGTATCGCCGCGATAGCCGTTTACCTGCGCCCAGCCGGTAACCCCCGATTTCACCAGGTGACGGGACATATACCTGGGTATCGACTCCTTGAAGCGATCCACGAAAACCGGCCTCTCCGGCCGGGGCCCGACCAGGCTCATATCTCCCTTGATGACGTTCCAGAGCTGGGGCAGCTCGTCCAGGCTGAGCTTCCTCAATACCCCGCCCACCGGCGTGGCCCGGGGATCGTCTTTGATCGACCAGACCGGTCCGTCCTTCTCCGCTCCGACCGGCATCGTCCGGAGTTTGTAGAGAAGGAAGACGCGTCCGTTCTCCCCCATCCTTTCCTGCCGGTAGATGACCGGGCCCCGGGAGGTCAGCTTGATCAACACGCCGCAGATCAGAAGCAGCGGGGAGGAGACGATCAGGCCGATCGAGGCGCCGGCCAGATCGAAACCGCGTTTGACGAAGCGGTTCCAGGCCGAGTGAAGAGGAAGTTTTCGCAGCCCCAGAAGCGGCAAGCCCTCAAGATTCACGATATCGACGCGGCTGGTAAGAATCGCGAACATATCCGGCACCAGCTTGAAATCGATCAGGTTCTTTTCGCATTCCACTATTATCCGCAAAATCTGGTCGTGAGGAAGATCCATCCGGGTCAGGATTACCTCGTCGACGGGATTGGTCCGGATGATGACGGGGAAATCGGTTATTCGCCCCCGGATCTCCACGCCGTAGACTTCTTCCTTTTCGGGCGGACTGTCCACCCAGACCAAGCCGTCCAGCACGACCCCCCAGCGGGGGTTAGACTTGATCGCGGCCAGCAGCCGGCGGGCGTTGCGGCCCTCTCCCAGGACGAGGACCTTCCTGAGATCCCGGCTGCGGGACCACCACCAGGCCTCCAGTTTATCCAGGGCGTAACGGGAAACGGTCAGGGCCAGGATCGAGATCACCCAGAACCAGGCGACCAGCCGGCGGGAATAGGTGAAATCCTCCCGGTAGAGGAAGGTGAGCGCCATCAGGGCGAAGATCGAAACCGTCACCGCCCGGCCGATCGCGGAGAGGTGCCAGCCCGGGGAGAAGAAGGTCTTGCTCCGGTAGAGGTTGAAACTCTTGAGCATAATCCAGAAAACCACCACCACCACCGGCAGGACCCGCAGGTATTCCCCCAGGGGAGGGATTCCCAGCGGAATCGGAAAGTATTCGACCAGCGGAGACCGGAAGCTCAGCCAGTAGGCCGCCAGCAGCGAAGCCGCCACCACCACCCCGTCAACCACGATGGTGACGATGGAGATACAAATAGTCGATCGATGGACCCGGATCATTAACAGTCTGAAGATGCTAAGTTTACCCCGGATTATTCATAATCCGGGAGACCGCCGCCGGCTTCACCCGCGCCGCCCGCTTTTCAGGAAATCCGAGACCATTTTCGAGAAACGCTCCTTGAAAAGCCGGCGGTCGAAATCCCGGGCGTGGCGGCGGATGGCGGCCGGATCGAACTCCCGCTCTTTCTCGATGAAGAGCTTGACCGCACCGGCCAGCGAATCCGCCTCCTGCCGGTAGAAGAAGACCGCGGTCGCGGGGCGGCGTTCCGCCTCCGTCCAGGGAACGGCCGTCTCCAGCAGGCCTCCCTTCCCCAGCCCGATTACCGGCCGGCCGCAGGCCATCGCTTCCAGGGGGACAATCCCGAAATCCTCGACGCCGGGGAATATCAGCGCCCGGCAACCGCGGTAATAATCTCGCAGCTGAAGATCGTCGATCCAGCCTAAAAATTCGATGTTGGCGGCGGCGGACTGCTTCAGCGTTCTCGCCAGGGGGCCGGTCCCGACGATCTTGAGCGGCAAACCGAGACGATTGAAGGTCTCCACCGCGAGATCAACCCTTTTATAAGGCACCAGGGCGGAGACCACCAGAAAATAATCCCCGTGGCGATCCGAAGGGCGAAAATACTCGGTATCGACCGGGGGATAGAGCACCCCGCTACTCCTATTGTAGACGGCCTCGATTCGCCCGGCAACGTTTTTGGAGATCCCGACAAAATGATCCACCCGGCGGCTGGAGGAGCGGTCCCAGCGGCGCAGGTAACTCAAAACCGGCCGGGAAAGCCACCTTTTCATCCCCCCCCGGGTGCCGAGGTAGTCATCGGTCAGAAACCAGACATAGCGCATCGGCGTAAAGCAGTAACATATGTGCCCGGCCCCCGCCGGGCGGACGCCCTTGGCCACGCAATGGCTGGTGCTTATCACCAAATCGTAACCGCGAAGATCGAAACCTTCCGCCGCCAGGGGAAAGACGGGAAGGAACCATCGGTAGGCCCGGAAGACGAAAGGCAGCTGCTGGACAAAGGACGTCCGAATCGGCATCCGGGCCAGGGCGGAAGACAGCTTCTCCCGCTGAGCGAAAAGAGTGAAGATATCCGCCGAAGGGTAGAGCTCGCAGATCGCCTCCAGAACCCTCTCCCCTCCCCTCATTCCGTTGAGCCAATCGTGAATAAGCGCTATCCGCATAAGATTCTCAACTCTTATGAACCGGCGTGCTCATTATTTCGCGGTAAACGGCCGCGGTGGCCTCGGCGGTCTTCTCCCAGGAAAAAGCGGCGGCGCGCCGGAGTCCCTTTTCACCGAGACTTTGCCGCAGCCCGGGGTCGGCGGCCACCCGGCCCAGGGCGTCGGCGATCGCCTCCGTCCTTTCCGGATCGACCAGGACCGCCGCGTCGCCGACGACCTCGGGGAGAGAAGCCCGGTCGGAGCATATCACCGGGGTGCCGCAGGCCATCGCCTCCAGCGGAGGAAGACCGAAGCCCTCGTAAAGCGACGGCAGCACCAGGGCCACGGCGCCGTTGTAAAACGATACCAGGTCGTCTTCCTCCCGCACCCCTTCCACCATCTTGAACCGCGAACCCAGGTTCAACCGGGAAGCCAAGTCCCGGGGGTCGGGATAGCGGGGATCGGGCGCGGCTACTATTATCAGATCGGGCGCCGACCCGTTTCGGCGGCAATAGCGGGCGTAGGCCTCGATCAGGCGCGGAAGATTCTTGTAGGGGTCGAGCCGGCCGACAAAAAGAAAGTAAGGCCGGTCGATCCCGTATCTCTCCTTCAATAACTCCCTGGTTCCCGACGGCTCCCGGGGGCGATATCTCTCGTCGATCCCGTTATATACCACGGCGATTCGCCCGGCGTCGAGACCCGTCTCCCCGATCAGGTCGGAGCGGGTATGCCGGGAGACCGCTATCACCCGGTCCGCCCGGGCCAGCGAGCGGCGCAGAAGCCAGCGAAACGCGAAATTGAACCGGGTCTTCTTCGCCCGGGGCGTGAAATGGGGAAACTTCAGCGGGATCAGGTCGTGAACCGTAACCACCATCCGGGGGCCACCGGGAAGAAGCGGACAAAGGAAATTGGTGGAATGGAACAGATCCGTCCCCCGGCGCTTCAGAAGGCGCGGCAAGAGAAGGTGCGACCGGGGCGAAAAAGGCGGCCAGGGAACCAGTTCGGTCTCAATATTCGAGAAATCTTCCCACAGTTTCCGGTAGCGGTCGCGCAGGGCGGAATCGTTGAAGATGACTAGATAATGATTCTCCCGGTCCAGTTTGCCGAGATGAAAGACCAGTTTCTCGGTGACCCGCCCGATCCCGGAGATTTGGGGAAAAATCCAGCGTCCATCGATGGCGATCCTCATCTCAAACCCCGGAGAACATTTCGCGGATCTTTCCACGGTGACCGTAGATAAGCAGGAGATCCTCGGCCCTGATCTCCTGGTCGCCGGCGGGGGCGGGAATCAGGCCGCCGGCGCGGCGAACGTTCAGCACCAGCATTCCTTTCTGAGAGAGAGCCAGTTCGGCCAGGGTCTTTCCCACCGCGTCGCTGGATGTCCGGACCCGGACCTCGACCACCCCGTATTCCGGGTCCACCTGCAGAATATCCTCGACCGTCTTCTCTTCCAGCACCTTGAGGTGACGAAAACGTTCGGCCAGGCGGAAATTCCACTTTTCCGCCAGTTTGGAGCGGCTCCAGAGAAAATAGAGCAGATAAACCCCGACTATCAGCGCCAGGATATAAAAGACCAGGTTTAGCCCTTCGGCCATAAAAAAGGAAGAGAGCAGGCTGGCCAGAACCACCACCAGGCTGGATTTTCCCAGGACCATCAGAATCATTATTATCCGGCGGCGGGAAGGATAGTTGACCACGGACTCGGCCTCGCGGGTGGTGAAACCGGTGCCGGTGAAGGCCGAAAGGGCCTGAAAGGCCGCCTTCTTCTCCTCCATACCGGTCAGCATCAAGGCGATCGCGGCGATCTTGATGACGATGAAGGAAGCAATGATGGTGATCAGGGCGATCAGCAGCAGGATTGGCCCGGTCATATCCGTTCTCCCGGTTACCAGGGTGGGAAATCAACCAATTTTCGACAGCGATTTCGTTCCCGATTTTGATGGGGTTAAACTTTTAACCTCTCAGCCTTTGAACCCCGAACCTTATCATCTTATCAACTCTATCAACTTAACTTTTATTCTTCCCCGGCGGCGTTTTCGAGCAAAAATGCCTTGAAGTCCGGATAGCCGCCCTCGAGGTTGATCGCCTCGCCTTCCCGGCTGTCGAGAGCCGCGAGGCTGGGCGGGGAATCCGGGGTGAAGCCCAGAATTCTTTCGATCTCTTCGGGAAACTTGGCCGGGTGGGCGGTCTCCACCGAGATCGCGGGGCCTTTGAAACCGGAAGCGGAAAGAAAATCGTTGAGCCCCTTCCAACCCACGGCGCCGTGCGGCTCCAGGAGCAACCGGCGCTCCCGCCAGGCTTCACCGATCGTCCGCCGGGTTTCGTCATCCGAGACCGAAACGGAGAAGATGGACTCCCGCATCTTATCCATCTCCGGAAGGCGGTGCACCCTCCCCTCCCGGTCCATCATCCCCCCGTAAATATCGAAGAAGCGGGCGAGATTGCTCGGATGTCCGACGTTCATGGCGTTGGAGATGCAGGGCCGGGAAGGAGAAACCTTCCGGTATTCGCCGTCGGCCAGGAAAGCGGGGAACTCGTCGTTGGCGTTGGTCGGCATCAGCAATCTTTCCAGGGAGAGACCCATCCGGCGGGCGATCTCGCAGCCGAAAGCGTTGCCGAAGTTGCCCGACGGCACGCTGATCACAACCTTCTCGACGCCGGCGGCCACCTGCGCGTAGGCCCAGATGTAGTAAACGCACTGGGGAAGCACCCTGCCGATATTGATGGAGTTGGCCGAGGTAAGGTTCAAGCCCGCCAGTTCCGGGTCCAGGAAGGCCCGCTTGACCATCTCCTGGCAGTCGTCGAACTTTCCCGAAACCATCAGGGTGGAAACGTTCTTCCCGATGGTGTCGAGCTGTTTTTTCTGCCGCGGGCTGACCTCCCCGGCGGGGTAAAGAATGAAGACATCGATCCCCTCCACCCCCTTAAAGGCTTCGCCGATGGCGCTTCCGGTGTCGCCGGAAGTGGCCACCAGCACGTTAAGGCGGCCGGAGGGGGGGCGGAAATGGCTCATCAGCCTCGACATCAGCCGGGCGGCGAAGTCCTTGAAAGAAGCGGTGGGCCCCCGGTCGAGCCGGAGGACGTAGCGGCGGCCTCCCGCCGGCTCCAGCGGGACCTCGAAGTCGTAAGCGCGGCGGCAGATCTCTTCGAGGTCGGTCCCGGAGACGAGTTCTCCGAGATAAAGTTTCATCACCTCCACCGCCGCCGCCGCGTAAGGCCGGCCCTGGAGCCGGGCAAAGATCGCCGGGTCAGGGCGGGGGATTTCAGCCGGCATAAAGAGGCCTCCGTCCGGAGCCTGACCCATCAATAAAGCCTCGGGGAAAGAGACCAGCTTGGTAAAAGGCCGGAAACCCTCAAGCCGGAGTGAACGGTTGGTGCTGTAGTATTGGATAGCCATCGAATCTTGCTTCCGCCTGAACTGCCGGGAGACATAATAGCACCCCTGAAGGGCGGAAAGAATCACAAAAGGCGCGGACGGGGGAAGTCGATCAGGGACGCGAGCCCAGAGGGGGGACGATCAGGAAGAAGGCGGGGTCGGCGGCGGTTCTTCCCTCCACCCAGGTCTCGGAGCCCGGGGAATCGGAGGCCAACTCGGTCTCGGGAAGGGGGGGCAGATCGGCCCGGTCCAGGACCGCCAGCGCCCGGCCGAAGATTCGAGCGTTGACCTCGAAGGCCAGGGGCAGGCGGCGGCGATCATTCGAAACCCAGACCCTGATGGTCGCTTCCTCCAGCTCCTCCCCCTGGTGCGAAGCCCGCGGCTCCAGGGCGAAGGCGCTGACCATTCCCAGGGGCTCGCTTTCAATCGCCCCCAGCTCCAGCACGTTGACCGACACGTCCCAGTTCTTGTCTCCGTCGTTCACCACCGTCTCCAGGCTCCCGCCGGCCAGCAACTCGCCTCCCCGGACCCAGTAGATGAGGCTGAAATAGTTCTGAGCGCCCGGAGGGATGTCGTAATCGGTAATGTCGCCCCTCGACTCGCGCGAGACCCGCCCGCGGTCGTGGTCGTAGACGATCGTCTCGGAACGGCGCCGGCGGCCTTCGCGGGTGGTGTTTTCGAATTTCAAGGGCACCATCTTCTCGGCGCACATCCAGGTATGATACTCGTTTTCTATCCGGTAAATCCGGGAAAGAAACCGGTTGGAACGCGTCCGGACCGAGAGATGATAGGCCGGAGAACCCTCATAATCCACCAGGCCGTGATTCTCCATAATCAGCTCTCCCACCGAGATCCTCCGCCAGCTCACCGCGAAGACCAGCCTTTCCCCTTCCAGAAGAGGTGCCGGTCCCCCGGAAACGGCAAGCGGGTCTTCCGGCTCCCGGTAGTCGTGAAAATCGACGCTGCGAAACCTCACCCGGGAGGCGCATCCGGAGCAAAGCACGATCAGCAGCAATGTTGAAAAATATTTCATCCGCGTCTTCGCTTACTTGATTTGATCATCCCGGATAGGGTTTATTCACGAAAAATACAAGGGGCCGCGGCTCCCCGGGGGAACCGCGGCCCCAATTTATCCAATGAATAGACCCCCGGAGAAAATTAATCGATCTCGGGAATTTCGACCCCTTCCCCGGAAAAGACGACCTCGAATTTCATCCGCTGGAGCTGCTTGACGCTGTCGGGATCCTCATCGACATCGATCACGAACGCGGCGGAACGGGCCGTCCGGATCGGGGCGGTGGTGGAGATGATGTCGGTCGGGGTGTTGATCCTGGTGGCGACCCGCATCCCCTTGAGCATCGGCAGCATCATCGCCATCATATCGGGATCGGTGTCCATCATATCGTGATCGTCGCCGGCGGCGTAGGAGATCACGTAATCACCGTCCTCGTTCTTCCTGATTCTCAGGTTAATCTCCCCGAAGCCCTCGACTTCCCGCAGGCGGGAAATATCCTGAAAATCAAAATCGAGGTGGACGTAACGCCAGCCGTCCCTGGTATC
The DNA here is from genome assembly GCA_003551625.1 of PVC group bacterium. Classification (GTDB taxonomy): domain Bacteria; phylum Auribacterota; class Erginobacteria; order Erginobacterales; family PUNC01; genus PUNC01. Next base: position 5,321 of record PUNC01000057.1, on the reverse strand, counting down.
GGTCTTCACGTTATTGAGGGTGATTCCCAGCTCCTGGTATTTTTCAAATCCCTCGCGGACCTTGGCCTCGTCGAACTCGAACCCGGTATCTTCGACCTCCATTCCCTCCATATCCTTGGCCATCTCTTTCATCGCTTCCATCTGGGCGATCATCTGCTCGCCCATAGCGTACATAAAATTGACGCTGCCCGACCCATCGGCGTTAAGGGTGATCTCCTGCTCCATCTTCACGCAGCCGAAGAGAACCGCCAGGGACAGGGCCAGCGCCGACAATCTCCATCCACTCATAATATTCCTCCGGTTAGAATTCCCGCCCGAAAGACTGTAACGGGCGTCGGGATAACTCTCCTTGTCAGTACAATTTACCGGACGAGCTTTCAGGGGTCAATACCGAATCGACGCGACCGGCTTGGGCGGACTGAATTTGACATCCACCTGCAGTGTGTATTATAGTTACATGTATCCTTAATACTCTCCGGACATAACCCGCGAAATAATTTTCAAAAGAGGAGATTCTTCTATTCCGATGGCCGATGCTGCGAAAAAATCTCCGGGCGGAAAGAAGCGACTCGTTAATCTAAAAACCGCGCTCATTCTCTACGTTCTGCTGCCGATGGGAGCGCTGACCGCGGCGGGAGCGTGGTGGAGCCTGCGGGTCTTTGAGCGCCAGGTAGAGAACAGGATGCAGAAAGACCTGGAGATGGTGGCGCGCGCGATCAAACGTCCCTTGAGCCACGCCCTGCTCCGCGAGCGGGAGGGAAGCATCGCCGAAGCGCTGGAGTCGGCTTTTGCCATCAGCCACGTCTACGGAGCTTACCTTTACGACGCCGATGGCCGCCAGGTTTCCGACACGGTTTCCCACGGAGGGGAGATCGAACGCCAAGAGATCAGCGAACGCGTGGCGGAAGGTGAAGAACACGGAAGATACGGCGAGGTCGGGGGGCGGTATGTTTACTCCTACTTTATTCCGCTGACCGACCCCGGGGGCAGGATCACCGGCCTGCTTCAGCTGACCCGCCGTTACAGCGATTTCGAAGAGCATATCCGCAGGATCAGGTACCGGACCGCGGGACTCTTCATCCTGGGTTTCCTCGGCCTGACCGGCGCGGTCTTCTACGGCCATCACCGGGTCTTCGGCAAGCACCTCAACCGTCTCTCCCGAAGTATGACCAAGATCGCCGAAGGCGACCACCGGCATCGCTGGATGCCGGGCGGCCCCCGGGAACTCTTCGCGCTGGGCGGCCATTTCAACCGGATGATGGACAACATCGACCGGGCGCGGCGGGAGATCAGGCGCCGGCGCGAACGCCAGGAGAGCCTGGAAGAAAGACTCCGGCAGACGGAGAAGCTGGCGGCGATCGGTGAGTTGGCGGCCGGGGTCGCCCACGAGCTGGGGTCTCCCTTAAGCCTGGTGGACGCCAAGACCCAGCGTCTCTTGCGCCGGGGGGGACTGACCGGGAAAGAGCAGCGCTCCATAAACGATATCCAGCGGGAAGCGCGGAGAATGGATCGCATCATCCGGCAGCTGCTGGACTTCAGCCGCCGCAATAAAATCGAACGCTGGAAGGTCCGGGCCTCCGGGCTGGCCCGGTCCGCGCTCTCCCTGGTCGAGGACGAAGCGGCCCGCGAAAAAACCAGGCTCATCGATCGGGGCGGCAGCGACCCGGTCCTGGACGTCGATCCGGCGCGGGTCGAGCAGGCCCTGGCCAACCTTCTCCGCAACGGGGTCCAGGCCGCCCCGGGGGGGAACGTGCGGATAAGCCGGCGTCTGGCGGGCGGGGATATCGTCTTCTCGGTGGAGGACGACGGTCCGGGCGTGGACGAACGCCACCTGTCGAAACTGTTTCAACCGTTCTTCACGACCAAGCCGGTGGGCAAAGGCACCGGCCTGGGGCTGGCGGTGGTTCACGGAATCGCCGAAGAGCACGGAGGACGGGTGGAGGTTGACCGTCGGAGAAGAAAGGGCGCCTGCTTCCGCCTGATTCTCCCGATGGGAAGTATCGCTCCCGATGAACCGGAAGGTGAACGGGAAGCCCGATGAGCGACTATCCCAATCTCAAGGGAATGAAAGTCCTCATCGTCGAGGACCACGAAGGCCTGGCCGAACTTCTGGCCGAAGAGATAAAGGACGCCGGACTGCGGGCGCGGTGGCTGACCAGCGCCGAGAAGGCCCTCCCCCTGCTCTCCCGCTGGGGGCCGGATCTGGTCGTCAGCGACCTGCGTCTGCCCGGTTCCGACGGCCTGGAATTCCTGAAAAAAGTGAAATCCCTTCCCCTGCCGCCGGCCTTCCTGATCATCACGGCTTTCGGGACGGTGGCCCAGGCCGTGGAAGCGCTCAAGTCCGGAGCGGACGATTTTTTGACCAAGCCGCTCGATCTGCGTCATTTCATGCACCGGATGGCGGGTCTCCTGGAAACCCGCAGGCTCCGGGCCGAGGTCGAAGGTTTCCGGAAAGCCCTGGCGGCCGACACCTTTCACGGGATGTTCGGCAAAAGCCGGCCGATGCGCGAGCTCTTCAACCAGATCAAGCAGATCGCGCGCGCCCAGGGCCCGGTCCTGATCCTGGGCGAGTCCGGCGCCGGCAAGGAACTGGTGGCCAACGCCATCCACTGCTGCAGCGAACGGGCGCAGGGCCCCTTCCTGGCGGTCAACTGCGCCGGGGTTCCGGAGACCTTGATGGAGAGCGAATTCTTCGGCCATTCGGCCGGGGCTTTCACCGGGGCCCGGGGAGCGCGGAAGGGGCTCTTTGAAGAAGCCGAAGGCGGAACGCTCCTCCTGGACGAGATCGCGGAGATGCCGATCGCCCTGCAATCGAAACTCCTGCGGATCCTGCAGGACGGCCGAATGCGCCCCGTGGGCAGCAATCGCGAGCAGAAAGTCGATGTCCGGATTCTCGCCTCCACCCACCAGGACGTGACCGCCGCGGTCCGGGAAGGCAGAATCCGCGACGATCTCTTCTACCGGCTGGAGACGTTTACCCTCCGGGTGCCGCCGCTGCGCGAGCGCGGAGACGATATCGAGCTTCTGGCCAACCGCTTCCTGGTTCTTTTCAGCACCCGGATGGGCAAGCAGGTCCGGGGGTTTTCCCGGGCCGCGCTCGAACTTATCCTCGACTACCCCTTCCCCGGCAACGTCCGGGAGTTGCAGAACGCCGTCGAACGGGCGGTTACTTTCTGCAGCGGGGAACAGATCCGGCCCGAGAACCTTCCGGCCCGGATCCGGGGCGGAAACCCCTTCCCGCGGGGCCGCTCCCCGGTTCCGCCCGGCCTCTTCCCGGCGACCGGACCGCGGACCCTGGCCGAGATCGAGACGCGCTACATCGAGCACGTCCTCAAGTTTACCGGCGGCAACAAGAAACGGGCCGCCGACATTCTGGGAATATCCCGGAAGACCCTCTATCAACGGCTGGCCCGGGCGCGGCGGGGCGAAAAAGATTGAGGCGGGCAAAAGCCCCGGCTGAGGGCCCTTGCCCGCCTCATTTTTTCGGCGGTGATGCCGGTTAAGGCTGGATCTTCCTTATGAAGGCGGTCCGCAGCTGATCATCCTGCTCGATGGCTCTGATGATCTGCTCGTATTCCGCCATCTCGAGTCCGGCCTCGGAGACCGCCTCCGCGGCTTGCGACTGGGCCTGGGCGATCCGCTGCTGGATCTCCTGCTGGTCTTCGACGTCGGCCAGATCATCCTGCAGCTCGTGCTGCAACTCCATTATCGCCATATAGGCCTCCGCGGCCATCTCCAGCTCTTCGTCGCCCACCTCGATTGCCTCTTCCGGCAGAGCAACCGGAGGCGGAGGCGGAGCGTCCGGCTGCGCCGGAGGCGGCTGGGCGGCGGCGGGCAGCGCCCACGCCAGCACGAATACGATCGCCAGCCCGGCGGCGCCGGAAAATATTCTCATCGCGGTTTTCTTCATCTTTTTTTCTCCTCTTTTCAGTTAAGTTTAAGTTTCAGACGTGCGGTTTACCCTCTTAAAACATCGGCTCGGGCTGTTCGGCCGGAGGCGGCCCCTCCGGTTCCGGGACCTCCCAATCATCCGTGCCGCAGCCGGTCAGCAGCCATAACATGGGAACCGCCAGCAGCGGAACGAAGAGAACCGCCAAGCAGCGCTTGAACCTTCTCTTAACGCCGTTACTCATAATCTTTCCCTCCTTCTTGGTTTGGGGTTTACCGGGCGCCACCCGGATAAATTCTCCTGTCGCCACCAAGAGGAGCAATTCGCGTTCCATCTCCCAGATACCGCCGGGAAACGGCGATATTCCCTGTTTTTTCCCGGAAACGGCCGGATATCAAGAGCCGGCGACCACGCAAGGGAACGGTCAGGCCCCGTTCGAGTGTGTATTATGGAAACACGATGCCCGATAAGGGGTTTGCCTGCGCCGACGGCGGCTGGTATGCTATGGTTTTGATTCCAATGCGGAGATGGAGAACTGGAAAAATGGAGACCGAATCCTTCAGTTTCGAGCGGCCGAACGAGTCGAAGCTTCCGGGGGACGCCGAACCGCGTCCGGGAACTTCGGAAGAGAACGATGACCGCCGGCTTCGGCTGCCCCCGCTGCTTGAGTACTATCCCCTCCTGACGGCCGGGGAGCCCCCTCCCCCGCCCGCCCGGAAAATATCTCCGGCGGTGATCTTCGCCCTTATCCCGGCCGCGCTTTATCCCCTCTTCCACCTGCTCCGGTGGCAAAACTTCCTGTCGGAACAGATGGCGGGACTTGTCCGGCTGCGGGTCTCGATGGAGGTGGCCTGGATCCTGAGCGCGGCCGTTCTCACCGCTCTGTTTCAGGCCGTGGCCGGACGGATCCTGGTCCGGAAGAAACTTCGGGGAGAGGGCGTCTGGGCGGGAGCCCTGATCGCGCCGCCGCTCTTCGGTCTTCTCCGGGGATTCGGCTTCGCGACCATAGAATCGCTGGCGGCGGCGACGGTGTTCTGGGTGGGACTGAGCGCGACGGTGGTTATTTCCGAAATAATAAAAGCGGGAGGCGAAGAAGGACCCGGACGAAGCGAAGGTGAAGGGACGCCCGCTCCGCGTGAGACTGCAGAGGCTGCCGCGACCCGCGAGATTGAAGAGACGCCCGCGACCCGCGAAGGTGAAGAGGCGCCCGCACCGCGTAAGACTGAAGAGACGCCCACTCCGCGCGAGCCTGAAGAGCTGTCCGCGACCCGCGAGACTGGAGAGCTGCCCGCGAAGGAAACGGCCGGGGGTGACAACAAAGAAAAGCCCTCCGAAAACACCCCCGGGACGGGATACCCCCGGCGCGATTCGAACGCGCGACACCAGGTTTAGGAAACCTGTGCTCTATCCTTCTGAGCTACGGGGGCGGAAG
>PUNC01000047.1 GCA_003551625.1 PVC group bacterium | reverse complement strand
TTCAGAATCAGACCACGGGATATCTTTATCGCCCGACCGGTTATTCACAAATAGCCCCAGGGAAAACAGTGATCAGTCCCGATGAACGACTATCGGGATCTCCACTCACCCTCCATTACTCCGTGCAGGAGCGGCGGCCAGCTCGACCTTAATTGCTTCGTCACGATTTGCTCCGCCTTACCTTTTTTTCTTTTTGGAGGGGGAGGATTTGTATTTGGCCCTCTTTTCCGCCACCGAAAATTGAAGCGTAGGCTCCGGCTCGAAGTTCAGATTAATACGCGCGTTCAGCGCCTGAGCCACGCGGCGCAGCATACTCAACGAGTGGCCTTCATACGCCGGAGACTCCAGGCGGCTGACTTGCTGCTGGGAGGTCTTTAATTTACGAGCGAGGTCTTTCTGGGAAAGGCCCGCTTTTTTCCGGAGGGCGGCTATCTGGATCGCGACATCCCACGCCTCCCCCGCGCGCTCGAAGCGCTCGGCGAAAGCCTTGTCCTTCAACTGCTCTTCCAGATAAACATCAAAATTAGTTTTGCTCATTAATAGAATTCCACATTAAATTCCAAAACAAGCCTACATCATATTTGATGTTAAGTCAATAATCTTTGGGGTCAACCCTTGACAATTGACAATTCCCTAACGGCAGAATTCAGAAGTCAGAACCCAAAAGCCAGAATTTCTGTTTACGACCTTGTTGACCAAAAGGATTTCTGAGACAACTCGGGAACCGTACCCTTTCGAGCTCGTTTCAGAGCACCACAGACTGTCGCAAGTCCCGTCGAAAGTCTGTCGAAGCATAGTGTCGCAGCTTGTCACAGCAGCCTGTCATAGCTTGTCACAGCTCATTCCTATTTCAAAGATTTTCCCGGCACATACCGGCGAGAGTTAATCCAGGGTCGGACCACGGGATGTCTTTATCTGCCAAACGGTTATCCCTAATTTCGCCCTTATAATTGGCCTTAGAAGCGTTTTTTAGGCCTGAAAATGGGTTTTAAGACTACCCCCCTACCCTACAGCCGGCCGGACTGCTCCGGATTATGACTGGCGAAGCCGGCAGGCGAAAAGCCCTCAAATCTGCGAGCGGATCTCGTTCTGGACTTTGCGAAGGAGTTCTTCCCTCTGTTCCGCGGTGATCTTGTCGGTCTCCTCGTAGTTGGGGGCGTATGAATACCAGACGACACGGGGGAAGTTCGGGTGGAGGTCGTTGCGGATCTCCAGGCGGTCGCCCTCGAAAACCAGGAGGTTGAAGATCCAGAAGTTGCGCGGCTTCCCGTCCCGGTCCGCCGAGACGCCGCCGAACCCGGTGTGGATAAAGGCCGGGCGCCCCTCAACCCAGATAAAGGGTTCGAAGTCGAGCATCTTGGTGGTGACCGTGACCGGCCGGTAGCCGCCCCCGGAGGAGAGAAGGAAGGTAACGTGGGTGTTGTGGGCGGCCAGCCCGCAACCGCCCAGCCAGGTATAGATGACGTAGTCCTGAACGTCGTTCCGGTTGAGGTCGGCGGAGTAGGCCCATCCCCCGGCGATCAGCGGGCCGGGGCTGTAGTAAGTTTCGGCGAGCGCCACCCGGCCTTCTGCAGTAATGCCGGCATACCAGCCCTCCCCCGCCTCCCCCTCTTTGTAGCTTATTTCAAGGAAGACCCCCTCGGCCGCCGAACCGATGAAGCGGTACCTGTCGGTCATAGCCTCCCGGTCCAAAATCCTTTCCTCCACCGGGAGGCGATGGAGGCTGACGCGGTGGACGGACTCGGAAGGGGGGAACGGCCCGTAATCGTTTCCCCGCGCCAGAGGGGCAAGGAAAACACCGAGGATGAGAGAGAGCGCAGAGGCGGATAAGGTAAAAGAGCCGCTTCTTGCCGAGCGGATCATTTCAGACCAGCCTGAAGGTGCGCTGCTTGCTTTCCGACTGGTACTGCTTGAAGATGTCCGGCTGCTCCTGCTTCAACAGGTCCTGGTTGAGCCTAATCGAGATCTGGGTCTTCCAGGAGGCCACGCCCTCGATACCGTCGCATTCGCCGATCTTCTTCTTGAGCCTGTTCTCGAGGATCGTCTTCTCGAAAGCGAGGGTGTTGATCCGGGCGGTGACCTGCTGGAGATCCTCGTAGATGGCCAGCGCCTCCCGGTCGGGGTCGATGATCCGGCCGTTGCTGTCGACCCCCTTGAGTTTCTCCGCCTCCTCGAGCAGCGGCAGGTAGTCGGCCATGAACTCCTCGGTATCGGCCAGTCCCCGGTCAAGCTCGTCCTGTTCGATCTCGTAAAACTCCTTGGCGTCGCTGCGCCGGGAGAGTCTGCCGGCGAATTTCTTGTGCAGGTAATTTTCCACCAGGGAGTCGCGTTCGGTCTCGATCACCCGGTAGGTCTTAAGGGGATTGGGGTTGCCGGTGGAGAGGTCCTTTCTCCGCTTCTCGACATCGGACTTGGTCCGGCCGATCTTGTAGAGGTTCTCGTCGCCGCTCTGGAAGACATAGACGAAGGCCATCTGCCCCTCCTTTCCGGTTTAGATTTCCAGTTTGGCGGGATTATACTGAAAATCGCCCCAAATGTCAAGCAAATAAACCGGGGCTGTACAGGAAAGGGGGCTGGGATATCACCGACGGAAGATTATCGGGGAGACACGATAGCTGCTTCTAACCCGGGTTCAGGCCCGGGCGGAGAAAGCTTCTCCCGTGGCGAAGGTTGCCGTGTTCGGAAGATAACGGGTTTGACAAGCAAGAACTTATAGTTCAAAACTGGAGCGCGGCAGGCCGGATTGGCGAATAATCGACAACAGAGTTCCGTTTCGCAGCTCTTTATGATCCGGGATTGGAACTGTTATCGTTTTGCCAGGCAACTTTTTTTGCATTACGATATGGCTCCCCCGCCTTCTCACTTCGGCAAAACCGTCTTCCTCAAGAATCCGGCAGACGTCTTTTCCCGAGAATGTTCGCAGTTTAGCCAACGGCTAACTCCACTTGCGTAACGTAAACTTCTCCGCGCAGCCTTTCTTTTATTTCCTCGGGGGATGCCGTCTCAAAGAATAATTCCAATGCTTCCTGCAAATTCCTTCTCGCCTCGTCAACGGTACTTCCCTGGCTGGCTACATCCACTTCCGGACATAGAGCCACATACCCATCGCCTTCACGTTCGATAATTGCCGTAAGTTGCCTGGTCATGGCATGTCTCCCTTGAGAGAAAACACAATCCTCTCAATAAATCTTCACAAGTTTATATTTAGCTTTTCAATAATATCGATCATACGCTATTTAAATGCTTCGCTCAACTATTCTTATTTTTTCCTCCCTGAAGACACAAGGCTTCGTTTTTAGCTATCC
>PUNC01000020.1 GCA_003551625.1 PVC group bacterium | reverse complement strand
GGAGAAGGCGGAGACACCCGCCGGGGGAACGGCCTGGCTCAACCGCCTCCGCTGGCCGCTCTTTATCCTGGCCGCGGCCGGTTTCCTCTTTCTCAAGAGCCGCGGGATTCACTACACCGCCTCCGGCGACGAGAACGTTTACTTTTATATGGCCCGCCTTCTCAACCGGGGCCGGATGGTCTACCGGGACTTCTTCTTCGCCCGTCCGCCGCTGCAGCTTTTCCTGCTGGCCGCCGTCGACCGGCTGGCCGGTTTCAACCTCGCCGCGGGCAAGGCGACGGCTTTTCTGCCGATCCTGGCCGCTGCCGCCGCGCTCTACCGGGTTTTCTGGAAGGAGCGGGACGGCCGGGGGGGGCTGATCTTCCTGGGACTTCTGCTCTTCAATTACGAGCTGCTCAAGGTCTCCAACCACCCGATGGGTCTGAACCTGGCGGTCCTCTTTCTCTCCTTGAGCCTGGCGGCCTTTCTCCGCGGCCGGCCCTTCTGGAGCGGCCTGGCCTGGGGGCTGGGGGCGCTGGTCGGCCTTTACGCCCTGCCCTGGGGGGCGGCGCCGGCGGCGTATTACCTCCTCGGCCCCTCGCGCCGGAAGCGGCTGGGGCCTTTCCTGGCCGGCTTCGCGGCGGCCTTCCTGCCGGCGAATCTCGCCCTGGCCGCCGCCTTCGGGAGCGACTACACCGTCCCGGTCTATCTTTATCATTTTCTCAAGCCCCCGGGGGCCCTAGCCGCCTTTTCGGTCTTCCGTGGCGTCGTCTTCCGCAATCCGGCGGTCTTCATCCTGCCCCTAACACTGCCGTTTTTCGATCGGAAGGCCGAGAGCCTGACCGTCGCCGCCGCCGGTCTTGTCTATCTGGCCTTTCTGGCATCGCTCGACCCCCTCTTCAGCCAGTATTTTATCCTTCCCCTGCCCTTTCTTTGCTGGACGGCGGCCCGGGGGCTTTCCGGGATGATCGGCCGCTTCCGGGAGCCGCCGCCAAGATGGGCCGCGGCCAATCTCGTGCTGGCGGTTCTGGCGGCCTCCGGCATCGACGCCGGCCGCAGGTATCTCGAACGGGAACGTTTCATCCGGTTCGACCGCGCCGGGGCGGCGGCCGAATTTATCCGGGAGAATTCGGCTCCCTCGGACCTGCTCTTCGGTCAGGTCACCGTCACCCCCCTCCTGGCCCTGCTCTCGGGACGGGAGATCGCCGGCGACCTGGTCGATACCAACCGGATGCGGTTCGACTCGGGCCTGCTCGATCCCGGGGAGGTCATCCAAATGCTGGAAGGAGAGAAGTCCCTGAGATTCATCGTCGTGCGGGACGAACCCCCCTGGAACCGGCCCCCGTTCGCCGAATTTCTGGCCGGCTGCCGCCTGGCGGCGGTCTTTCCCGAGCGCCGGGGGAGAATCCTGATCTTCGACTGCGCCAATCGCTCCTTCCCTCCTTCCGGGGGGGGATGGTATTCTTTTCCGTGAACGCTGGAGCCCTTGAATTCGTAGTTTAGTTATCCCGCGGAAGAAAACCCGAAAATTTCCACGGAGGATACCGACCGATGAAATCAGCCGCCGCCGTCGCCGCGACGATCGTTATTCTTGCCGCGGGCTGCGCTTCCACGCCGCCCGCCGAGGTCAACGCGGTCCGCCTCTACACCATCGACAACCAGGAGATCCTGGTCCGGGACCTGAAGGTCTGGGAAAGGAACTTCCAGGTCGAAAGCCGCCGTTTCCGCCCCCGCTGGCGGCATAGCCTGGAACGGATCCCGATCGATTTCGACCGGATCGCGGCCGCCGAGACCATCGCTCCCGGCCTGGCCCGGGTTTACTTCCGTTCCGGCGGCTGGGACGACTTCGAGGGGCTGTTTGTCGACGAATACACCTTCCGGGGCTGGACGGAGTACGGCCCCTTCGAGATCGACGCCTCCCTGATCAACGGTCTGGTCTTCCTCGACGACCGGCTCCGGCCGGTCCCCGGGGACCTGGAGGAGGTCTCCCCGGTCGTTATCCCCCCGGAGTACCTCGACCGCCTGGTCACCTTCGAAGGCGACGTGATCTCGGGCGAGATCATCGACGGGGAGTATCTGATCAAGACCGACTACGGACGGCTGACGCTTTCCCAGGACAAGCTCGCTATGATTCTCGTCGACCGGGAGGGCGATTCGCTTCTCCAGGTGGCGCATCTTAAAAACGGCGACGTGATCCGGGGCTGGATCGAGCCGGGACGGGTGTGGATGAGGATCCAGGACGACCAGGAGATCTCCCTGGAGTTCGACCAGCTCCACCGGGTGCTCTTTCGCCGCCCGGTGGCGGTGGGCGCGGGCTACTGACCACCGGCGTCGGGGAGGGAAGAGTCGAATGGAGCAGATCGAGATCCGGGTGACCCGGATGCCCGGCTGCGAAGACCTGGAGCTGCCGGGATACGCCACCGCCGGCGCCGCCGGGATGGATCTCCGGGCGGCGGTCGAAGGCGAAGCGGTGATCGCGCCGGGCGAGATCAGGTATATTCCGGCGGGAATCCGGATCGCCCTCCCTCCCGGCTACGAGGCCCAGCTGCGGCCCCGCAGCGGACTGGCCTTGAGGAAGGGGCTGGGGATAGTCAACTCGCCCGGGACGATAGATTCCGACTATCGCGGCGAGGTCGGCGTGATCGCGATCAACCACGGGAAACTTCCCCTGACCGTGACCCGGGGAATGAGGGTGGCCCAGCTGGTCTTCCAGCGGGTGGTAAGGGCCGGGTGGCGGGAGGACGGTGAACTCGACGGGACGGAGCGGGGCGCCGGCGGATTCGGTTCAAGCGGTGATTGAATTAATCCCCGGCTCGGTGCGTCCGCACCGCCCGCACGTTGAATATCCTGCTCTGGGGATGATACCTTCCGTCCCCGGTTCCGAAATCTCTGGCGTAGGCGTTGGCTCCGGACGAGGTACTGGACCAGTAATGGGCTCGCCGGTAGCCGCCGAGTGAGCCCCGGTAGGTGTAGATCGTATCCAGTTCATGCCGGTTGGGCACCCGCCAGTCCGATCTTTCCAGGTAGTTCAAACTGTTGGCGTAGCCCCGGGCACCACTCCAGTTCACGTTGGAGCGGGTTCCGGTGCCGGTTCCCTTGACCACGTAGATATTGCCGATTCGGGCCACCTGGCTGGCGTATCTTTCAGACCAGCTTGGAGGGGGAGGTGGCGGCGGCGGCGGATCGGGTCCCGGAGGAGGGGGGGCGGTCGGCTGCGGCGGCGGGGGAGCAGGCGGCGGGGGCGTGGTCCGCGGCGTGGGAGAAGGGGGCGGCGTCGGCGCGCCCGGTTCCGGTATCCCGACGGTGGCGTGGCCGGAAGACCAATCGCCCCACCGGACGGTATCCCAGTACATCGCCCGCTCCGCCACGATCGGTATGTCGTCGAGCGACTCGACGGTGGTGGCGAAACCCTCGCTCGTCCCGACGATGTTTTTGGCGTTGACGGTGTAGCGGCTCCGGGGTTCGAGCACTGCTTCGTGGGTCCACTGGTTGCCGGCGTTGTCCCGGAAGGTGAAGAGTACCCGGTTGCTCCGGCCGGAGGGGTTGGCGGCCAGGATATAGGTGTCAAAGATGTGGGTCGCCCCCTCGGGAAGGTGCCAGCGCCGGGCGTGATCGGTGGAGACCGCCCCGATCGAGGAATGCGCTCCCCCCCAGGTCATCCCCGCCACCGGCCAGTACATCGAGCGTTCGACCGCCACGGGCACTCCGTTTAGGGATCTTACGAAAGTCGAAACCTGTTCCCGGCTGCCGACGATTTCGTTGACCTTGACTGTTCCCCGGGAACGGCCGGCGATCCAGATTTCGTGTTCTTGCGGTTCCGCCCCCCGCGGCGCGAAAGTGAGTCGGATATGGGCGTTCTGGGGTCCGGGGTTGAGCACCTGAATATACTCGTCGAAAATGTGGGTGGCACCCTCGGCCAGGTGCCAGTCGGTGGCCAGGGACGAGGTTCCCCGGGAGGAGTGGCCGTCAACCCACAGCTCGGTGGCGAAGTCCAGATACATCGTCCGTTCCGCCGCGACCGGGCGGTCGCTGCTGACCACGGCGGAGAGGGCGGGAATGGGAAAACCGGCCACTTTCGCCGCGTCCACCGTCCAGTTGCTCACCGGGCCGATGGTGGTTTGAGACTGCCATTGGTTCTGATTCTGGTCGCGCAGGGTGACCGTCACCTCGGCGGCCTCGAGGCCGGGATTGAGGACGTGGATGAATGTTTTAAAGGTCGTGGCGCCGGGCTTGTGGGTCGCGCCCTCGGCCAGATACCACTCGGTGGCCGGTTCCGAGATTCCGATACTGTTGTGGCCGCCGCCCCACTTGACCTCGATGAACTCGTCCGGAGGCACCGGGTCCCAGTACATCGCCCGTTCGCAGAAGACGGGATCCGGACCGCGCGAGATCACCATCGTGGAGACGGCATCGGGGTGGGTCTGCAGCGCCCACTCCGGTATCTTCTTGGTCTGCCGGGTCCCGGCCGGCACGTTGATTTCTTCCGAGTGGATCACCCCCCCGGGACCGATGTATAACAGCTCGACGGGAGCCGGATCGGGGTTGGGATTGGAGATCAGGATGTAGGTGCGGGAAGGAGTTATCAGCCCGGTCAGCAGAGTTCCGCCGGCCGGGAGATACCAGCGCGAGAACTCCGGCGGCTCGTTCTGGGGGATGTAGCGGACGGTGACGCCTTCGCCTTCCAGGTAAGCTATGTGGTTCAGGGCCGCGCTGCCCGGCAATAGGTCAAGGTAGTTGTGCTGGAGGCGGATCTCCCGCTCCCCCCCGGTGAAGCCTCCCTTTTTGACGTTCTCCTCCAGCGCCGAGATGTCTTCCAGCTGGTTGAGGGTGAGATCCAGGGTTTCCAGCGAGGTCAGGTCCTCCAGCGCGTCGATCCGGAAGATCCGGTTGCCGTAAAGGTCGAGCTCCTTCAGGTTGACGAGCCCGGTCAGCGGGAGGAGATTCCTGATCTTGTTGTTCCTCAGGATAAGTTTTTCCAGATTGAGGGCGTGCTCCAGGCCGGTCAATTTCACGATTCCCCGGTCGATCGCGGCCAGTTCCGTCAGCCCGAGCATATCCTCCGTGTCCACCGGTCCCACGGGGATGTTCAGCGCCTGGCGGACTGCGGTCTCCAGGGCGCCGTCCGCGAAGACTACCGGTTCCGGCGTCGGGGAAGGCGTGGGAGTCGGGACCGGCTCCGGTGTCGGGGTGGCGGTCGGCGTCGGGGAAGGCGAAGGGGTGACCGAAGGCGTCGGCGTCGCCGGAAGAACCGGCGGCGCGGCGATGAGGGCGGCCAGCGCCGTTAGGGCCAGGCCGGCGATTAGTTTGGCCTTGAAAGGCATCAAAAGGGTCTCCGGACGGATACCGAGCGTCAATCTATTATACGGTCCTCGCGGTCTGCCGGTCAAGTTTGTTTTTCTTGTCCGGCCGGCGGAAAATCCATTACCTGCCGGCCTCGGAAACCTCCCCGCTCGTCTTCCTTGGCCCGGCGCGCCGCCTCCAGCTCTTCCGGGGTGAAGCCGGCTTCTCCGGCCAGGTGCAGGATGACTTCCAGGATGTCGGCCAGCTCCTCCAGGCTGGGGGCGGCCAAATATTCGCCCACCTCCTCGGCGAGCTTCTCCTCCAGCAGCCGGCGGTACTCCTTCCCTCCCGCCGTCCGGCGGGGAGGCCGGACGCCGGTCCGTTCCTCCACGATGGTGGGGATCTTATCCCTGACCAGCTTCTCGGCCATAACCGATGATCCGGCTGATTTTCTTGACGCCGGCCAGGTTGGGTTTGAGGCGGAAGGCTTCGGCCAGGTGCTCCCTCGCCTTGTCAATACTTCGCAGGCTCAGGTAAGCCTCGGCGATCTTCTTGTTGAGAAAGGCCTTTTCGCCCCGGGGCGGATCGTAATCCTCCAGAAACCGGCGGTAGTATCCGATCGCTTCCGCCGGAACGGCGTCCCGCGCCAGGTGACGGACGTAAAGGTTTCGGATCCGCGCCAGGATCTCCTTGCGGAAATCACGGAAATAGTTCCACTTGAGGTCCTCTCTCAGGGCGGTCTCGTAATGTTCCAGCGACGCCCGGAAGCGGCTTCGGTTCTGGTAGGCTTCCGCCAACAGAAAAAGGCAGTCCAGGCAGTCGGCGTAGCCAAGCAGGGAGAGGAGCCGGTCGGCCCCGCCCCCGCCGCCGTTGCCGTTACCCTTCGCCAGCCGCTCGTAGTTGTCCAGGGCGGCGGCGGGCCGGCTGTTTACCAGGTCGTAGAGAACCAAGTGGGCGCGGGCGTAGGGATCGTGGGCTTTCTTCTCCAGCCGTTCGCGCAGCCCCCCGTTGCCGTCCCGCTCGAGGCGTCCGCGGAAGCGGAGATCGTAGATCGCCCGTTTTCTGGAATCGATCAGGATACGGTAGGCTTCGATGATGACGCGCATCCGGGCGTGAGCCTCCTCCCGCTCGTCCCGCCGCAGGTCGGGGTGGTGGATCTTGGCCAGCCGGCGGAAAGAGGCGCGGACCTCGGAAGGCGAGGCAAACCGGTTGACCTGCAGAACCTTGTAGTAATTGGCGAATCTTTTCACGGCTCCGTCCCGAACGTCGGCTACGATGGAATTAATCATAATCCGGGAAGCCGCTTTTGTCAAAGCCGGTTATTTTACTGGACTCCCGCCGCCCCGTGGTGTAGTAAGTTAAACGAGCCTAGATGACGATACCCTTGATCGCCCAATTTCTTTTTCTCGCTCTGCTGCTGGGTTTCTCCGCCTTCTTCTCCGGTTCGGAGACCGCTCTCTTCTCTCTCAACCGGCTATCCCTGGAAAAAATCGGCAGGGTCTCCCCCTCCCGGGCCGGCCTGGTCGGCCAGCTTTTGAACCGTCCCCGCCGGCTGCTGGTTTCGATCGTGATGGGGAATATGCTGGTCAACATTTTCGCCTCGGCCCTGGCGGAGAGAATCACCTCCCGGTTTTTCGCCGCCCCCGCGCTGGCCGCCTTCTCCTGGGTCTTCTCCACGGTGGTGATGGCTTTCCTGATCCTGATTCTGGGCGAGATTATCCCCAAGACGATCGCCATCCACCGGGCCGGGGCGATCTCCCTCCGGGTCGCCCCGGCGATCACGGTCTTGAACCGCGTTCTGGCCTGGCCGGTGGCGGCCGTCCGTTTCGTCAGCGACCGGATCGTGGGGGCGCTGGAGAACGGCCGCGCGACCGAAGAACCTCTCACCAAAGAAGAGCTGGCCTCGGCCATCAGCGTCGATTCTTCTTTGAGAGGTGACGAGCGGGAGCGGATAATCGACATCTTCGAGCTGGGGGACAAGAATGTCCGGCAGCTGATGACCCCCCGGACCGAGATTGTCTCCTTCGAGGTCGACACCCCCCTGGAAGAGATCGCGTCGGTGATCCGGTCCCGGGAGTATTCGCGGATTCCGATCTACTCGGGCAAGAAGGAGAACGTGATCGGGATCCTCTATCCCAAGGACCTGATCGCCGCCCGGGTCAAGTCGGTCGGGCGGATCGCGGTGGGGGATTACCTGCGCCCCCCCTTCTTCGTTCCCGAGACTATGAAAGCGGCGCGTCTGCTCAAGGAGTTTCTCCGCCGCAAGATCCATATCGCCCTGGTGGTGGACGAATACGGGGGGCTGTCCGGGCTGATTACGCTCGACGATCTGGTCGAAGAGATCGTCGGTGAGATCTGGGAGCGGGGCGAGATCCTGCCCCGCCTGGAAGCGGTCGACGAGGATACCGTCCGCATCCACGGCCGGGTCGAGCTCGACTACCTCAATCAGACCCTCGGCCTGGATCTTTTCAGCGAAGAGAACGTGACGCTGGGGGGGTTGATCTGCGAACAGCTGGGCCGGATTCCCGCGCCCGGGGAGATCTGGCGGCGGGCTGATCTTGAAGTCGAGGTGATCTCCCTGAAGGGCCCCCGGGTCGAGGAGGCGCTGATCCGCAAGCAGGGGCTCGGCCGATCCGTTCCCCCGCCGGAAGGATTGAAACGATGAGCGCCTTGCCCTCGATCGCGGTAATTTTTCTGTGTCTGCTGCTCCAGGCGCTCTTCGCCGCTTCCGAGATGGCGGTCATCTCGGCCAACCGGCTTCGCGTCCGCCACCTTTCCGCGCGGGGGCGGAAGTCGGCGAGGCTGCTCCGATCCTTCATCGACCGGCCGGAAAGGTTCCTGGCCACCACTCTGGTCGGGATCAATCTGGTGGTGGTTCTCAACTCGACCGTCGCCTCGCGGTTTTTTTCCGAAACCCTGAAACTGGGCGACCGGCTGGGTCCGGTCGCCGCCACCGCGGTCGTTCTCCCGCTGGTGCTGATCTTTGCCGAGATCGTTCCCAAGACGCTGGTCCGCGCCCGGGCCACCCAGTTGGGGCTGACGCTGGCATTTCCGCTCCGGGGCGCCTACTTCCTGCTCTATCCCCTGGTCCGCAGCGTCTCCTTCATCTCGTCCCTGGTTATCGGGCTGCTGCCGGGGGGAGGGCGGAAGGCCTGGCCCCTGGTCGACCGGGAGGACCTTCACCTTCTGCTTAAGGAGGGGCAACGCCACGGGGTCCTGACTTCCGACGAGAAGAAGATGATCACCCGAGTGATCAACCTCGGGGCCAACCGGGTCGAGGACGTGATGGTCCCGCTGATCGACGTGGTCGCGGCGCCGGAGACCGCGCGGGTGGAAGAGGTTCACCGGCTGATCCACGAGTCCGGCCACACCCGCATTCCCATCTACCGGGACCGGATCGACCGGATCATCGGCACCATCCAGGCGACCGATCTCCTGCTGGCCGGTTCCGGGGAACCGGTCCGGGGTTTCATCCGCCCCCCCTACATCGTCCCCGAGGGAAAGCCGCTGGAGGAGCTGCTGGACGAGTTGCGGACCAACGACGTCAATATCACGATCGTGGTCGATGAGTACGGCGGGGTTTCGGGGATCGTCACCCTGGAGAATATCCTGGAGGAGATCGTCGGTGAGATCCGGGACGAGTACGACGTCGAAGAGCCCGCCGAGTACCGCTACCGGAAAGGCCGCCTGGAAGTGAAGGGAAGAATGAGCCTGGAAGCGTTGAACGAACTGCTGGGCTTGCGGCTTCCCGAGGGCCAGGCCGAGACGGTCGCGGGATTGATTATGAGCCTCCTCGGGCGGATCCCCTCGCCCGGGGAGAAGATATCCTGCGCCGGCCACCTGTTCACCGTCCTCAAATCCACCGACCGGCGCCTGGAGACGATCGCGATAACCGGTCCGGCCGTCCGGCACCGAACGTAAAGCGATTGATGACGGAGACCGAAAGCCTGATAATCCTCAATCTCGTCCGCGGCCTGGGGCCGCTCCGGATCCGCCGGCTGGTCGAGGCTTTCGGTTCGGCCGCCGCGGTTCTGAAGGCCTCGCCGGCCGCCCTGGAGTCCGTTCCCATGGTCGGGGCGGTACTGGCGCGGGAGATCCCGCGCTGGCGGGATCTCCCCTATCGGGTGGAACTGGATCTGATCGGGAAGCTCGGGGTCGGGATCGTCACCGCCGCCGACGAAGATTACCCGCCCCAGCTCTCCGAGATCTACGATCCTCCCGTTCTGCTCTACGTGCGGGGAAAACTGGCTCCGGCGGACCGGCTCTCCCTGGCGGTCGTGGGGTCGAGGCGGGCCTCCCACTATGGTCTCCAGGCCGCGTTCAATCTTTCCCACCAGCTGGTCTCCCGCGGTATCACCGTCGTCAGCGGCCTGGCCCGGGGGGTCGATTCCCGGGCCCACCGGGGGGCGCTCTCCGGCAAGGGAAGGACGATCGCCGTTCTGGGCAGCGGCCTGGCCCACATCTATCCCCCCGAAAACGCGGAGCTGGCCGACCGGATCGCCACGTCGGGGGCGGTGGTCTCGGAGTTTCCCCTGACCGCCCGTCCCGAGAAGGGCAACTTCCCCGTCCGGAACCGGGTGATCAGCGGTCTTTCGCTGGGAGTGTTGGTGGTGGAGGCGGCCGAGCGCAGCGGCGCGCTGATTACCGCCCGGCTCGCCCTCGACCAGAACCGCCTGGTGATGGCGGTGCCGGGCCGGATCGACAGCTTCTCCGCCCGGGGGACCAACCGCCTGATCCAGGAGGGGGCCAAGATGGTCTCCGGCGTGGAGGATATTCTGGAAGAGTTCGCCTATCTCTTCCCCGCCGCGACCCGGCCCGGGCCGCCGGCCAATCTCTCCGGCGACGAGAAGAAGATCTTCGACCTGCTCTCGGAGGAGGAGAAACAGATCGAGCAGTTGATCGAGGAGTCGGGTCTGGCGCCGGCGCGGGCGGCTTCGGTGCTGCTCGGCCTTGAACTCCGTCGCCTGGTCCGCCAGCTTCCGGGAAAATATTATATCCGCGGTTGACAAAACCTCCTTCGTGTCTTATTTAACCCTCCAAAGCAACCCGAAGGCGATTCTCCGCGGCCGCCGGCCCCGGAAACCCTCACGATCGGTTATGCCCGCGCCAAAGAAAAAAACATCATCTCCCCGGAAACGGCCCGGAAAGAAGGCCGCCGCCCCGGCTCGGGGAAAGGACCTGTTCATAGTCGAATCCCCCGGGAAAATCAAGGCCCTGAAGCGGATCCTGGGGGATTCCTACACGATCAAGGCTTCGATGGGCCACGTGATGGACCTGCCCAAGGTCCGGATGGGGGTTGATATCGAAGACGGGTTCAAACCCGAACTCAAGGTGATCGCCGCCAAGCGTTCGCTGGTCAAAGAGCTGAAACGGGCGGCGGAGAAGTCCGGCCGGGTCTATCTCGCCCCCGATCCCGACCGGGAAGGGGAGGCGATCGCCTGGCACCTCTTTCAAATCCTCGGGCTGGACGGCGACCGCGTCCGCCGGGTTGTCTACCAGGAGATCACGCCCGAGGCGGTCCGGGAGGCCCTGAACCGGGGAGGGGAGATCGACACCGGCAAGGTGGACGCCCAGGAAGCCCGCCGGGTCCTGGACCGGATCGTGGGTTACCGCCTCTCCCCCCTGCTGTGGAAGAAAGTCGGCCGGGGCTTGAGCGCCGGCCGGGTGCAGTCGGTGGCCCTGCTCCTGATCTGCCGGCGGGAGGAAGAGATCGAGGCTTTTGTTCCCGAGGAGTACTGGGAGTTTTTGGCCCACCTGGAGAAGACGGACGGGAAGGGCGGTCTGACCGCGAAGCTGGAGAAGATCGACGGGAAGAAGGCGAAGATCCCGGACCGGGCCGCGGCGGAGAAGGCGGAGGCCGAACTCAAGACCGCGGAGTTCCGGGTCGCCGGCGTCAAGACCAGAACCTCGTCGCGCGCGGCGCCGCCGCCCTTCATCACCAGCCGCCTTCAGACCGAGGCCGCCCGGAGCTTTCGCTGGACCGTCGCCCGCACGATGAAGGTGGCCCAGCGCCTCTACGAGGGAGTGGAACTGGGCGGTCGCGGCGCGGTCGGCCTGATCACCTATATGCGGACCGACTCCTACCACCTGGCCGCCGGGGCGGTGGACAAGATCCGCCGCCACATCGAAAATGCGATCGGGCCGGAATATCTTCCCGACCGCCCCCGCCGGTTCCGGGCGAAGAAATCGCAGGAAGGCCACGAGGCCATCCGGCCCACCGACGTCGAACTCACTCCCGAAAAGGTGCGCGGCCACCTCACCGACGAACAGTTTCAGCTCTACTCCCTGATCTGGAAACGGGCGGTCGCCTCCCAGATGATGCCGGCCCGGATCGCCTCGGTGACGGTGGAGATAACCGCCGCCGGACGTTACGGTTTTGTCGCCCGGCGGGAAAAGGTGGTCTTCCCCGGTTACCTGAAGGTTTACCGCGACGAGAAGGACGAAGCGGAAAACGGCGGGGAATTTCCGTCGCTCCGGGCCGGAGAGATTCTGAACCTGCTCAAACTGGAAGTAGAGCAGAGATTCACCAAGCCGCCCGGCCGCTACACCGAGGGCACCCTGGTCCGGGCGCTGGAGGGAAGCGGGGTGGGACGCCCCTCGACCTATGTTCCCATTCTGGCCACCCTGCGGCGCCGGGATTACATCCGCAGCGAAAAAGGAAGGCTCTTCCCCACCCTCCTGGGGAGGACCGTCAACCGGCTTCTTCAGGACCATTTCTCCGGCCTGATCAATGTCAACTTCACCGCCGCCCTGGAGAAGGATCTCGACGGAATCGAGGCCGGACGGGCCGCCCGGGAGAAGGTGTTGGCCGAGTTTTACGGGTCTTTCGAGCGGACTCTCTCCCGGGCCGAGAAGAAGATGGAGAACTTGAAGAAGATATTAATTCCCACCAAGCTCAAATGCACCCGCTGCGGCGGGCCGATGGTGATCCGCTGGGGCAGGAGGGGAGAGTTTTTGGCCTGCTCCCGGTATCCCGATTGCCGCAATACCGGGGCCTTCCGTCGCCGCGAAGACGGGACGGTGGAAGCGGTCAAGGAGAAGGTCCGGGAAGAGAAATGCCCCGATTGTGGCCGGTCGATGGTCGAGAAACGGGGCCGTTTCGGAACCTTCCTGGCCTGTTCCGGTTATCCGGAATGCAAGCGGACGATGGCGATGCCCACCGGCTTCAACTGCCCCGCCCCCGACTGCGGGGGGGAACTGGTCGCCCGGCGGTCCCGGCGCGGCCGGACTTTCTACGGTTGCTCCCGTTATCCGGAATGCCGGCAGGTAAGCTGGAAACTGCCCCGCGATCAGAAAACCCCCACCCCGCCCGCCGACGGCGATGGCTCTTGATTTTTCCAGCTGCCTGGACGCTTTCACCCGCTATCTCCGAATCGAGAAGGATTACTCCCCGCATACCGTCTCCAGCTACCGCGCCGACCTCGTTCAGTTCGACGAATTTTTCCGCTCTCACTACCGGCGTTCCTTTCATCCCCGCGCCGTCGACCACCTGGCGATCCGGGCCTTTATGGTCTCCTGCCGGGACCGGGGACTGGGCAAGAGCACCATCTCCCGCAAAGTTGCCGCCCTGCGCTCTTTCTTCCGGTTTCTGGCCCGGGAAGGGGCGGTGGAGGGGAATCCCGCCCGGGCGGTCTTTCTTCCCCGAAAGGAAAAAAGGCTTCCCCGCCTGCTCGACCGGGAGGAGATGGAGGCGCTCCTGGCGGCCCCGGATACCGCCACCCTCTCCGGGCTTCGCGACCGGGCGGTGCTGGAAACCCTCTACAGCACGGGAATCCGGGTGGCGGCTCTGGTGGGGCTGAACCGGGAGGATCTTGACCTGCTCGGCGATTCGGTCAAGGTCCGGGAGAAGGGACGGAAGGAAAGAATCTGCCCGCTGGGCGGCCACGCCTCCCGGGCGCTGCGAAACTATC
Source organism: PVC group bacterium (assembly GCA_003551625.1). GTDB lineage: Bacteria > Auribacterota > Erginobacteria > Erginobacterales > PUNC01 > PUNC01. The sequence continues at coordinate 1,419 of PUNC01000020.1, read as the reverse complement.
TCAAAAGCCTGCCCGCCGCCGGCCCCGCCCGCGCCCTTTTCGTCAACCGCCACGGCAACCGGCTGAGCGTCCGGGCGGTGCGAGACCTGCTCGACAAGCAGATCCGCCGGGCCGCGCTGAACAAAAGGATCTCGCCCCATTCGATCCGGCACTCGTTCGCCACCCATCTCCTCGACGCCGGCGCCGACCTGCGGGCGGTCCAGGAGCTGCTCGGCCACTCCTCGCTTTCGACCACCCAGGTCTACACCCACGTCTCCCGCCGCCGGCTCAAGCAGGTCTACGACTCCGCCCATCCCCGGGCTTGAGGGTGACGTCCCGCCCTCCGGCGCAATTCACGCTTGCCTTCTTCAAACGATTCCTCCAAGATGAAATCTCTAAAATCGTGCCGTCTCCCCGGTCTCTCCTCGGTTCGGGGCGAACGGTGTCTTTTGAGGTTATTATGCAGACGAAAACCGAACGGGAATTGAAACGGCTTCTCGATCGGCAGCCGGATATCGGTCCCGTCGAATACGGAAGCATCGACCTGCCGGAGGTCCTCGATCTGGCCGCCGGCGTCGCCGACCCCGGTTCCCGGTTTCGGATCCTGGTCCTGGCCGCCGCCGGCCTCCGGGAGGAAGGCGACGACCGGGGCGGCCGGGAGGCCCTGGTCCGGGCCCGCCGGGCGGTTCCGGGGATCAAGGATTACGCGGAGCGGGCGCGGACCTACGCGGAGCTGGCCTGCGCCTACCTGCGGGCGGGCGAGGATGATCCCGCCGCCTTTCTCTACAACCGGGCCCTGGCCGAAGCCCGGAAGGTCGACGGCCTGGCCGAGCGGGTCCGGAACCTGGTCGAGATCTCGGACCGGTTTCTCGCCGCCGACCGGCCGGAGACGGCTTTCCGGGTGCTCTCCCACGCCGCGGGCGTCTGTGAAGCCGCCGGTCCCGGCCTGGAAGCGGCCCGGGCCTGGCTGGAGCTTTCCGACGGCTGGCGGGCGGCCGGCCGGCCGGAAGACGCGTCCGCTGCCCTTTCCCGGGTTCTGCGATCCTCGGGAGAAGAAGAGAATGTTTTTGCGCGGCTCGAGCTGATGCTCGAGGCCGCCCGGAGATACTCGCTGCTGGACGACCGGGGGCGGTCGGTCGAACTGCTCGCGCGGGCGGAAGGGCTGGCGGGGGAGGTAACGGATGCCGCCCGCAGGAGCCTGATTCTGATCAAGCTCGCCGGCGGTTTCTTCGCGGCCGGCGACCGGGGCCGGTCGGACGCGATCCTGGACCGGGCTTCCCGGGCGGCGGTCGGGATTCCGGCCGGGAGGGAGCGGGACCGCAAGCTGGCGCTGATCGCGGGTAAATACCTGGAGTCGGGCAGGATGGAAGAAGCGTTCGCGCTCTCCAGGACGATCGAGGACATCCAGTACCGCCTGATGACCTTCTACATTATCGGCCG
>PUNC01000030.1 GCA_003551625.1 PVC group bacterium | reverse complement strand
GTACGAGGCGGACGGTGTCGACCAGAAGGTTATTGACTATCTCAAAGAGCTGGAAGGGGAGGTGGTCTAGTATCTGTAGCTGTCACATTGTAGTAGACGGCAAGCTGGTGGAGCCGGAACCGAACAGGTGCGAGATCGTAATGAAGAAGACACCGAAAGGCCGAAGGGCCAGCTACTGTACCAAAGAAGAAAAGTTTATGGTCGGCAGGTTCAACCGGTGCATGTGGTCAGCAGGGGCGGGCCCCCTGCTCTGGTGATGGCAACCAGAAAAAACGAAAGGGGATTTGAGAATGAACACCACAGAGAACGGCATGATGAATGTAGTTGAGGATTTGACAGTTCAGGCATTGCAGGATATAGAGTTTCATAAGAACGTAAAGCCTGTTGGAGCCAACAAGAGAGACGCAGAACAGATGATTGAGGATTTACATGAGATACTCACAGTCGTAAGAGAGATAGAACCGGGGGCACAGAGGAATATGATTGAGGATTTGATAAGAGAGGCTATAATGAATATTGAAGAGGGATTGAGCATGAAGCCTTCCGGGTTATGTGCAGGTGCTCTCGGTAGTGTATTTAATACATTGAAACAGGCACTGGAAATAATAGGTGTCGGTTCTATAAGCTAGAGAAAAAAGAGGGGGCGTTAGCATGAAACTGGGGATATTCTCATTTTGCGGGACAGCTGGAGAACTGGCAGATGTGACGAGGACTATTCGGATGATGATGAATCGCGGTGTCCATCCGGTAGCGGTAGAAAATGCAAGTGTTTTTCTGGTAAATGAGAAAAGCTCGACTGCAGGCAACAGCCGAGCGAGTGACGATTGAGGCGCTATCAATGCACCCTTACCGTCAGTATATCACATGCTGGCGGTGGGGGCAACCACGGGAGGGGTCATGATGGAAGTAATCACAAATTCACGCATTAACAGGTTCAAGAATTGTCGGAGAAAGGCTTATTACCGGGATGTTAAGCGCCTTGTACCACGAATTAAGAGTGAGGCACTAAGCATGGGTTCTGCAGTCCATAAGGGGTTGGAAACTGGCAGGGTTGAGGACGCTCTAACTGAGTTTGACGGCATATACCCAAACGACCAGAAGGAGGCCGATAAGCTAGAAATCAACAAAACCATCGTTCGCGCTATACTAGAAGGTTATTTCGATTACTACGGAGACTGGGACGGAAAGTTCATGTCGGAGATGGAGTTTGATATTCCGATTATTAATCCTGCCACAGATGCCAAGTCCAGGACCTTCCGTCTCGGCGGCAAGGTTGACGGGCTGCTTGAGACCGAAGAGGGAAACTGGCTTGTCGAATACAAGACTGCTGGTTCAGTCAACAAAACCTACGTAGAACGCCTTGCACTAGACACCCAGGTAACAACCTATATCTACGGCGTACAGAGGCAGCTGGGTATTACAATTGACGGCATAATCTACCGCATACTGAGAAAGCCTTCTATCCGGCAGAGAAAAGACGAGACTCTTTTGCAGTACCGGGACCGCTTGATCCAGGACTACAAGGACCGACCTGAATTCTACTTCTACGGGGAAAGCCTGTACCGCTCCCAGGAGGACATCATAGAATTTGAACGGGAACTGTGGAGCATTACTCAGGACATGTTGAAGTGCCGCCGGGAAGGCCTGTGGTACAAGAATACGAGCCGCTGTTCTGAATGGGGTGGGTGCGAATATATGCCGCTCTGTCTGCAGGAAGAAGATGCCGAGATACTGTTTGAGACACGGGAAATTAATCCTGAACTAGAGGGGGCCGCATAATGAGCTTGTTGCCAGAAGAAAAAACTCCGGTTAAGGAAAGTTTTGAGGAATACACGGTGCTAATATACGGGCCACCCAAAATTGGGAAGTCGACCCTGGCTTCTCAGTTTGACTCTCCGCTCTTTATAGCGGCAGAGTCTGGGCTCAATGCCCTGGAGGTATACGAAACCGCCTGCCTTGACTGGCAGACTTTCCTCAACATCTGCAAGGAGATAGCTAAGGGAGAACATGAGTTCCAGACCATAGTAATTGACACTATCGACCAGCTGTACCAGCGGTGTGTGGAATATATCCGAGATAAGCACGGAGTGGAGCATGAGTCAGATCTGGAATGGGGGCGTGGGTGGGCCGCTATACGCGAGGAATTCAGCCGGGTCCTAACCAAGCTGTCATTGCTGCCCTACGGCCTGGTGTTTGTCTCTCACAGCGAGGAGAAGGAAATCAAGACCAGGACCGCACAGATTACCAAAGCCGTTCCGACCATGACCAAGACCGGCCGGGAAGTAGTTTTGAACATGGCCGATATTATTCTCTACTGCGAGTCGGTTATGACCGATGATGGAGAGAAGCGCATAATGCGGACCAAACCGTCTGAAAACTGGGAGGCAGGGGATAGGACCGGGAAACTGCCTAAGGTTCTGCCTCTGGACTACAAGGACCTGCACGATGCTTTCTACGGCAATAATGGTTACGGAGAAAACGGTGAAGAGGGGGCCGATCAATAATGGCAGATATTAAGCAGGAACTGGCTCAGTATCAGAACGCATGGGAGAACGCTTCAGAGGAGACTGATTTTGAGGATCTGCCTGATGGAACATACCAGGCCACAGTAGAAGAGGTCAGGATCGAACGCTCAAAGACTTCTAATCGACTTCAGCTGGCGTGGGTGTTCAATGTGTTGTCTCCGCAAAAGCATAATGGCCGAAAGATATTCCATTATCGTGGCTTGGAAGATGAAAAATCTGTGGAGTGGATGAAGCGTGAGGTTGCTACCTGCGGACTTAAGGGCGTTCAGGATATTACACAGCTTCCAGATCTGCTTGAAAAAATACTTTACGCCAAGGTTGAGGTCCGGCTGAAGACTAAGAAAACCCGCAAGGGTGAGTTCCAGAACTGCTATATTAACAAGAGACTTGACAGCAGCCAGTCAAGCGGAAATGGCCAGACGCACAATACAGATGTAAATGCTGGTAGTTCTACAGAAATTGGAATTGATGACTCGGATATTCCTTTTTGAGCATACCAAAATAGCCCCGGTCCACCAGGATCGGGGCTGGGGGTGTTGCTGTGGACATATCAGGAGTGCGCCGCCTGGATAAGAAACGGAGGAATGTGAGGGCGGCCAGGGCTAAGCGGGAAAGGGTGTTGACGGAAGTTATACCTCTTCCTCGGGATAATGCACGGGGTAGGGCTACAAACAGTCAGGGATAGAGGGGGCTTATAATTGCAACTGAGAAACCGAATCGTTAAAGCAGACTTCTGGACAGATACAGAGCTGGTGAGAAACCTACCGCCAACCGGCAGAATGCTATATCAGG
>PUNC01000058.1 GCA_003551625.1 PVC group bacterium | reverse complement strand
TTAGAGGGAAATCCCCGCCGGCGGCCGAAGAGATCTCCGCCGAACTCAACCTGCCGCTGCGGCCGGTGAACGTGATGCTGAAAAAACTGGTGGAAGCGGGCCTGGTAAACGAGTTGGGGGAGAAGGGCAAGAGTTACCAGCCGTCCCGCGACTTGAGCGGCCTGGCGTTGCGGGAGGTGATACGGTCGCTGCGCGATTCCGGCGGCGCCGCTCTTACGCCCGAAACGGAGAACTCCGTTCTGGTCCGGGAAGTGAAGAAACGTATCGCGGCGGCTTTCGCGGCGCCGGGGGCCAACCCCACGGTGCGGAAGCTGCTTGATTCCGTCTCCCCGGCTCCGTCAGGTGAGGATACGCCGGAAGAAGGACGACTTTGAGCGGATCGCCTTCGAGGGGCAGGCTTCCAGGCAGCAGAAGCAGCTGATGCACCGCGAATAGTCGATCACCGCCGATTTTCCGCCCATCTCTATCGCCTCCGCCGGGCAGGCCCGGGCACAGTCCCCGCACCTGGTGCACGCGTTTTTTGTCACCGACGGTTTCGAGGTGAGAAGACGCCGCGCGACGGGAATCACCGGCGCCAACCACGCGGGCATCCGGGAGAAGATGATCTCTCCCGTCAGTTTCTCGGGAACATCGAAATTATGCTGGCGGGCTTCGGAGATCGGAACGCCCGCGAACTCGATATCGGAGAGGTCGGAAGCGATCAGTCCCCGGCGGATGGTCTCTTCCACCGTGCAGACCGATTCCGGGGGCAGCCCCGCGATCAGGGCCAGGGCCGCGTCCACCGCCGCCGGATCGCCGCCCGCCGCCAGCAGCCCCAGCTGCCGGGGGTTTCCGCTCCCGGGCCCCTCCGGACCCTCCATTCCCCGGATCCCGTCCACTATCGTCAGGGCGGGGCGGGCGAACTCCGCGACGTCGACCAGCAGGGCGGCGAACCGTTCCAGGTCGCGGAAGAGGACGTGGTAACCGGGCTTGATCAGCCCCGGGACCAGGCCGAACAGGTTTTTGACCGCGCCGGTTAATCGGGTATAGGCGTGGGTCTTGAACTTGGGCAGGTTGATAACCGTGTCGGCCCGGAAGAACGGCTCGATGATCTCGATCCGCTTAAGGGCCTTTCCTCCCGGCAGCGAGACCGTCCGGTAGGCGGTGTCGAGCGCGAGTTCGGCTCCGGTTTCACGGGCGATCATTTCCAGGCCGCAGGCCCGGTAGAGCTTGACCAGCGCGTTCCTGGTATGGGGGATCCCCGCGCCCGGGCTGTCGGCGATTATCACCCGGGCGCCGGATCCAACGAGCATCCGGGCGATGACCAGCAGCAGGGCGGGGTGGGTGGTGACCGCCTCTTCCGGGCGGGCTTTCCGCAGCAGATTGGGCTTGAGCAGGACCGTCTTGCCGGGACCGCCGTATCGGTCCAGTCCCCCCAGCGGGCCCAGGGCTTCGCCGAGGGCTTTTTCCAGCCGTTCCCACTTGTAATCGGGGCATCGGGCTATGACGACGCGTTTTGTCATTCCGATCGGAGGGAGGAAAGCTCAGTATGACCACGCCCGGCCGCGAAAACATCCCGCTCGCTATGTTTCAACCGGCCCGGTGATTCCTGTCCCGGAAGATCCTTTCGATCAGGCGGGCGGGATCGCGAAAGCGGCAGAGTACGATCATCGCCGCGATAACAAAGGCCTTGTAGCGGGCTTCCCGATAGGTCTCGATCCGGTATTTGTCGAAGACCCCCATCGTCACCTCGCCCTGGGCGCAGTTGAGCCCCTGAACGTCGGCGGGCAGGCAATGAAGGTAGAGCGCCTCTCCGTTCCGGGTTGATTTCATCAACTTTTCGTCGCAGAGCCAGTTTTTATACTTGGCGTTCTCGGCCAGGGCCTCCTTTTCCAGTTCCTTCAATCCCTGGACGTCGTTCTTCCCGGCCAGTTCCGTCCGCTGCGCGGCCACCCGCGCGGGCGCCCAGCTCTTGGGATAGACGACATCGGCTTCCTGGAAGGCCTTTTTCATATCATCGGTTACCGAGAAGGAACCTCCGGATCTTTCCGAGTTCTCCCCCGTCAGCTTTATTATGTCCTCGACCAGCTCGTAGCCGGGCGGGTGGGCGAGGGTGATCTCCATCCCGTAGCGGCTCATCAGGGCAATGATCCCCTGGGGGACGGAGAGGGGTTTGCCGTAGCTGGGGGAGTAAGCCCAGCTCATCGCCAGTTTTTTTCCCCGCAGGTTTTCCAGTCCCCCGAAATACTTGCGCAGGTGGAAAAGGTCGGAGAGGGTCTGGGTGGGATGGTCGAGGTCGCACTGGAGATTGATCACCGCCGGCCGGTGGTTGAGGACTCCTTCTTCAAAACCGCCGGTCAGCGCGTCGGCCACCTCGCTCATAAAACGGTGGCCCCGCCCGAGGAAGAGGTCGTCGCGGATTCCGATCACCTCGCTCAGGAAAGAGATCATATTGGCGGTCTCCCGGACGGTCTCGCCGTGGGAGATCTGGGATTTCTCCTCCTCCATCTCCTGCACCGTCAGGCCGATCAGGTCGCAGGCCGAGGCGTAGGCCAGCCGGGTCCGGGTCGATTTGTCGCGGAAGAAGGATACCGCCAGGCCGGTCTCGAAGACCCGGCAGGAGATGTTGGACCGGTAAAGAGCCCGCAGGATCTCGGCCAGGGTGATGACCGCTTCCAGCTCCCGGTCGGTCTTGTGCCAGGTGAGCAGGAAATCCCGGCGGAACATCCTCTGGTCGAGTCTTCGGAGGTGATCCAGGTAATTGGGAATGTCGATCAGGTTGTCGTTCATTTCGGTTCCTTGTTGGAAGATCGTCAGCGGAACGGCCGCTGACCGTTTATTTATTGCCGGCGGTTTTGGTGAAGATGCCGGGAAAGAGGGCGTACCAGGCCGCGGCCTTGACCAGGTGCTCCACCGGCACCTGATCGTTCACCGTGTGGGCATAGATCTCATTGCCCGGGCCGAAACCGATGGTGGGAATATTGAAGAGCCCCATCGTCGCCACGCCGTTGGTCGAGAAGGTCCACTTGCCGACCTTCGGCGCGGCGCCGAAGGTCTCGCGGTAAGTCTTCCGGGCGGCCTTGAGCAGCGGGTGGGAGCGGGGCAGGCGCCAGGCCGGGTAATAGCATTCGGTGGCGTAGCGCAGCCCCCGCCAGCCGGGCAGGTCGTAAGTGTGGACCCGGACCCGGGCTTTGACCCGGGCTTTTCCGGCCGCTGCCCTTACTTCGGCCACCGCGCCGTTCTTGGTTTCTCCTATGGTCAGGCGCCGGTCGATGTAGATCGAACAGTGATCGGGTATCGCGCAGAGCGCGGGAGTGCGGCAGTTGATGTCGGTCACCGCCACCGTCCCCTTGCCCAGGAAAGGGTCGGTCTTGAGACGGGAGTTGAGTTTCTCGATCTCGGCCGCAACCCGGCTCATCAGGTAGACGGCGTTTTTTCCCCGGTGGGGGGCCGAGGCGTGGGCCGACTTTCCCGTCACCTCGACCTTTATCTCCATCCTTCCCCGCTGGCCGATGTATAAATTGAGGTTGGTGGGCTCGGTTATGACCACGCAATCGGGCCGAAGCTTCTCCTCCCGCACCAGGTATTGCCAGCAGAGACCGTCAGCGTCCTCTTCCTGGACGCTCCCCACCACCCAGAGGGTGAAGTCGTCTTCCAGCCCAAGCTCCTTTATCAGTTTGCCGGCGTAGACCATCGAGGCCATCCCGGCCTTCTGATCAACGGCCCCCCGGCCATAGACGATTCCCCGGGAAAGTCTGCCCCGGTAGGGGTCCCATTTCCACTGATCGAGGCTGCCCGGCGCCACGGTGTCGATATGGGCGTCCATAGCCACGATCGTTTTCCCCCGCCCGATCCGTCCCCGGATATTGCCCATCCCGTCGATGATCACCCGGTCGAAGCCGGCCGCTTCCATCTCTTCGCCGATTCTCCGGACGACCGCCTCTTCGCGGCGGCTTTCGCTGGGGATGGCGATCAGGTCGCGGAGAAACCTGACGATGGCCGGGCGGTGTCTCCGGGCGGCTTTAGCGATTGCGGTTTTCATCTCGGATAGTTTTTACTCCTTTGATCTAACCTTGATGGTTGAATAAAAACCTCTATCCTGTTTTGACTTGGAAGTCAATTGAATACTGTTGAAAACCATCCTTTCCGGTGATAATCTATAGATCAAAGCAGGCAGAAACCGCCTTGAAACGGGCAAGGAGGACGGTTATGAGACGTTTTGGAAGCTTGATCGCGGGTTTGGTCATTCTGGCGGTGGCATCCCCCGCCGCTTTATCCAGTGGGCTGCAGGAGCGGATCGACGCCGCCGCCCCGGGGGAAACGGTTGTGGTGGAGCCGGGATATTACCGCGAGAACCTGAAGCTGAGAGAGGGCGTGGCCCTGGTCGGTTCGGGCGCCGGGGCGACGGTGATCGAGAGCGCCGGTTCCGGCCCGGTGATCCTGGGCGCCGAAAACGCCATCGTCAAGGGGTTGACCATTATCGGCGGCACCGAGGGGGTAAAAACCAACGGCGCCTATATGGGGATCTTCGAGAACGTCATCCGCGATGCCGCAGGCAGCGCGATCTCTTCCGGCGGCGGCGACAGCGTGATCGTCAACAACGTGATCGCGGGCAGCCGGGGGAAGGCGGGGATCGAGATCGCCCGTTCCCGCGCCCTGGTCGCCAACAACACCCTGGTCGACAACCAGACCGCTCTCTCCTACTGGCAGGTATCCGGGGGAAAGGCGGTCAACAACATCATCGCCCACAACCGGCTCGGCATCGACCGGCAGGAGGATTCGGAACCCGTCTTCGACAACAACTGCTTCCGGGACAACCCGCGGGAGACCGAGCCCTACTTTTCACCGGAAGGGAGCATTTATCTCGACCCGCTCTTCGTCGATTTCGCGGCCGGCGATCTTGCCCTCTCCGATCATTCCCCGCTTCGCGCCCTGGGAGTTCCCGTCGAGGGACTGCCGGAAGAGCTTACCGCCGGGGTGGGAGCCGACCTCGGGGTGGAAGTTCCGGTGGCGGACTGGCGCCGGTTTATGGAGGAAGCCCGGGGCGAGACCGAGGCCGAGGCCGTCGAGGTCCTGGAATACGAACTGCTCGAGCGGCTCGGTTATTTCCTGGTGACCACCCGGTTCCCGCGGCCGAAGTTCAAGGTGGGCTCTTCCACGCCCGCGACGCCGATCGAGGAGGTCTCCGCCTGGGACGTTGAGGAGGACGAAGACCTCTTCTCCACGGTCCTGGGCGAAGAGCCGCCGGCGGTGGAGGTCTGGGGCTGGGAGACCCGGGAGTATCCCGTCGTCAGCGAGCGGTATATTATGCAGAGCGTCTTCTTCCAGCCCGATTCCTTCTTCGACGACCACGAGGGGAACCTGTATTTCGTCCGGGATACCAACTTCCCGATCATCACCATCCGGATCCCGGAGGGTTTCGAGATTGCCGGGCTCTCTCCGGAGGGGGATTACGACGAGGAAGAGCGGCTGATCTCGATCTCCAATCCCGGAAGGGCCCGGCTCACCGTTGATCTCAAGCTGTCTCCCGCCGTTACGGAATAAATTTTCGGGCGGTTTGGGGGAAGGTTAAATCTTGTATCTTCCGCGACGGGGGTGTCGCCGGCGCGGGTTATTCGGTTTTGATCCTTATGTCCCCCTCGACGTAGCGGTGGATCAGGCCGGAAATAAGCGTCTGATAGGGGATTCCCATCTCCATCGCTTTTTTCTGAATGCCGGCGAAGTCGTGATCATACAGCCTGACGGTCACGCGCCGGTTTTTCCTGAAGGTTCTGTCGGCCGCGTTCTTGATGGCCGCGATCTCTTTTTCCGATGGGGCGGAGAGGCGCATCCGGCCGTTTGCCAGGGCGTCAAGAATCTGTTTCTCTTCCCGGTCGTATTTCATTTTTCACCCTCTTTTTCGTTTCGGTACATCTTCGTCGCTTTCCTGCTAGGTATGATTGTTTTCAAAAATATCCGGTCTTTTCCTATAATGTGGGGCACTAAATAGACGTAGTTCTTTACGACAACGAAGTATACTTTCTGGCCCGGGTAGTGATCCTGGTCGGGATGGTCGGCGACTTTCCAGACGTCACCCTGTAAGAGATGAAAGATGATCTGTTCAAAAGAGAGATTTCTTTCTTTTTTAAGCCAAGCGTTTTTTGACGGGTCCCAGTCGTATCTCATGCTAATAAAGTACATCCAATAGATGTACTTGTCAATAACGGGTTAACTTAGTACCCGGGATAAGAAGATTAGCTCGAATAATGACCGCGCCCAAGTTTGACGTCATCGGCATCGGCTGCAGCTGCGTGGACCACATCGCGGTGGTGAAATCGCTGCCGCGCCGCGACACCAAGACGCCGATGCTTCAATACGCCGCCGCGGCGGGGGGCCAGTCCTCCACGGCGGCGGCGGCCCTCTCCCGCCTCGGATTGAAATGCGCCTGCGCCGGTCTGGTCGGCGACGATCCGGAAGGCGCCTTTCTCAAGAGCTGCCTTCGGGAAGAAGGAGTCGATGACGCGATGGTCCTGGTCGAGCCCGGCGCCCGGACTCCGGTGGCCCTGATCCTGGTGGAGGAGGCCGCCGGCACGCGGACCATCACCTACCTCGACAGCCTGCGGGGGCGGCTGCGGGCGGAGAGATTCGATTTCGACCTTCTGCTTTCCACCCGCTGCCTGCTGATCGACCCTTACGCGACTTCATTGGGCGCGGCGCTGGCGCCGCGCGCCCGGAAAAAGGGGATTGTCACCATCTACGACGCCGAGCACGCCGTCGACGACTTCGAGAAGATGCTTTCGGCGGCCGATTACGTGATCGGATCCGAGCAGGTGGTGGAAACCCTGGGGGAAAAAAACGTGGAAGCGGCGCTCCGGAAGCTCTTCTCCTACCGTCCCCGGGCGGCGGTGATAACCCTGGGGGATAAGGGCTGCGTCTCCCTCGGCCCGGGGGGATTCCTGCGCCGGCCGGCCTTCCGCGTCCGGGCGGTCGACACCACCGCCGCCGGCGACGCCTTTCACGCCGGCTTCGCCTACGGTGTCCTGGCGGGCTGGGAGCTTTCCCGCGCCCTCGACTTCGCCTCGGCGATGGGGGCCCTGGTCTGCCGCGGCCTGGGCGGCCGTTCCGCCCTTCCTACCCTCGCAGAGACGATGGAGTTAGCGGAAAGGGGTTAGCCCCGACAATAAGGAATTATCCCATTCCGGTTAATCCCCGGCAGGGTTTATTATTGACAGAATCTCTTTATCGGACCAGAATTTGAACGGCCGAACGGTCCGAAGGAAGAGGTTTTATGAAAACAGCGTTCCCGGCACTGATTTTAGTGCTTCTCCTGTCTCCGGTCCGCGCGCGAGCCCTGGAATGGAGCTGGCAGAATCCTCTACCCCAGGGGAACTGGATCAACGATCTCTGGGTCGCCGCCGACGGGACGGTTTACGCCGCCGGGCGCCGGGGGACCGCTCTTCGTTATCAAGAAGGGGTGTGGGACTTCCTCACCGGTTATTCGGATTATGAATACCGGGGAGTCTGGGGGGACGGGGCGGGGAAGGTCTATTTCGCCGGCAGCTATCTCGACGGGGCTCAATGGCGGGGGGTAATCGCCGCTTATGACGGGGAAAGCTGGAACGAGCTGACCCATACCGCCACCTACGTTACCGATATCTGGGGTTCTTCCCCCGACGATATCTTCGTCACCGGTCCCTCCACCTCGGTACTCCATTACGACGGGGTTTCCTGGACCCATCTTTCGACCGGGGGCAGCTTCACCCTCAACTCCGTCTGGGGGAGTTCTCCGGGCAACGTCTTTGCCGTCGGGTTCAACGGCAGGATTCTCCGCTACGACGGAATCTCCTGGGCGGAGATGGCTTCTCCCACCGCGAATCAACTCCTCTCCGTCTGGGGCTTCTCCGGGGAGGACGTCTACGCCGGGGGGGAACTGGGGACCCTGCTTCACTACGACGGGATCTCCTGGTCCGAAATCGAACTTCCGGGCTGGGGCGCCGTCCGGGGAATCTGGGGCCGGGGGGGAGACGACATCCGCCTGGCCGGAGACTTCGGCGAGATCCATCGTTTCGACGGTCAGGACTGGACGCTGGAGACCAATCCCGCGCGGGTCGATCTCCGGGCCGCCGGCGGTTCCGGCGGCCGGGCGGCCGTCGGCGGCCGGGCCGGCCTGGTGATGATCTCCGATAACGGGGGGCCCTGGGAAGCGGTCGCCGGCGACCCCGACCCGCCCAACATCAAGGCCTTCTGGGGAGCCGGTCCCGACAACGTTTTCGCGGTCGGGGGTTATTTCTACGGCAAGGGAAAAGAGCTGCACGGGCCGGTCTTCCACTTCGACGGAACTTCCTGGACCGAGCAGACCCGGGTGAAGGAGGAACTCTTCTCGGTCTGGGGGACCGGCGAAGGCGAGGTCTTCGCCGGCGGAAACGACGGGACCATTCTCCATTACGACGGGGCGGATTGGACGGTAATGACTATCGGCTCGACCACCCAGATCCGCGGTTTCTGGGGAGGTTCGGGAACGGATGTTTTCGCGGTCGGGGGCTATTTCTATATGGACGATGGTATCCGTTCGGCCATCCTGATCTGGCATTATGACGGGGAAGAGTGGACGGTGCTTCCTTCTCCCGGATCGGGCGAGCCGATCCTGCGGGGGATCTGGGGAGACTCCCCGAATGATATCTTCGCCGTGGGGGGATACAGTTATCAGGGCCAGTATCAGCACGCGGTCTATCGCTACGACGGGGAGCTGTGGTCGGAGATAAATACCGGGCTCACCAACTATCTGACCGGGGTCTGGGGTAGCGGTCCCGACGACGTATATGCCATCCCCTACGCCGGGAGGATTATCCGCTACGACGGCTCCAGTTGGGCCGTCGCCCCCAACTCCCCCGAATTCGCCAATCTTGACGGGATCTGGGGTAGCGGAAGGGACGATATCTACGCCGTCGGCAACAACGGCCGGATCTGGCACCACGATGGCGATTCCTGGAGCCGGTTGCCATCGCCGACGGGACAGGATCTCAACGCGGTCTGGCTTCCGTCCGCCGGCGACGTCTTCCTAGCCGGGATGGAAGGCGCGATTCTCCGGGGACGGGAGGAGGGAACATCCAACCTCACTCCCACCCCTTCACCTTCCCCCTCCCTGACGCCTACTCCTTCAAATACGCCTACGGCGACCGCCACCCCGACGGCTTCCCCGTCCCCGACGCCGAGTTTAACTCCGACGCCTTCGGCCACCCCCTCCTGCTCGCCGACCGTTACTCCGAGCGTGACGCCGAGTTTGATGCCGACACCGTCGGCCACCCCCACGCCGTCGGTTGCTCCCACGGTTACGCCGTCGCCTTTCCCTTTGCCCCGGTTCAGCCGCTGGTATCTTCCGGCGGGGGCCACCAGTATCGGCGGACTTGACTTCGACACCTACATACTCATCAGCAATCCCAACCAGCACGAGGTCACCGCGAGGCTCCGTTTTGCGGACGAGACCGGAGAGATCGAGAGGATCAAAGAAAAAATTCCCGCCGGCGCCCGCCGCACGGTCAAGCTCAACAACCACGTGCCCGGCGACCGGGCCGGCGTCTCGACCATCGTCTACAGCCTGGATGAAAGCCCGATCGTCTGCGAGCGGGCGATGTACTGGTCGTCGGGAGAAATCGGCTGGATCGGGGGACATAATTCCATCGGCCTTTCCGAGACGGCGAACAGATGGAAATTGGCCGAAGGCGCCACCCATCTGTTCGACTGCTTTGTTCACGTCCTCAACCCGAGTAAAAGCGACTCCGCCGAAGTCACCGTGACGTTCTCGGGGCGCTTCGGGCATCTGACCGAGATCACCGGGACCGTGACTCCGAGTTCAAACTGGACGATCCCGGTCAATGACCTGGTCGGCAGCGTCGACCAGGTTTCGGTTCTGGTCAGCGGCGACCGGCCGCTGGCGGTGGACCGGACAATGTACTGGGGCGGCGGGGGATACAGGTGGGTGGACGGACACAGTACTACCGGCGTTTCCGCCGCCGCCGGGGAATGGATATTGGCCGAAGGGGCCACCCACCTCTTCGACCAATATGTTCTGGTCTTCAACCCGGACGAGGAACGGACCGCCGAACTGCTCTTTCTCTTCCTGGACGGCGAGGGGGAGACCAAGCAGCACCGGCGAGACCTGGCCCCCCGCGCCCGCTACACGGTCAGGGTCAACGATTACGCCCCGGACCATCCCGGCCTCTCGACGGTAGTCAGGTCCCTCAACGGGGTGGAGATCATCGCCGAACGGGCGATGTACTGGCCGCGGGGAGGACCGGATTTCTGGCTCGGCGGCCACGGTTCGGTCGGGTCGAAAGGCGCCGCCTTCAAATGGCACCTGCCCGAGGGCGCCACGCATCTGTTCGACGAATACCTCCTGGTCTTCAATACCGCCGAGGGCGATCTCAACTGGACCACCGTGAAGTTCACCTTCAGCTTCGCGGACGGGTCTTTCACCTCTTTTACCGATCTCGTCGGCCCGCAGAGCCGTTATACCGTCAATGTCGCCGACCGGGTCGGCCGCCGCGACCAGGTTAGCGCGCGGGTGGAATCGCTGGACGCGATTCCGATCACGGCCGAACGGGCGATGTACTGGCCCCCGGGCGGACCCTGGACCGCCGGCCACGCCACGGTGGGGGTGGGGGAGTGAACGGCAGACTGTAGGGGTTTAGTCTTTTAGGCTGTTAGGTAAAGGCAAAGTCCTTTGGCGTCGTGACGGCGTATCCAATATCGAATTTCGAACTATGAAGAATCCGGCCTGATGCTTGACATATATCCATATCCATAGTATGGTTATCCATATGAAGACGACGCTCAATATCAGCGACGTGACGATGTCCAGGTTGAAACGCGAAGCGGCACGGCGGGGGTGTACTATGTCCGAGTTGGTGGAGACGGCTCTGCGGGCGGTTCTTCAGAAAAAGAAGACAACGGAGAAGTTGCCACCGCTCCCGGAGTTCAGCTCCGCCGGCGCCCGTGTCAACGTGGCGAATCGGGAAGCGTTGTACGAAGTAATGGAGCGTTGAGGGTGTTCGTCGTCGACACCAATATCCTGCTCTACGCGGCGGACCGGGATTGTCCAGAGCATGCCGTCTGCCGCCGGCGGGTTGAGGATTGGCGAAAACAGGTCACTCCGTGGCACCTGACCTGGGGAATTGTCTATGAGTTCCTTCGTGTCTCCACCCACCCCAATGTATTTCGCAAGCCCTTTTCCATGGCGCAAGCCTGGTCGTTTGTCGAAGCGGTTCTGGCTTCGCCCGCCCTGACCATTCTGGTTGCCACCGACCGGCATCGGCGCGTCGCCCGCGGAGTCTTAGCCGAAATGCCGGCAATTCGCGGCAACCTGGTTTTTGACGCTTTTACGGCGATTTTGATGCGGGAACACGGTCTCAAGACTATCTACACGCGCGACGCGGATTTTAACCGGTTCCCCTTCATCGAGGTTATCGACCCGCTTCAGGAACGCCGCCGAAAAGCTCCCGCCATTTCTTGATCGCCGCCGCGCGGGCTTTCCCGGGCGGGAGCCGCAGGATTATCCGTTTACGATCTACAGGTCGGTCGTGGGGGGCAAGCGGGCTGTTGCGGTAGCCCGGATATGAATAATCCGGGCTGATGCTTTAAAGCGGAGCTTCTCCGTCATCATTCAGTTCTGTCGGACAAGCTTCCGCGCTCTCCGGCAAAACTCTTCCCGATATCCGGCGCCGCCGGAAAATGCTTACTGAAATCACGAAAATTATGTAAACTTAATCAGATTCCTTCTTCACCTCTTCCCCGAAACGGAGGTGGCTATGAAAGCAGTCGGATTGCTGATCGCCTTCCTGGCGTTGTTTTCGGTGTCTCCTGTCTTCGCCGAAGGCGGCACCGCCGCGGCCGCCGACCTGGCCGCCCTCCGGGTCTCTGTCGTCTCCCCTGTCGGTGATCCCATTTTTGGCGCCGAAGTAATTATTCAGCCGATTGCCTCCGCCGACGGAGTTAAGCTTTGCTTCGCGTCCTCGTTTGCCGGGCGAAGAACGCTCTCTCCGGCGGCCGATAACTTCTTCTCCGGGAAAGTCAATCCCGGAACCTACCGGATGGAGATTCTGGCCGAGGGCCGGCAGACCGGGAAGGTCGAGAAGGTGGTTGTCGGGGCCGGTGAGGAGAGAGAATTGGAGATCGCTCTGGAGCCGGGTCACGTCATCGCCGGCCGGGTGACCGATGAGGACGGGCGCCCCCTGGCCGGCGCGCGGTTGAATTTCTCGTCGCCGGAATTCTCCTCGGCGTTCACGAAAACCGGTCCGGAAGGCCGTTTTGAAATCTCCAGCCTTGCCGAAGGCGTGTATCGCCTCGGCGTTTCGCTTTCCGGATACGCGGGGGTTAATGTTTGGAACGTAGCCACCGGGACGAAAGATCTCGAACTGGCGATGAGTGAGGGCCGCGTCATCCGGGGAATACTGGCCGGCGACACGGAGGTTCCGGGAAGGCGGGTCGGTATCCATCTGAAGAGAAGCGATTCGCGGGGAAGCTCCACTTGGCACCGGCATTTTTCGCTGGACGAAGACAAACATTTCACCATCGCCGACCTGAAGGCGGGAAGCTACGATTTGCGCCTGCGCGAAGGCGATTACCTCTCCGACTGGTCGATGAATATCGAGTCCTCTCCGCCCGACCAGGCCGAACCGGTCCGCCTGACGGTTTACCGGGGCGCGAGCCTCTCCGGGCGGGTTCTGGACCGGCGGAGCGGCCGGCCGCTGACCGGGGTGGTTATGAGTTTGACCCGGCCGGTCGGCTGGGCCACCGAGGCGAGCAAGACCACCGACGATGAGGGCCGCTACGAGATGCGGCCGCTGCCGCCGGGAGAATATCTGCTGCGGGGGCGGTTGCGCGGCGATTCTTTTTCCCGTCACCGGATCGAGAAGAGCGTGGCCCTGGCGGCCGGGGATGAACTGACCGGGATGGATTTCGAGATTGACGCCGGCCGCGAGGTAAGCTTCAGCGGCGCGGTCGTCGGTAGAACCGATGAACCGATCGCCGGGGCGAAGGTCGGCCTCCACGTCAGGCGTACGCCTCCGAGTTTGGGTTTTCGGGACATTTCTGTGAGAGGAGTGGAGACCGATGCCGATGGTCGTTTCTCCTTTGCCGGCTACCTGGAAGAGGGAGCGGAGATCAGACTCTCCGCCGAGAAGGATGGATTCGCTTTCGGCGAGAGCGAGTCGGTCTTTCTCTCCCTCGGCCAGTCCGAAGTCTCCGGCCTGACCGTTCGGCTGGATAGCGGGGCGACCCTGCGGGTAACGGCGGCCGACGAGGACGGCCGTCCGCTTCCGGGAGTCGTGGTCGAACTGAGACACGATTGGTCGCCCGGAGAGGAAAGAATCGATCGGTTTGAAATGGGTAGTTTAAAGAGGGTGACGGATTCCAGCGGGGGCTGTCTCTTTGACAGGCTCAACCCGCGCCGCTACCGCCTGGCGGCGTCCGGAAGGGGATACGCGCCGGTGGAGAAAAGATTCGAACTGGAAGAGGGGGAGGCTCAAAAAACGGTCGCTCTGAAGATGGCTCCGGGGCGGACGCTCCGGGTTCTGGTCAGGGATCGGCGCGGGAGTCCGGTCGCGGGAGCCGTCGTGGCCGCCCATCAGCCGCGGATAATACAGACGCCCTTTGACGACCAGAACCGAAGCGATTCCTCGGGGCTGTGTCTGATTGAGGATCTGCCCCGCGGCCCCCTTCGGCTTGACGTTTCGGCCGAAGGCTACAGCCCGGTGAGGAGGTTACGGGTCGGAGCGGACCAAAACGAGGTGGAGGTCGTCCTGGGCGCGGCAGGCGCTATCACGGGCCGCCTGCTCGGCCCCGACGGGACCGGTTTGAAAGAGTTCCGGCTCCTGGCCCGGCAATTGGTGGATTTGCCGGCGGATCGAAGGGCGCGCTCCGGCGTATTCTTCCGTCCGGTCAATCTCGGCGAAGGGCGCTTCATTCTTCCCGATATGACGCCGGGTCTTTACGACCTGGAGATCAGGATAGAAGGGTTGGCCCTGAAGATAGTCGAGGAGGTGGAAGTTGAAGCCGGGCGGGAGACGGAGATCGGCGCGCGCCGGCTGGAGGCCGAGGGTATCATCTCCGGCAGGGTGGTCGACGCGACCAACGGCTCGCCCCTTCCCCGGTCCAGGGTGATGTGGGAAGGAGGTCCGATCATCGGCCAGCCCGGCCACGATGGAAGGTTCGAATTAAGGGGCCTGCCCGCCGGTGTTCACGCCCTGAGGATATTTGAGCAGGTTCGGCACGGAAAGAGAGTCGAAGGTGTCCGGGTCGCTTCCGGCGAGAAGAAGGAGATCGGCGAGGTGGCGCTGGAGCCGATGACTTCGGCCGAGATCGAGGAGCGGGACCGGGCGGCGAGAACGATCCCCTCCCTGGGAGTGGTGAGAAAACGAACCGCTCCCGATTCGCCCCGGCCTGACCGGTTGGAGGTGGAGGAGGTTCTGCCGGGCTCCGCCGCGGAGCAGGCGGGCCTTGCCGCCGGCGACGCCATCGTGGGGATCGGCGGCGTTTTTTTCGCCGATGATCCCCTCCTGTTCTCCACGATAATCGCGGGCGAACCGGGAACAGCCCTGACCCTGACCGTCAGGAGAAAAGAGACCGGCCGGGAAGAGGAGGTCAGGCTGACGATTGGGGAGTGGGACCGGGAGGAGTGGGGAAGGGCCTGGTTCGGGCTTTAAGTCTGATCGTTGGCAAGTAATTTCCGATCCGACTCCGCTTTTTAACCATCGCCGAAAAG
>PUNC01000040.1 GCA_003551625.1 PVC group bacterium | reverse complement strand
TCCAGGTCAACGGCTGGAACATTTTATTCGGATTTGCATTCAATATGATCTTTATGCTCTTTAAACCCCTGGGCAAGGCTCTTCTTATCTGCGTAGACCTGTTTACCCCGTCTGCCCAGGGTAATCTTTGCCTTATGTTGCAATTGCTGCTGACTTCCCTTGGAATGTGCGGATATCTTACCGTAAAATGACGTCCGCTTTTAGTGGAATACGCAGATTTATCAGAACCGACGTTTACCCACGCATTTTGCTGAAGAGCCTTTGTTGCTGTGGCGAGATAATTTCGTAAGCTCATTGATGTTCACCGCCGGTTAAATAGAGTCCAACGACACCGATTACTATCATCATAGTGAAAATTACTTTGGGAAAACTTAGAGGTTCATTAAAATAGAATATGCCAATTAAGCTTATCAGCATGATTCCCAGACCTGCCCATATCGCATAAGCGATGCTTAATGCTGCCAGTCTTTAAAAATGGGGGCATTCTGACCACTTGATTTCAAGGCTTTACAAGCAAATCATCCAATGTGCAGACGCCCCCCATAACCGAAGTCCCTGTAAAACAATCAAATAATTCCAAGCTCTGGGTCATTATTTCCGGTTAAAACCACACCAAGGGCCTCTATGTCGCAGTCAGTGCAGTCGCATCCCCAATTGGGATGGTAATCTGTATTGCCTGCAAGGGGAGAGCCAGTGGCAAAATTCAATGGTTCCTCTTCTATTTTTGGCACGCACCATCCGGAAAGGTCCTGGTAAAAAGACTCGGCGGATTTAAACATCCTGAACATGCTCATGACATTATAGACATCCCATCCTCCTATGTCCTGGTTGAAGGAATAGGCCGAGTCAAACATCATTCTCATGTCAATGACGTTTGATACGTCCCATCCTCCTATGTCCTGGTTAAAGGATTCGGCGTATCTAAACATCCCAAGCATATCCGTGACGTTAGAGACGTCCCATCCTCCTATATCTTGGTTGAAGGTCTCGGCCGATTGAAACATCCCGCTCATGCTCGTGACGTTAGAGACGTCCCATCTTCCTATATCTTGGTTGAAAGAATGGGCATGAGAAAACATTGAACTTATATTTGTGACGTTAGAGACGTCCCATCCTCCTATGTCCTGGTTGAAACCTGAGGCTGAAATAAACATCGCGACCATGTCCGTGACGTTAGAGACGTCCCATCCTCCTATGTCCTGGTTGAATGAATGGGCGGATCTAAACATCTCATTCATGTTCGTGACGTTAGAGACGTCCCAGTCTCCTATATCCTGGTTGAAGGTCTCGGCCCAGTAAAACATAAAGCGCATGTTCGTGACGTTTGAGACATCCCAGTCTCCTATATCCTGGTTGAAGGAAATGGCTAATGTAAACATCGAGCCCATATTCGTGACGTTTGATACGTCCCATCCTCCTATGTCCTGGTTGAAGGAATCGGCCGATTGAAACATCCAGCGCATGTCCGTGACGTTTGATACGTCCCATCCTCCTATGTCCTGGTCGAATGAATGGGCATGAGAAAACATCGAGCGCATGTCCGTGACGTTTGAGACGTCCCAATAACCAATATCTCTATTAAAATCTGTACCATAAAAAAGCGATGACATATCCGTTAGTTCTGAAGTGTCGATATTATATTCTGAATCTTCAAAGGTGAATATGGTTCCGTCTCTTTCTACTGCATAAGAACCGTCTGCAACAGCAGCCCGAAGCTCACCTTCAGTAACAGTCAGAAACTTTATTTCAGATTGTTCAGGAATAATCTTGTCAGCAGCTGCTTTCTGCTCTTCAGCATTATCAAATGAGGTTGACTCAATGATTTTTCTGACTTCTGCACTTTTTGCGAATTCCACTGCTTCATAAGAGTACAAGCCAACTAGCTGGTCAGTTATATGCAAAGCCACGTTCTTCTTGGCCGTAACTGTCTGAGCATCATCTCCACCGCCTGCCAGGGCTGAATGAACGATAGCGGCGATGTACTCTCCCGGGTCAACTGCCCCGGTTTCCAGCTGCTCCAGCCAGTAATCCTTCCCCTCCTGGTCCGGGACGCGGTTGAACAGGTTCTGGTAAATGGACTCAATAAAACCCTCGCGCATTTCCCGGGTGATTTCCTGTTGATTCTGAAAGGCCTCAAAATAAGGATATGAATCCGCGGCCTCAGGCTGCAGAGCAAAGTTGGAGGCGAACCAGGCCGCATCCTTAGTTCTGCCCTCATCGTCCTGTTCCCCCCACATGTTCACCCAGTAGTCCAGGCCGCCGGGATCAGCGGCCCGGCCCCAGTAGGCCACATAAATGGCGCCCAGCCAGTCCTGTGAAGTAAATCCCTGTGCCATAAATTCCTCCTTGATCATAAATCGAAGACGTTTAGGTAATGGCCTTCAAAATACTTTGGTGCTTCCCCATTGGTGGACAAAGTTTATTACCAACCTTTATAGGAATTTTACACTGATTTAACTAAATTAGATAGATACAATTAAATCTGTCTTTAAAAAAGTGTCCATCCCCGCAGAAAGGCTGAGAAAGCATCGCTTTTCCCAGACAGGGGGGAAGACCCCCGGGGGTTCTGGTGCTTACATCCCGCCTTTCCTTAAGCGACAACTATTCTGACACATGGGGATATTCAAAGTCTCCAGCTAGAGGCAGTAATGCGCCTTAATAAATGAAACCAAGCATCAAGCTGAAAAATTTGTGGAGGGATAAATACAGGTATGATCATATGTGATGTTATTAGCTACAGAACTTTAATGATAAAATTTAAGCATATATTTGATTCGTAGTCAATTAAAATGTCTATTGTAAAAAAAGCAGACTGTAATCCGCTTGCCAGACGCTCATACTAAAGGATGAAGCATAAGTGTCATCAATGATAGGAGTCAGAACACCATCCTGAAGTGAAGCTTTCTCTTGATATTGATATTGCTCAGATATATAGGGAAGGACTATGCCTGAAAAATAGCCGAAGTCTGCACCTTAACTTGACCCATTTTTTGTCCAAACAATGGGGGAAGCCTCAAACCCGGATGGTTATGTTCTGTAAAGCGCTAAAAATCGAGTAAACTTCTTTCGCTCATATGTTGCCGGCTCAATGTTACTGAAAGTGTCCTCAAATTCATCTTTACACAAGCTATGACATTAGCCTCGTCTCTTTTCTTGCCGTTTGTCACTATGAAGATGTTATCAATCGTTGCCTCAATATTTTGTTCTCATCCCTTAAAGACAAAATCCCTCGGAACGTGTCAATGGAAGTGAGACACATGTCCAATTTATTTAAGCAACATTTCCGCTATCACTCGGCTTGTTGATCCAGACCTCTTTTGGCAGCGGTGGATGTTGCGGCATCTTATACT
>PUNC01000138.1 GCA_003551625.1 PVC group bacterium | reverse complement strand
CCCTCCATCTTTTCCCTGCCATGTCTTTCTCCAGCAGCTCTTTGTACAGCTTGCAATCTCCCGCCGCGGCCTGGGGAGGCGAACCCTCATCTCAGAACTTCTTGCCCTGCCGCCGTTTGGGGGAATCAGCCGGGCAGACGCAGATCAGATCATTGATCACCTGCTCGGAGAGGGATACCTGGCAATGGATGGGGATCTCGTGACAATCGGTTCTTCTGCAGAACGGGAACTGTTCCGATCTCATGGGCTTCCTCTCTGCTCTGTCATCCCGGATCAGGGTACATATCGGGCAACCACACCGGAGGGGGAGTTCGTGGGCACGCTTGATCCTCTCTTTGCCGGGTCTGCTGCCCACGGCTTCATGCTTGCCGGGCAGAGCTGGCGGGTTGTTGCCCGGGATGATGCACGAAAGAGCCTTCTTGTGGTTCCCATGCAGAAGGAGGCGTCCCGGCCGTTCTGGAGGGGTGGAGGCAGATATGGCATATCTTTCCTTCTTGCAGGTGCTGCGGGCCGGATCGCCCGGCAGAAACGATCAGATCTTCCGTTACCGGACGAGGTGCAGGACGCGATCCGGGATGCGGTCTCAGCCTGGCCTGCCGGGTGCGAGTGCGATGAGATCGTGGTTCTTGCTGAACCGATGGCTGAGGGATCGTGCGTTTCTGCCTGGACGTTTCTTGGTGAACACCTGAATGCAACTCTTGCCTGCCTGCTCCGGCATCTGCTCCCATCGTCCTGGGCGGTTGCATCCTCGTTCTCTTCAGTTACCGTGGCAGTCCCCGGCTCTGTCGAACCTGCAGCCGGGGAGGAGGCAGTCTCTGTAGCGCTTCTGCAGATCCGGGATCTCTCAATGGACGAGCTGATGGCGGTGCTGCCGGCGCTCCCTCCTGAAACCTGGCGGCTGGGGAGCTATCTACCCTCCGATATCAGGCAGAGGATGGCGGCGGTGGATTCGTATCATCTTCCGTCAGTGATTTCTGTCCTTCAGGACCGGTATCATCTTCGTTTCTGAACCATATCTGCCAGCGGGTGCCGCCCCCGGGACGCGGGGAGCAGGAGTACGATCCCTTGATCTGCCGGATAAATGTCCTGATCAGCTCGACACCAAGGGTGGATCCGGTCTGTGGATCGATTGTTTCAGGCATGCCGATTCCGTCATCCTCGAAGGTAAGAATGATCGAACCCTCCTCATCCTTTTCCAGTGAGATCCCAATCCTGCCCTCTTCTCTGCCATTGAATGCGTGTTTCAGGGCATTTGAGAGGAGCTCGTTTACAATAAGCCCGCAATAGGTGGCAGTGTCGATATCAATCGTGAGATCGTCGAGCCGGTGGGTCATGGTGATATTTCCAGATGATGAATAGGAGTGGGTGATTTCAAGAGAGAGTTTCCTCACATACTCTGCCGCGTTGATTCGTGCAAGATTTTCTGACTGGTAGAGGTGCTCGTGGACGAGTGCCATTGAGGCGATCCGGTTCTCACTCTCCTGGAATGCACCCATAAAGCGCTCATCTCCTATTGTGAGTGCCTGGAGATGCAGGAGGGATGAGACAACCTGCATATTGTTCTTGACACGATGGTGGATCTCCCGCAGCAGTGTCTCCTTCTCATACAGGTTCTCCTGGATCTTCTGCATCATCTCTTTCTCTCTGGTGATGTCCCTGAGGATACCTGAGATGGCAATGATTGTGCCGTTTTGATCCAGGATGGGAGATGTTGTAGCCGACATCCGGAGCTTTCTTCCGGAGCGGTGCAGCCGGTTTACCTC
Organism: PVC group bacterium; assembly: GCA_003551625.1. Classification (GTDB taxonomy): domain Bacteria; phylum Auribacterota; class Erginobacteria; order Erginobacterales; family PUNC01; genus PUNC01. Next base: position 1,598 of record PUNC01000138.1, on the reverse strand, counting down.
CCGCACCTGCGGGGTTTTTGTTGCAATCATCTCATTAAAATAGTCTTCAAAGATCGGCTGATCCTCCAAAGGGATCACAACTGAATACTGCCTGCCGATGATCTCCCCGGCTTTCCATCCAAGGATCTCCTCTGCTCCCCTGTTCCAGGTGATCACCCTGGTATCGAGATCAAGGCTTATGATCGCGTCATATGATGATTTGACGATTGAAGCGAGACAGATCTGTGTTCTTTCTGCTGCTTTTCGTTCGGTGATATCGTGAATCGAGACGAGTATTGCGGGTTTGCCGTCGAAGGTGATTCTTCTCCCGATACTCTCTACCCAGATGCTCATGTCTGCATCTGTTATCAGGTGATAGTTCACAAGGTAGGAATCGATACCCCTGGTAACATTCTGTAAATCCCTGATGACATCCTCCCTTGAATCGGGTGCGACAAAGTCCATTACACTTCTCTTTCCCACCAGGTCTTTTGGATCAATAACACCAACGATTCTTGCGGCAGATCGATTGAGGTACAGGATATCTCCTGAGAAGTCTGCTATCAGAATTCCATCGAGTGAATGCTCGACAAGTGCCCTGAACTTCTCTTCGCTCTCCCTGAGTGCCATAGCTGCCTGCTTCTCTCTGGTTCTATCACGGATGGAGAGGAGGATGGCCGGTGATCCATCATACGAGATCACCTTCCCGATACTCTCGATGACATATGCCCTTCCGCTCGCTGCTATCGCGTTGTATGTTGCTGGAAATGCATCATGGCCATGAGCAACCTCGTTAAAATCCGATACTACTGCCATCTGTGATTCAGGCGCGATAAACTCCTGTACCTTTCTGCCTATCAGTTTGGATGAGTGCTCCAACTCGCTGAGTTGTGCGGCTGCATGGTTTGCAAAGAGGATCGTTCCCTGCATGTCAAGAATAAGGATTCCTTCAAGTGAATGCTCAACAAGTGCCCGGTACTTCTCCTCACTAGCCCTGAGATCTTCCTCGATGGCTTTCTGTTCGGTGATGTCCTGGCCCTGGGCGATGGTGGCAATAATCATCTCCCCGCCACTCCGGCGAATATTTGCCGAGTTCCAGAGGACGGTTCTGACAGCACCTGATCGGTGCTGGATTGGGATCTCAACAACATCCCACATCTCCCCTGCCATTGCCCGCCGGATCAGATCCATTGATGCGTTTCGTGAGTTGTGTGGGAAGAGGATGTCAAGCCTGCTGCCGATAGCATCATCAGGCCGGATGCCTGTCAGTTTACCGAATGCGTCATTGAATCTTGTGATCCTGCATTGCTGATCCCAGACGATGATCGGGGCATTGGCATGGGCGATGAGGTTTTCGAGGTATTCGTTTGTTTCATCAAGTGCCTGATGTGCCGCTGTCAGTTCATCCAGTCTGTCCAAAAGCTCCTTGTTCTTCAGGAGGAGCTCTTCCTCAGCCTGCTTGCTTCTGGTGATATCAAGGCCAATGCCATAGAGCGTCGTCTTCCCGCCGGCTCTGACAGGAACAACATTCAGGAGGAGTGTCTTCACCTCACCATCCACCAGAAACGGTGTTTCGCGTGTCCGTTGACTGGTAAAAGGGTTTTGGGCCTCTCTCTCCT
>PUNC01000171.1 GCA_003551625.1 PVC group bacterium | reverse complement strand
TTTCAAGGGCTACCGTCCGCAGTTTTACTTTCGGACCACCGACGTTACCGGTTCGATCGAGCTGCCCAAGGACGTGGAGATGGTGATGCCGGGCGACAACGTGACGATGGACGTGGAGCTGTTGACGCCGATCGCGATGGAGAAAGGTCTTCGGTTCGCGATCCGGGAAGGCGGCCACACCGTGGGCGCCGGCACCGTCACCGAGATCGTCGAATAATTAAGATATCCGGCTGAGTATTCTGCAGCCGTCGGGACGGGAAAACGATGCGGGAATTGATAATAATGGCGTGTTCCGAATGCCGCCGCCGGAATTACAGTTTTTTCCATAACAAGGCGTCCGGCAAACTGGAGTTGAAGAAGTACTGCCCCTTCTGTCGCCGCCATACGGCCCACAAGCAGACCAAGTAAGCGTTTATCGCCAACCGCGGGCGCGTCCGCCCGATATAACTTCAACGCGGGACGTCAGGCGTAGTAGGCCAGTAGCTCGAATTGGTTAGAGCACCGGTCTCCAAAACCGGGGGTTGGGGGTTCGAGTCCCTCCTGGCCTGTTAAGTCAGGAATTAAGTGGGAGGCGAGACGGAGTAACAGCAAGAGGGTTCTGCGTCACCCCGATGGAATCGGGGTGCCGCATCCGGCGCCGCGGCGCGGCGAAGGAGAGTCCCTCCTGGCCTGTGGAGTCGGGAATAAATAATTTCCGCAGGAAAAAATTTAAATGAAAAAGATAACCAGGTTTATTCAGGAGGTTCGGGCCGAGCTGAAGAAGGTCAACTGGCCCACCCGCAAGGAGTTGATCGATTCCACCAAGGTGGTGATCGTGGCTTCCGTCCTGTTGATGATATTCATCGGCGCGGTCGACGCCATCCTCTCCTACCTGGTCAACCTGGTTCTGGGTTAGAAAATGGAACAGCAATGGTACGTGGTGCATACCCTTTCGGGGAAGGAGTATCAGGTCAAGACCGGCCTGGAGAACCGCGCGGCCTTGAACAATCTGTCCGACCGGATCACGCAGGTGGTCATACCTTCCGAGAAAGTATCGGACGTCAAGGCCGGGAAGAAGATCATAAGTTCGCGGAAGTTCTATCCCGGTTACGTCTTCGTCAAGATGGATTTCGACGACCAGACCTACTACCTGGTCAAGGAGACCCCCGGGGTTATCGGGTTTGTGGGTTCGGGCTCCGTTCCCCAGCCCCTCTCCCCCGACGAGATCGGATCGATACTGCGCCTGATCGAGGAGAAGAAGGAGAAGGTCAAGCCCAAGGTTGAGTTCCAGATCGGGGAGATGGTCAAGGTGACCGATGGTCCTTTCGCCAATATGGCCGGGGTGGTGGAGAAGTTCGAACCCGACAAGGGCAAGATCACCGTCCGGGTATCGATATTCGGCCGGGAGACCCCGGTGGAGCTTGAATACTGGCAGGTGGAGAAAGGCTGATGGCAAAGAAGATCATAGCGACAATCAAACTGCAGATCCCGGCCGGGCAGGCCAATCCCGCCCCGCCGGTGGGTCCCGCGCTGGGGCAGCACGGCCTCAATATTATGGATTTCTGCAAGCAGTTCAACGCTCGGACCTCCGACCAGCCCGGAATGATAATCCCGGCGGTGATCAGCGTCTTTCAGGACCGGAGTTTCACCTTCATCACCAAGACCCCGCCGGTCGCCAGTCTTTTGAAAAAGGCGGCCGGGATCGCGGTCGGCTCCGCCACTCCCAATCGGGAGAAGGTGGGCCGGGTGACCCGCGATCAGGTCCTCGAGATCGCCCGCATCAAGATGAAAGATCTCAACGCTTCCCGCGAAGAAAGCGCCGTTCGGCTGGTTGAAGGAACGGCTCGAAGTATGGGGGTGGAGATCGGCAAAAAGGAGACCCCCGGAGAGGCAGGGCAGGAGAAATGACCAGGAGAGGGAAGAAATACCGCGCGGCGGCCCAGACGATCGACAAAAGCCGGGCCTACGAGCCGGCCGAGGCGGCCAAGGCGCTCAAGGATACGGCCTGGGTCAAATTCGACGAGTCGGTGGAGTTGATTTTGAAGCTGGGAATCGACGCCCGCCGGTCGGACCAGGTCGTCCGGGGGACCGTGCCCCTGCCGCACGGCACGGGGAAGAAGATCCGGGTTCTGGTCTTCTGCCCCTTCGACCGGATCGAGGACGCCCGGGCCGCCGGGGCCGATTTTGCCGGCGGCAAGGAACTGGTGGAAAAGATCAAGGGCGGCTGGCTGGAGTTCGACGTGGCGGTGGCCTCCAAGGAGATGATGCGCGAGGTCAGCCCCCTGGGCAAGATCCTCGGCCCCCGGGGTCTGATGCCCAGCCCCAAGGCCGGCACCGTCACCGAGGACGTCCCGCGGACGGTCAAGGAGATCAAGGCCGGCAAGATCGAGTTCAAGTCCGACAAGTTCGGCAACATCCAGGTCGCGGTCGGAAAGCTGTCGTTCGCCGAAGAGCAGCTCGCCGAGAACATAACGGCGGTGGTCAAGGAAGTCGTCCACAACCGCCCGGCCGCGGTCAAGGGCAAGTACCTTCAGAAGGCCTATATCTCGTCCACGATGGGGCCGTCGGTCAGGCTGGATACCGCGAAACTGGCCGGGATCTGACCGCGCCCCCGGCGGACCGGAAGCGCGCGCGTATTAATTAAGGAAGGAATCAAAGGGGAAGTGAGTTGAGACCGGAAAAGCAAGTCTTCGAGGAAGAATACCGGAAACGAATCGGCCGGGCGTCTTTTCTGATCCTGACCGACTACCGAGGCCTCAACGCCGACGCGATGAACCGTCTGCGGCGGGAGCTGGAAAAAAACGACTCGGGCTGTCTGGTGGTCAAGAACCGGCTCCTGCTCCGGGTGCTGGGGGATCTTTATCCCCAGGCCGGCTTCGGCCCCCTGAAGGGTCAGACCGCCGTGACCTGGACGGATCAGGATCCGGCCGTTCTTTCCCGGACCCTGTCGAAATTCCAGGCCGACGACGGCCTTCCCCGCGTCATCACCGCGGTCTGGGAAGGGCAGTGGATCGGAGAGGCCGACGTTAAGAGGCTGGCTTCTCTCCCGGAGCGGCCGCAGCTGCTGTCGCAGGTGATCGCCGGCTTTCAGGCCCCGATATCCGGTCTCGCCCGCGGATTGGGCCAGGTGCTGGCCTCCCTGCTTTACGCCTTAAAGGCGATAGAAGAACGGAAGAGTTCAAGTTAGCCCGGACTCTTCATAATCCCGGTTAAGTATCAATCTCCGCAAACGGACAGGAGGAATTAAGATGAGCCAGGAAGAAAAAGTGAAGGAAGAACAGCCTCAGGCCGCCGCCGCGTCTCCGCCGGCCGAGCCGGAGAAGAAGGAAGAGGCCAAGGCCGAAAAGCCCGCCGCCCCCGCGCCGGAGAAGAAAGAGGAGGCCGGGGCCGAAGAAGCCCCTGAAAAGTCCAAGCCCGCCAAACCGGTCTCGGACAAGCTCGCCAAGATCATCGAGTCGGTCGAGAAGCTGACCGTACTTGAACTGGCCGATTTGGTTAAGGCCCTGGAAGACAAGTTCGGCGTCAGCGCCGCGGCCCCGATGGCGGCGATGGCGGCCCCGGCCGCCGGAGGCCCCTCCGGCGCCCCCGCCGAAGAGAAGACCGATTTCAACGTTATGCTGGTTTCGGTCGGCGACAAGAAGATCCAGGTCATCAAGGAAGTCAGGGCGGTAACCAACCTGGGGCTGAAGGAAGCCAAGGATCTGGTGGAGTCCGCCCCGGCCGCGGTCAAGGAGAACGTGCCCAAGGAAGAGGCCGAGACGATCAAGAAGAAGCTGGAGGAGGCGGGCGCCAAGGTCGAGTTGAAGTAGAAAACCGGGCGGGAGCTCGGTATTTCAGTGGACCTTCATCCGGACCAAGGAGATTACAGGTATGCCCTTAAGCGGTAAAACCAAAAGACATAGTTTCTCCCGGATCGGGGACTCCGTTCCCATTCCGGACCTGCTCGATATCCAGAAGCTTTCTTTCGATGAATTCCTTCAGGAGGAGGGCGATATTCGGAAGCGAGCCGATGTCGGATTGCAGCGGGCCTTCACGGAGATCTTTCCGATCAAGAGCCACGACGGCTCTTCCGCCCTGGAGTTTGTCAGCTACGCCCTGGGAAAGGCTCGTTTCACTCCCGATGAATGCCAGGCCAAGGGGCTGACCTACGCGGTGCCGCTCCGGGTCAAGCTCCGTCTCCGGAAGGGGGATGTGGTGCGCGAGGAGTCGGTCTTCATCGGCAACATTCCATATATGACCGACTCGGGTTCGTTCATCATCAACGGGGCGGAGAGAGTCATCGTCTGCCAGTTGCAGCGCACCCCCGGGATCTGCTTTGAGGAAGTGAAAAGATCGGGCCGCAACGTGCTTTATATGTTCCGGATAATTCCCATCCACGGCTCCTGGATGGAAGCGGAGTTCAATCGCAAGGGCCAGATCTTTTTCTATATGGACAAGAAGCGCGCCCGCCATCGTTTCCTGGCGACCACGATTCTGCGGGCGCTGGGATACGGCAGCGACCGGAAGATCATTAAGTTGTTCTGCGAGTTGGAGGAGCTCAAGGTCGGTTCCGCCGATCTCCCGGGGAGATACCTGAGCCTGCCGGTCTTCGACGGCGACAACAATCTGATCGCCCCCGCCTACCACCACCTGACCCCCGAACTGATCGAGACGATCAAGTCCGCCGGCGTCGGCAAGGTAGAGGTCTTCGTTCCGGGCGCCTGCGTCGAACCCCTGGTAAGTATGCTGCTGGAAGAGGATAAGGAGCCCAAGGAGAGGCAGCTCAAGAGCCAGCAGTCGGCGATGAAGTTCATCTTTCACAAGCTGCGCCAGGGCGACCCCCCCACCGAGGCCAAGGCTCAGGCGCTGATCGAGCGCCGCTTCTTCGACCCGCGTTTCTTCGACCTGGGCAAGGTCGGCCGTTACAAGATCAATCAGAAACTCGATCTGTCGGGAAGAGACGACAAGGGCAACACCACCCTTCAGCGCCGGGACGTGGTGGAGGCTCTCCGGTACCTGATGAAATTGAGCGCCCGTGAGGAGGGCTGCCGGATCGACGATATCGACCACCTGGGCAACCGCCGGGTCAAGATGGTGGGGGAGCTTTTGCAGGAGCAATTCCGCCTCGGGCTGGTGCGGCTGGAGCGTTTCATTCGGGAGAAGATGAATATCTACGAGACCAGCGCCGAGGTTCTCACCCCCAACAAGCTGGTCAATCCCAAGGCGCTGACCAGCGCGCTGCGCGATTTCTTCGGCCGTTCCCAGCTCTCCCAATTTATGGATCAGACCAATCCGCTGGCCGAGCTGACCCACAAGCGCCGTCTGACCGCGCTCGGTCCCGGGGGTTTGAGCCGGAAACGGGCCGGTTTCGAGGTGCGCGACGTTCATACCAGTCACTATGGGCGCATCTGCCCGATCGAGACCCCGGAGGGTCCCAATATCGGACTGATCGCTTCCCTTTCCAATTATGGTCGGGTCAACGAGTTGGGCTTCATCGAGACCCCCTATCGTCTGGTAGTGGACAAGAAAGTGACCAACCGGATCAAGTATCTGACCGCCGACGAAGAAGAAAAGTATGTGATCGCCCCTCCCAGCATTCCGGTCGACAAGAACGGGAAGATCCTTCCCGGCCTGATTCAGATCCGGCACCAGGGGGACTTCAAGGTGGTTTACTCCGACCAGGTCCAGCTGGTTGACACCTCCCCCAAGCAGCTGGTCAGCTTGGCCGCCGGTCTGATCCCCTTTCTGGAGCATAACGACGCCAACCGCGCCCTGATGGGATCGAATATGCAGCGGCAGGCCGCCGCGCCCATCCAGACCGAGAGACCCCTGGTGGTCACCGGATTGGAAGAGAAGGCCGCCCGCGACAGCCGGGTGATGATGGTCGCCGAGGAGGACGGGGAGGTGAAGAAAGTCGACTCCCTCTCGATCACCGTCGGCCGGAAGACATACGGGCTTAAGAAGTTCGCGCGCTCCAACGCCGGCACCTGCATCAACCAGACTCCGATCGTCCGGGTCGGCCAGAAGGTGAAGAAAGGCCAGGTGATCGCCGACGGTCCGGCGACCTGCGGCGGGGAGTTGGCCCTGGGCCGCAACGTCCTGGTGGCCTTTATGCCCTGGCGGGGCTACAACTTCGAAGACGCCATCGCGGTGAGCGAGCGGCTGGTCCGGGAGGACCATTTCACCTCGATCCACATCGAAAAGTTCGAGATCGGATCCCGCGACACCAAGCTGGGCCGGGAGGAGATCACCCGGGACATCCCCGGCATCGGCGACGAGGCGCTCAAGAACCTTGATGAGGAAGGGGTGGTCCGGATCGGGGCCGAGGTCAGGCCGAACGATATCCTGGTCGGCAAGATCACCCCCAAGGTCGAGACCGAGCTGCTGCCCGAGGAGAAGCTGCTGCGCGCGATCTTCGGCGAGAAGGCCGCCGACGTCAAGGATACCTCCCTGCGCGCCCCCTCCGGGGTCGAGGGGATCGTGATGGATGTCAAGGTTTTCTCCCGCAAGGAGAGGGCCGAGGAAGGTTCTTCGGAAGATTCCGCTCTCCGCCAGATCAACCGCCGTTACAAGCAGTCGCTGCTCGCGGTCAAGGCCAGAAGAAAGGAGAAGGTGGCCTCTCTTCTCCAGGGGAAGAAGATCGAGGGGACGGTGGTCGCCGACGACACCGGGGCGGTGATAATTCCGGGCGGCAAGAAGATCACCCGGGCGATGCTGCAGAAGCTGGAGGCCACCGACTACGAGGAGATTCACATCGAGGGCGAGGACGAAGCCGTCGAGGCCCTGAAAAGGATCGTGGCCGACGTTCAGGTTCAGCTGCAGGACCTGGACCTCAAGCGAGCCCAGGAGCTCGACCAGGTCAAGGTCGACGACGACCTGGAACCGGGGATGGTCAAGAAGGTGCAGGTCTTCGTCGCCACCAAGCGCAAGATGTCCGTCGGCGACAAGATGGCCGGCCGTCACGGCAACAAAGGGGTGATCGGCAAGATCCTGCCCGAGGAGGATATGCCTTTCCTGGCCGACGGCACGCCGGTTGACATCGTGCTCAACCCGCTCGGGGTTCCCTCCCGGATGAACGTGGGGCAGGTGATGGAGACCCAGCTGGGCTGGGTGGCCAAGTTGCTGGGCTTGAGTTTTCAAACCCCGGTTTTCGACGGCGCCGGGGAGGCCGAGATCGACGAGTGGGCCAAAAAAGCCGGGGTTCCCCCTTCGGGCAAGGTGGACGTTTTCGACGGCCGGACCGGAGAACGTTTCGACAGCAAAGTCCTGGCCGGATATATCTATATGATGAAGCTCAACCACCTGGCCGCCGACAAGATCCACGCCCGCGCCACCGGCCCCTACTCGCTGGTCACCCAGCAGCCGCTGGGCGGAAAGGCCCAGTTCGGAGGTCAGCGTTTCGGGGAGATGGAGGTTTGGGCCCTGCAGGCTTACGGGGCCGCCTACGCCCTCCAGGAGATGCTCACCGTTAAGAGCGACGATATCGCCGGGCGGACCCGGATCTACGAGTCGATCGTCAAGGGGAGCAACACCCTGGAAGCCGGCACCCCGGAATCGTTCAACGTTCTGATAAACGAGTTGCGGAGCCTGGCCCTGGATATCCGGGCCGAGAAGCCTTCGCCGCTGAAATAACCCATCCGAGAGGTCGGAATTTGACCATGGAAGAACAGGCAACCAATCTTTTTGGACTCGAGAACTCAAACGTTTTCGACCAGGTCAGCATCCGGATCGCCGCGCCGGAGACTATCCTCTCCTGGTCCCGGGGCGAGGTGAAGACCCCGGAGACGATCAACTACCGGACTTTCAAGCCCGAGAAGGATGGTCTCTTCTGCGAGCGGATCTTTGGTCCCACCAAGGACTGGGAATGTTCCTGCGGGAAGTATAAAAGGATCAAGCACAAGGGCGTGATCTGCGACCGGTGCGGCGTCGAGGTGACCCAGTCCAAAGTCCGCCGGGAACGGATGGGGCACATCTCCCTGGCGATCCCGGTGGTCCACGTCTGGTTCCTTCGGAACTCCCCCTACCCGATCAGCAATCTGCTCGGCCTGACGATGACCGAGCTGGAGAAGATCGCCTACTACGAGAATTACGTCGTCATCGATCCCGGCAAGACCCCCCTCAAGCCCAAGGAGCTTTTAAACGAGGCCCGCTATCAGCAGCTCCGCCAGGAGCACGGCAACGGTTTCACGGCGATTATGGGCGGCGACGCGATCCGGGAGCTGCTCCGCCGGGAGGAGCTGGAAAAGCTCGCCGGCGAGCTCAAGGTCAAGCTCAACCAGTCCAAGTCCCAGCAGACCAAGATCAAGCTGGCCCGCCGCCTGCGGATCGTCGAGAACTTCCGTCTCTCCGGTATCAAGCCGGAGTGGATGGTCCTAGAGGTGCTGCCGGTGATTCCTCCCGAGCTGCGCCCCCTGGTTCCCCTGGAAGGGGGCCGGTTCGCCACCTCCGACCTCAACGACCTCTACCGGCGGGTGATCAACCGCAACAACCGGCTTCGCAACATCCTGCAGCTTCAGACCCCGGAAGTGATCGTCCGCAACGAAAAAAGGATGCTGCAGGAAGTGGTCGACTCGCTGTTCGACAACAGCAAGCAGACCCGCCCGGTCCACGGTTCCAGCAACCGCCCGCTGAAGTCGTTGAGCGACAACCTCCGGGGCAAGCCGGGGCGTTTCCGCCAGAATCTGCTGGGCAAGCGGGTGGACTATTCCGGCCGGGCGGTGATCGTGATCGGTCCCGAGCTCGAGCTTCACCAGTGCGGCCTGCCCAAGGAGATGGCGCTGGAGCTGTTTGAGCCTTTCATCATCAACCGCCTTAAGAACCTGGGGTTCGTCAACACCATCAAGAGCGCCAAGAAGATGATCGAGCGGCAGGAGAAGGTGGTCTGGGACGTGCTCGACGAGGTGATCAAGGACCATCCGGTGCTGCTCAATCGCGCCCCGACCCTGCACCGGCTCGGCATCCAGGCCTTCGAACCGGTCCTGATCGAGGGCAAGTCGATCCGGGTCCACCCCCTGGTCTGTTCGGCCTTCAACGCCGACTTCGACGGCGACCAGATGGCGGTCCACGTTCCGCTCTCCAACGAGGCCCGCCTGGAGGCCAAGCTCCTGATGGCCGCCCCCAACAACATCTTCTCACCCGCCAGCGGCGAGCCGATCGACACCCCCTCCCAGGACATCACCCTGGGCTGCTATTACCTCACCCGCGCCGATACCGTCAAAGACAAGATCAAACGGGCTTTCGGAAGCGAGGAGGAGGTCATTCACTCCCTGTCCGAGCGGGTGATCGGGCTGCACGAGGTCATCCGCCTGCGGATGAACGGCGAGATGATCGAGACCACGGCCGGCCGGGTGATCTTCAACCAGATCTTTCCTCCCGAGGTGGGGTATATCAACCGGCAGATGACCAAGAAGGAGATCAGCGAGGTCATAACCCTCTGCTTCGAGGTGATCGGACTGGAGGAGACGGTGAAAGTCCTCGACCGCCTCAAGGACCTGGGTTTCGAGAACGCCACCCGCTCCGGCCTTTCGCTGGGGATCGAGGATATGGTTATCTCCCCGATGAAGAAAAAGATCATCGAGGATACCCTCAAGGAGGTGGAGAAGGTCAGCCGCCAGCGCCAGGAGGGAATCATAACCAGCCGGGAGTATTCCAACAAGGTCGTCGATATCTGGTCCCACTCCTCCGAGGAGCTGGCCCGCTTGGTTTTCGAGGAGCTGAAGACGGCGGGCAAGCCCGGACTCAACCCGCTGTTTATGATGGTCGACTCCGGGTCCCGGGGCAGCCGGCTCCAGGTTCAGCAGCTGGCCGGGATGCGGGGCCTGATGGCCAAGCCCTCCGGCGAGGTTATCGAGCACCCGATCATCGCCAACTTCCGGGAGGGGATGAACGTGCTGGAATACTTCATCTCCACCCACGGGGCCCGCAAGGGGCTGGCCGACACCGCGCTCAAGACCGCCGACTCCGGGTACCTGACCCGGAAGCTGGTCGACGTGGCCCAGGACGTCATCATTACCATGGAGGACTGCGGCACCATCAAGGGACGTGAGGTCGAAGAGTTGATGGGGCAGGACGAAAAGAGCATTTCGCTCCAGGAGAGAATCGTCGGCCGATTCGCCCTCGACAGCATCCGGGATCCGGTCAGCAAGAAGGTGGTGGTCAAGAGCGGCGAGGAGATCACCCCGGAGCTGGCCGAAGAGGTGGAAAGAATCGGCCTGCCCAACGTCAAGATCCGCTCCGCGCTCTCCTGTGAAGCCCCCGAGGGACTCTGCGTCAAGTGCTACGGCCGCAATCTGGCGACCCGCCGGATGGCGGTGCTCGGCGACCCGATCGGCATCATCGCCGCCCAGAGTATCGGGGAGCCGGGGACCCAGCTGACGATGAGAACCTTCCACATCGGCGGAACCGCCAGCCTGTTCGCCCGCCAGCCGGAGATTCGCCTGAAGAATTCCGGGTTCGCCCGCTACGAGCGGCTCAAGACCGTCCCCCTCGCCTCCGGATCTTTCCGGGTTCTCAACAAGGAAGGGGTGATCGCGGTCTTCGACGGCGACAGCGAAGCCGCTCGGGAGCTGGAGCGCCACAAGATCGAAGTCGGCTCCGAGGTCTTCGCCGCCGACGGCGGGAAGGTGGAGAAGAAACAGCTTCTGGCCGCCTGGGATCCCTACAACATCCCCGTCCTGACCGAGACCGACGGCCGGGTCGAGTATATCGACCTGATCAAAGGCAAGACGGTGGAGATCCAGGTCGATCCGACTACCAAGAAACGGGAGCTGGTGGTCAAGCCGCAGCGGGCCGGTTCCGACAAGCACCCCCAGATCGCGGTCAAGAATCCGGCCGGGGACGTGCTGGGATATTACTCCCTGCCCGCCGGCGCCCACGTCGAGGCGACCAACGGCAGCCGGGTGAAGGCCGGCGATCGGCTGGCCCGCATTCCCCGCAAGATCATCAAGACCAGGGACATCACCGGCGGTCTGCCGCGGATCACCGAATTGCTCGAGGCCCGCAAACCGAAGGAAGCGGCCGAGATCGCCAAGATCAGCGGCCAGGTGGAGTTCGGGGACCGGACGCGGGGCAAGCTCAAGCTCATCGTCAAGGATACGGCCACCGGCAACTCCGAGGAGCACCTGATCTCTCCGGGCAAACACATCACCGTGAAGAAGGGGGACCTGGTGGATAAAGGCCAGCAGCTCACCGAGGGGCCGATCGTTCTCCAGGAACTGCTCGACGTCTGCGGAATGGAGGAGCTCCAGAAATACCTGGTAAACCAGGTGCAGGAAGTCTATCGGTTACAGGGAGTAACCATCAACGACAAGCATATCGAAATCATAATCCGGGAGATGGTGGGCAAGGTCAAGGTGATCGATCCCGGCGACACCGAGTTTCTTTACGAGGAGGCGGTCTCCCGCAATCGTTTCGCCCGCGAGAATGAGCGGGTCAAGAATATCGGCGGCCGTCCGGCCCGGTCGACCAACCTGCTGCTGGGAGTCTCCAAGGCGGCGCTTTCGACCGAAAGCTTCATCTCGGCGGCCTCCTTCCAGGAGACCACCCGGATTCTCACCGAAGCCGCCATCAGCGGCAAGGTCGACCGGCTCAAGGGATTCAAGGAAAACGTGATTATGGGCCACCTCATCCCGGCCGGGACCGGTTTTCCGGCCTTCAAACAGCTTCAGGTGACAACCCTGGAAGAGGGGGAGGAGACGGACCAGCTCGAAGCTTGATCCGTCCGCGAAAACAGTAAACCGGATAATAACGAGAGGAAAATAATGCCTACTTACAATCAGTTGATCAGGAAGGGCAGGAAGAAGCCCGCCCGGTCCACCAAGTCGCCGGCGCTTTCCCGGTGTCCGCAGCGGAGGGGGGTCTGCCTGCAGGTCAAGACCGCCACCCCCAAGAAGCCCAACTCGGCGCTGCGCAAGGTCGCCCGGGTCAGGCTGACCAATAATATGGAGGTTACCGCCTACATCCCGGGCACCGGCCACAATCTGCAGGAGCACTCGATCGTGCTGGTGCGGGGAGGGCGAGTCAAGGACCTTCCCGGCGTCCGGTATCATATCGTCAGGGGGACCCTCGACTCCGCCGGGGTCGAAGCGGACAAGGAAGGCCGCCCCCGCCGGAGCAGCCGTTCGCTTTACGGGGTGAAGAAACCGAAACAGTAACGGCGGGAGATTGAGATGGGACGCAAGAAAAAATCACTGGCCCGGCCGCGGCAACCCGACCCTCGCTACGGGAGCGATCTGGTGGCGCGCTTCGTCAACAATGTAATGAACGCGGGCAACAAGAGCCGTGCTCTCCGCGTTTTCTACGAGGCGATGGATATCGTCGGGGAAAAAAGCGGCAAGGACCCCCTGGAGGTCTTCCAGCGGGCGGTCGAGAACGTGAAGCCATACCTGGAAGTACGCTCCCGCCGGGTGGGGGGCGCGACCTACCAGGTTCCGGTGGAGGTATCCCCGAACCGCCGGGTCGCCCTGGCGATCCGCTGGATCATTCATTTCGCCCGGGAGAGAAAGGGCCAGAGTTTCAGCCGCCGCCTGGCGGCCGAATTGCTGGACGCTTTCCAGGAGCAGGGCGGAGCGGTCAAGAAGAAGCAGAATACTTACAAGATGGCCGAGGCCAACAAGGCCTTCGCCCACTACCGATGGTAAACGTCGCCGCGCCAATCGAAGTTATGAGAACCTTTCCTCTCGACCAGGTCAGAAATATCGGGATTATGGCCCACATCGACGCGGGCAAGACCACGTCCACCGAGCGGATGTTGTTCTACACCGGCAAGGTTTACCGGCTGGGCGATGTCGACGAGGGAACCGCCGTTATGGACTGGATGGAGCAGGAGCAGGAGCGGGGGATAACCATCACTTCGGCGGCCACCACTTGTTTCTGGCGGGACCATCAGGTCAACATCATCGACACTCCGGGCCACGTCGATTTCACCGCCGAGGTCGAAAGATCGCTCCGGGTTCTCGACGGCGCGGTGGCGCTCTTCTGCGCCGTGGGAGGGGTGGAGCCGCAGTCGGAGACGGTGTGGCATCAGGCCGACCGCTACCGGGTCCCCCGAATCGCCTTCGTCAACAAAATGGACCGCTCCGGGGCCGATTTTTCGGGAGTGATCTCCGAGATCCGGGAAAAGCTCGCGGCGCCGCCCGTCGCCGTTCAGATTCCCTGGGGAAAGGAGGCGGATTTCAGGGGAATCGTGGACTTGATTGAAGAGCGAGCGTTGATCTTCGACGCCGGCAGTCAGGGGGCGAAGATGGAGGTTGTTGGCGTGCCCCCGGAGCTGGAGTCGGCGGTCCGCTCCGCCCGCGCCCGGATGCTGGAAACGATCGCCGAGGTCGACGACGCGATCCTGACCAAATACCTTGAGGGGGAAGAAATCGAACCGGCCGAGATTCGGGCCGCGTTGCGGCGGCAGGTTCTGGCCAACCGCCTGGTTCCCGTGCTCTGCGGGGCGGCTCTCCGCAATATCGGGGTTCAGCCGCTGCTGGACGCGGTGGTCGATTACCTGCCGGCGCCCCCGGAGGTTCCCCCGGCCCGGGTGGTCGATTCCGACGGAATTGAACTTGAGCGGCCGGTGCGGGACGACGGCCCCCTGACCGCGCTGGTGTTCAAGGTGGTCGGCGACAGTTACTGCGGTCAGCTCAGCTACGTGCGGGTCTACTCCGGAAACATCAAGAAAGGTCAATCGCTCTTTAATTCTTCGACCCGCCGCAAAGGGCGGATCAGCCGGATTCTCCAGATGCACGCCAACCGCCGGGAGGAGAAGGGCGCGCTTTTTGCCGGCGAGATCGGCGCCCTGGTCGGCCTGGACGGGGCGACCACCGGCGATACCCTCTGTAGTCCGGGTGAGGCGGTGGTGATGGAAAAGATGCAGTTTGCCGAACCGGTGATCTCGATGGCGGTGGAGCCCCACGGCCCGGCCGAGCTGGAAAAACTCCACGACACTCTGGGCCGGCTGACGGCGGAGGATCCGACTCTGCGGCTGGAGACCGACACCGAGACCGGGCAGACGATCGTCTCCGGGATGGGCGAGCTCCACCTCCAGATTTTGATGGACCGGCTGGCCCGGGAGCACGGCTTGAAGGTCAGAATGGGCAAGCCCACCGTCAGCTATCGCGAAACCGTGGAGGAAAGGAAGCCGGGAGAAGCAAAGTTCGTCCGCCAGAGCGGGGGAAGGGGGCATTACGGACACGTCATCGTTGAGGTGGTCCCCGGCCGTCGCGGCAGCGGAGTCGAGATCCGCAACCAGGTCAAGGGAGGGGAGATTCCTTCCGAATTCATCCCGGCGGTGAAAGAGGGGATCGGCGAGGCCGTGATGACCGGCTATCTGGCCGGTTATCCCCTGGTGGACCTGGTCGTTACCATAAAGGGAGGCAGCACCCACGAAACCGACGCTTCCGAGATCGCCTTCAAGGCCGCCGCCGCGATGGCTTGCAAGGACGCGGTAAGAAAAGCGGGGCCGGTACTGCTGGAACCGATCGTCGACCTGCAGGTTATCGCGCCTCCGGAATTTATGGGCGCGGTAATATCCGACATCGGCGCCCGGCGGGGGAAGGTGATCGAGACGCAGAAAAAGCTCAATCGGACGGTGGTCAAAACCCTGGTGCCGATGGCCGAGTTATTCGGCTACGCCACCGATCTGCGGTCTTTGACCCAGGGGCGGGCCGCCTATACGATGCAGCCGGCTTACTTCGAAAAGGTTACCCGCTAAAAATTTACTTCGTAAATTTTTAGGTTTAATTTTTTACCGGGCTGGAAATCGGGAGTTGGAGTTTCAGGGAAGAACCACGGTTGTTCAACCCGGATTGATCAAGTAAATACGGGAGGGAAAAAATGGCGAAGGAAAAATTC
>PUNC01000079.1 GCA_003551625.1 PVC group bacterium | reverse complement strand
TCCTATCGTAGTTCTGTGCAGCCTCCGGGGGCTTTTTTAATATTGGAGGTACAGATATGACCTATGCGGAAAAACTGAAAGACCCGAGGTGGCAGAAAATGCGGCTGAGGATTTTTGAGAGGGATGAATTTACTTGTAGATACTGCGGTGATGTAGAAAGCACACTTCATATTCATCATAAAATTTATAGAAATAACTGCGATCCGTGGGAATACGAAGAAAGCGATTTAATCACTTTATGCGAAGAATGCCATAGTGAAGAGAGAGAGCAAATATCAAAAACAGTAAAAGCTTTAATAGATGCTGTAAAACGGAATTTTTTTAGTGGGGATATCTTAAATATCGCCATCGGCTTCGATGCTATCAAATTTCCCTCTCCCTATGTACCCGAGGTTATAGCCTCAATAATATCGTGGGTGCTTCAAGATGAGAATATTATGCAGGAATTGAGCGATAGGTATTTTGATAATTTAAAAGAAAAAAGGATTAAAGCTGAAGCAAGGAGGAGGGAATTCAATAATGTATAAGCGGTTCACAGATACAGACAAATGGAATAAGCCGTGGTTCAGAAAACTTCCGCCGAAATATAAATGCTTCTGGATATATCTGCTTGATAAATGCAGCCGGGCCGGAATATGGGAGGTTGATTTCGATCTCGTTACTTTTATGATAGGTGAGGAAATCAACAAAGAAGAATCTGAAAGTATATTTAAGGGTCAAATAACCGTATCAAGTAACGGCAAAAGGTGGCTTATAAATAAATTTATATGCTTTCAGTATGGTGAAATATCGGAAGATTGCAGGCCTCATAAACCTATAATATCAGAAATAAACAGCATTAGGGATAAAGAGATTCAAAGGGTATTGAAAGGGTATTCAAAGGGTATTGATACCCTTGAAGATAAGGATAAGGATAAGGATAAGGATAAGGATAAGAAAGAAAGCAGAAGTCTAAAAAACAAAATAGACTATCTTTTATCAATACCTGAAAAAGATGTGCAGTCTTTTGCCGATAAGTTTAAATTGTCAGGGGCGGAAATAATTACTCAAGGAGAGGCGGCAGCAGATTGGTGTAAAAGCAAAGGAAAATATCAAAAAGACTATCCGTCATTTTTGAGAAACTGGATAAGAAAGTACCTTGAGATGAATCCAGGCAAGCAGACTATTGAAGACAAGAGGATATTCCACAGATGAACCCAATACAATTTGCAGATAGGCACTTACACCCTTACAAGATTAAAGATTACGAGATTAAACCGGAAATATGCCCTTACTGTAGCGGGGGCAGTTCTGGAAAAGACAAATACACTTTTGCTCTACATACGGAAAAGAAAACTTTTAACTGTAAGCGGGGAAGCTGTAATATTAGCGGAACTTTCTACAAACTTCTACTTGATTTCGGTGAGATACAGAATAAACAATACAAGAAACCTCAAGTAAAAATAAATCCTGCATCTGACGGAGTGGTGCAGTATTTCAAGAAGCGGGGAATATCAGAAGACACGGTCAAGAAAAACAAGATAGGCAAGAAGGGCAACGCCATAGCTTACAAATTCTATGAGAACGGTGAACTTGTTATGATAAAGTACCGCACAAAAGACAAAAAGATTTGGAGAGAGAAAGACACGAGACCTATCTTTTACGGTATGGATGACTGCGATATAGAGAAACCTCTAATTATAACCGAAGGGGAAAACGATAAACTAACATTAGACGAGTGCGGGATAGACAATGCGGTGAGTCTGCCTTCCGGAACACACGATTTGAGGTGCATTGAGGAGTGTTGGTATTGGATAGATAGGTTTAAGAGAATAATAATTTGGACAGATAACGATGAGCCGGGAAGGAAAGCAAGACAGAATATAATCAACCGGCTTGATCCTTCAAGGTGCCAGGTTGTAGAAACCGCACACAAAGACGCTAACGACCTTTTACTTGCAGAGGGCAAGGAAGCCGTAAGGGAAGCCGTGTATAGTGCTAAGGACATTGTGATAGACGGTTTGTTGAGAGTTTCGGAAATAGAGCCTTACAACCCCAAGGAAGTTAAAAATATAAAGTCAAGCATAACCGGACTAAATAATATTATGGGCGGACATACCATAGGAGAGTTCAGCATTTGGACAGGCGATAGTGCTTCGGGTAAGTCCACTATCATAAGTCAAGAGGCATTGGAGGCGATAGAAAACAGAGAAAAGGTTTGTGTTTATAGCGGTGAGCTGACTGCTTCTAAGTTTAGGTATTGGATAGACTTACAGGCAGCCGGGATTGAGTACATAAAAGAAAGCTTGAGACCGGACATCAATTATGTTTCATATTATGTCAGTAGTGACATACGGAAAAGAATACAAAAATGGTATCACGACTATTTGTTTTTGTATGACATCAACAAGCTGGCTACTTCTGAAAACATTTTAAAGGTTTTTGAATACACTTACAGAAAATATGGGTGCAGCTATTTTGTTTTAGATAACCTTATGTCAACACAAGACACCGCAGAGAATAAGTATGTAGCGGAGGATAATGTTGTTACACGAATAAAGGACTTTGTAAACAGATACCCTGTCCACGTTCACCTTATAGCACACCCGAAGAAGAACGCTGGACTCGACAAAGATGCTATTGCAGGGTTTAAGAGGATTACAAACAAAGCAGACAACATCTACAAGGTAGAGAAAAAGAACGAGGGTGGGTTTTCAGGTGGACTTCTCACGGTGCTAAAAGACAGGTTTCACGGGTCGGGAGAGAACAATTCTTTTGAGCTTGAGTTCTGCCCGAAAAGCAAAAGGTATAAGATGCCGAGCCAGGAGTATAAAGTTTACGGATGGCAGGAAACGCATAAGGCGACGGATTTCATATTTTAGGAGAACTTATGAGACAGATAACACAACAAGCTATACAGAACTGGATCGAAACAAAAAAGAGGGTTGAGGAGTTTTTATCCGAGCCGGAAACGCAGAAGTTGAAACACCAGATTTACGAGAAAAAGAAAAGGGAGATATGGCAAGATAGCGACACCCCGGAAGAATACGAACGTAGGGTTCGGGAGTTGTCATATAAGATAAATTTATGAAGAACATAAAAAAACAATTAGACAAACTATGGAGTAAAGCAGTTTACTTCGCCTTCAACGGTATGTGCGAGAGGTGTAGTAAAAAGATACGGTTTGAGTTCTGCCCCAATAGACACTCGCACCACATATTCAGCAGGCGGAACTTTTCAACCAGGTGGAAGTTAGCAAACGGCAGCCTTTTATGTTTAAGATGTCACGACTTCTTCCACAAAAACCCCGATGGGGCAGAGAAGTTTTACAGACAACGCAGGGATTACGATGTGTTGCATCGGAAGTCTGTTGAGATACGTAAGTTTACGG
>PUNC01000120.1 GCA_003551625.1 PVC group bacterium | reverse complement strand
TGGCCGGGGGAGGAGACGATGTCCCGCTCCCGGCTGTTGACCAGCCGGACCGGCCGCCCCCCCACCTTCCGGGAGAGGAGATAGGCCAGCCCTTCGAGCTGGATCCCGGCCTTGCCCCCGAAACCGCCCCCGACCGGAGGGGCGACGATCTCGATCTTCCCCGGGGAAATATCGAAGAACTTGCTCATCAGGGCGCGGACGACGAAGGGGGCCTGGGTGGAGGAGCGAATGACCACCCGGCCGTCGGGCCGGATCTCGGCCTGGGCCGCCCGGGGCTCCATCGCGACGTGGTCGCCCGGGGGAAAGGAGAACTCCTGCTCGACCGTGACCGCGGCGGCGGCCATCGCCCGGTCCGGGTCGCCCTTGAGGATTTTCGTCCGGTTGGCGACGTTGCTCCCCGGTTCCGGGAGGATGGCCGGGATCCGGGAGTATCTCTCCATCTCCTCGTGGACCAGCGGCGCGGCGGGGGCGAGCGCCTCCCGGACGCTCAGGACCGGGGGAAGCGGGCGGTACTCGACCTTGATCAGGGTCAGGGCGGCCTCGGCTTCCGCGGGGCTGTCGGCGATCACCGCCGCCACCGGTTCCCCGAACTGGCGGACCTTGCCCCGGGCCAGGGGCGACTTGTCGCCGAGGTAGATCCCGAGGAGGATCGGGAAGTCCTCCCCGATGGCCACCGCCCTCACACCCGGGGCCGAGGCGGCGGAACGGGTGTCGATCGAGACGATCCGGGCGTGGGCGTGGGGGCTGGTCAGAAGGGCGGCGTGGAGGGTCCCGGCCGGACGGATATCGTCGGTATAACGGGTCCGGCCGTGAACCTTGTCCGGCCCGTCCTTGCGGGGATAGGGTTTCCCTATGAAGTTGAGTCCGCTCACGGCAGCTGAATCACCTGAAACATAAGATCACGAAGATGAATGCTTCGCAAGACGTGATTTACGCGCCTGTTGTCAAACATAAAGGGTTGACCCTGAGTTTTTACCTGACCCCGACGAAGGTAAGCCCCCACAACCCGGTCCCCTCGACCAGGGTCTGGATATTCCAGTTCGCTCCGCCGTCAGTCGTGCGCAGAATCGAACCCTCCGGCGAACCGACCGCGGTCTGTCCGGTGATCCAGCAGGTGACGGCGTCGAGCGCCCGGGGCCGCAGCAGAAACTGACCGTGGATTTCGCTGGGGACCGACTGGTTGATCCAGTTGCTTCCCCCGTCGTCCGTGCGCAGGATGTTGCCGTAATCCTGCGCGATCCAGGCGGTGGAGGAG
This sequence comes from PVC group bacterium, assembly GCA_003551625.1. Lineage (GTDB taxonomy): Bacteria > Auribacterota > Erginobacteria > Erginobacterales > PUNC01 > PUNC01. The sequence goes on along the minus strand of PUNC01000120.1, from coordinate 2,116 downwards.
TCCAGGGGGAAGATGCCGTTGCAGTCCATAATCGTGCCCGCGACGCCCTGGTTGATCCAGCTCTGGCCGCCGTCGATACTCTTGACGATCGTGTAATGCTGTCCGGCCGCCCAGACAACGTTCTCGTCCAGGGCGTAGATGTCGATGAGGTGCTTGTCGGGAAGGTCGGGCCCGGCCTCGCCCATCCGGGACCAGCTCTGCCCGCCGTCGGTTGACTTGACGATGGTGGTGTAGCCGCCTTCCTCCTCCCCGCCCGCCCAGATGATCTGTTCGTTGAGGGCGTAGACCGCCTGGAGCGGAACGGCGGGGACGTTGGCGTCGTTCTTTTCAATCCAGGTCTGACCGCCGTCGGAAGTTTTGGCGATCGTTCCGCCGTAACCGACCGCCCAGGCGGTATCGTTGTCCAGCGCACTGATTTTCCCAAACTCCACGTTCGGTATGGTCTGGGCGGAGCCTTTCCTGGTCCAGGTCTGCCCGCCGTCAGTGGTCCGCATCACCGTGGGGTAACCCCCGTCCAGGTAGCCGAGCAGCCAGACGTTGTTTTCGTCTACGGCTTGAACGGATATAAAATCGACATCGGGAATCTGGCCGGCCTCTCCCTGGCGGACCCAGGTCTGCCCGCCGTCGGTGGTATGGAGGATCATCCCATAGCCTTCGGTTCTGTTTCCGACCGCCCAGCCGACCGCGCTGTCCGGGTCCACCGGCGTGGGGGTGGGTATCGGGAGGGCGGAGCCGGAGTGTCCGGTCCGCCAGAGCGAGTCCGGCCGGTCGAAGCGGGAGAAATACATCGCCCGGTCCACCGTCACCGGCCCGTCCGCCGTCACGACGGTCGCCACCTGGTCGAGGCTTCCCGCCGTCTCCCGCAGGTTCAGCGTCCGGCGCGAGCGGGGCGGGATGTTGAAGGAAGCGTCCGCCGGAAGCGGCCCGTCCTTCCCCAGGAAGGCGACTTCGGCGGAGACTTCCCGCTCCTCTTCGGGATTAAAAAAGAGAATATAGGAATCGAAGACGTGGGTGGCCCCCTCCGGGACTACCCAGCGGGAAGCATACGCCGGGCCCTCGCCGCCGGCCGCCGGCGAGCCGGCGCCCGAGTGTCCGCCGCCCCATATCCCGAGAGGATTGCTCCAATACATCGACCGCTCCGCGTAAATTTCGTGAGAAGCTTCCACAAGGACGGCAACCTGGCCGCTTTGCAGGAAGTCGTTGACCTTGACGGTGGAGCGGGACCGGGGCCCGATCTGAAGGCTGTGGAGGACCGGCTCTCCCGCCGGTCCGCTGAATATGAGATCGACCGGGACGGTCTCGTCGTTGAAATTGGCCAGCGCCAGGTAGTAGTCGAAGAGATGCGTCGCGCCCTCGGCGAAGGCCCAGCGGTCCGAGAGTATGGGAGCGGCCGCCGCGGCGTGGCAGTCGTTGATCTCTCCCGCCGCTCCGCCCGAACCGCCCTCCTGGATCCGGGGCCAGAAGATCGTCCTTTCCGCCGCCACCGGCCGGCTCGATTCGATCCGGGCCGCCAGCTGGGGCTGGGGATCCCCGACGATATCGTTGACGAATATCCGGCGGTTGGCCAGGGCCGGCACCTCGACCTCCTCGGCCCACTCCTCCCCGGAATGGCTGAAGAAGATCAGCCGGACCTCGGCGACCTCTTCTCCGGGGTTAAACAGAATGATGAAGTAGTCGAACAGGTGGGTGGCCCCTTCGGCGAAGTAGAGTTCCTCGGCCAGGCGGGGCGTTCCCGGCGAGCCGTGCGAGGCCGTCCAGGGAATATCGCCAAGCGAAAAATAGGTCGAGCGCTCGCAGAAGACGGGCACGTTGTTGAGCGAGGTAACCGCCGTGGAAATCGCTCCCTCGCTCTGGACGTGATCGCCCAGCTTGACGGTGCGGCGCGCGCGGGCCGGAACGGTCTGCTCGAACCAGCCGGCGGGGCCGGTCTCGTCGAAGAACCTGACGGCGACCAGGGAGTCATCGTTCCCGGGATTGGCGATCAGGATGTAGGTCTCCGTTCCGACCCCTTCTCCGCTCCACGCTCCCCCCGCCGGCAGGTAGCAGGAGATGTCCTCTTCATCGGCGAGAGGAAAGGAGAAGTCCAATCCGGGGTTGCCGGCCGTCTCCCCCGCCT
>PUNC01000010.1 GCA_003551625.1 PVC group bacterium | reverse complement strand
GACCATCCTCAACATTGTCGTGGTGGTCGTGCTCATCATCTGGCTGCTGGGCGTCTTCGGCGTTATCGACCCCATCATCACGGTGAAATAGAAGACCGGTCCGGCCGGAGAAGAACCTGACCGGTTTCAAGAAATCCCGGTCCGCGGGTGGTCCGCGGTCCGGAGAGAAGAAATGGCCCTTCGCCCTGCCTCAGGGCGGTTACCGGGCGCAACCAGGGAAAAAAGGAGAGGTGATTATGAAGAGCAATTTGATGAGAATGTTGTGTCTGGCCGCGGTTATTCTTTTTGTCGGCGCGGCGTCGTTCGGCTGCGCCAGAAATTCCGGGAAGACCGCCGGGGAAGCGGTGGATGGCGCTATGGACAGCACCGGCGAGGCCGTCAAGGATGCCGGCGAGGCTATCAAGCAATAGCCGCGGAATCGCGTGGAAACCGCCGGCCAAAGCGGCCGGCGGGCCATGCTGAAAACCGCTGGTCGGGCGCCGGGCAGCGCGGGAGTGTGCCGCCCGGCGCCGCGAGCGCAGCGGTAACAAGGAGTAAACGATCATGAGAGGATCAGCCAATGTAGCGAAGGGCCGCGTCGAGGAAGCGGCGGGCGCGCTGACCGGCAACAACAAGCTGCGTGCGCGAGGCCGGAAAAACCAGACCGTCGGCCGCGTCAAGCAAACCGGCGAGAAGGGAGTCCGGCAAGCCAAGAAGTCATCCAGTCAGATCGTGAAGAAAGCGAAAAATGTCGCCCGGGCGGAAGCCGCCAAAGCCAAAAGCCGGCGATAGCTCAATCTCTGATCCTTTCCCCGCCGGTCCATCAGCGCGGGTTGGAACACCCGGCCGGCCGCGGCGACTTGCCCGGTGGAACCGGCTGGGTGAGGGCAAGCTGCGGAGACCATTTGGATTAACCCCGGCGGCAGCGGGTCGCCGGATTGTCGATTCGCCGATTATGGCAAAGGAGGAGAGAAATGCTCTGGACTATTGTCATCGTTATTCTGGCTCTCTGGCTTCTGGGTGTCTTTACCGCGACCACTATGGGCGGAGTTATTCACGTCCTGCTGGTCATCGCGATCGTGTTGATCCTGATCCAGGTCATCCAGGGCCGGCGCGTGTAACGGCCCGGAAACGGGAGAGATCAAAAGGTGCCGTAATAAACGCAAGAGCGTGGAGAAAGCCAAGCAGATATCGCGCAAGAGGACGTAGATAAAGCCTGGCGCGGGTATTAACCCGGATTATTTTTGAAAACTTGGTTTTTGTTCATAACCGCCGGCGAGGAAGCGACCCGCTTTCCCGCCGGCTCTGAGTTTCTCCTCCACGTTTGCTCGGAGTAGTAATGGCCCGAATATTATTGCGTGAAAGACCCTGTGTTTTTTATATTGTTAAAGCGCGCATAAACGCGGCGCATTCATCAATATGAGACTTTACCTAATCAATCCCGCCAACCCCCTCCTGATCGGCAGCATCAAAGAAAGCCGTTGGAACCGGTATCGCGTGTGGAAGCCGCTCAGCCTGATGGTGGTGGCGGGGCTGACCCCGCCGGAATGGGAAGTAACGATCGTGGACGAAAACCTCGGGGTTCCGGACTATCGGGCCCTGCCCCGGCCGGACCTGGTGGGCATTACCGCCTTCACGTCCCAGGCCGGCCGCGCTTACGAGGTGGCCGCCTGCTTCCGGAGGATCGGGGTTCCCGTGGTTATGGGCGGCATTCACGCCACCATGTGCCTGGAAGAGGCCGCCCGGCACACGGACTCCGTGGTTACCGGGGAGGCGGAGGACATCTGGCCGCGTGTCCTCAACGACGCCCGGGAGCGTCGCCTGAATGCCCGGTATGACGGCGGTCACGCGGAGATCGTCTCCGTCGCCCCCGCCCGCCACGATCTTCTGCCCGACCGCTACGGCTTCGGCGCGATCCAGACCACCCGCGGCTGCCCGATGAACTGCAATTTTTGCAGCGTGACGGCCTTCAACGGGGCTCACTACCGGCAGCGGCCGATCGCGGATGTCGTGCGTGAATTCCAGGCGATCCGGGAGAAGCGGGTGTTGGTGGTGGACGACAACATCATCGGCACGCGCCCCGAACACATCGCCCGCGCCAAGGAGCTGTTCCGCGCGATTGCCCGGGCGAAGGTCGATAAGGGATGGGTCTCCCAGGCCACCATCAACTTCGCCGACGACGATGAACTGCTGTCCCTGGCGGCGCGGGCCGGCTGCCGGGGGGTTTTCATAGGGTTCGAGTCTCCCACCCCGGCCGGCGTGTTGGAAGGCGGGAAGTTCGCCCTCATGCGAGGCCGGGACATCCGCGCTTCCGTGCGGCGCATACAGCGTCACGGCATAATGGTGGCGGGTTCCTTTATCATAGGCCTGGACACGGACGAAACGGGGATCGGCCGCCGCATCGCCGCCGCCGCCGGTCAATACGGCGTGGATACCATCAACGTGGGTTTTCTCACCCCCCTTCCCGGCACGCGTCTGTGGAAGCAGATGAAAGCGGAGGGCCGCATCGCGCTCGACAAGTTTCCCGAGGATTGGAAATACTACACGCTGACCTTCCCCGTGGCGCGGTACAAACATCTTACCCTGGACGGGGTTATCGAAGAAATGATGGCCTGCACCCGGAGTTTCTATTCGCTGCCGCGTATTTTTGGCCGGGTGTGCGCCAACTTCCGGCATCCCCGCGCGCCGATGGTCAGCCTGGTTGGCAATCTCTCCTACCGGAAAAATTACCGTTTGGATATCGCGGCCCTGGCGGAATTCCGGAATCAGCCGGGAGGCCGCCGTGATCAATAAATATCCTTGACTTAAGGGGATAGCGTGTTAGCATAGTCTTGCAATAGTGAGCCTTGTTCAAATTCGGGGATTACAACCTGAGCGGTCGTGAGTGTCTTACTGGCATTCGCGGCCGTTTTTTTGGACCGGGCCTGGGAGAGAATTTTGAAATTATCGGGAGAAGGTCTCCCGGCAGATTCCTCCAGTTTACTCAAACAGGAGTTGACCGTAATGGCTAAAGGAACAGTCAAATGGTTCAACGACCGCAAGGGCTATGGGTTCATAGCCCTGGAGAACGGTGAGGACGTCTTTGTCCATCACAGTGAGATCCAGGGCGACGGGTTCAAGACCTTGAACGAGGGCGAGAGCGTGGAATTCGAAGTCGCCCCCGGTCGGAAGGGCCAACAAGCCGTCGGCGTGACCAGGCAGATATAAGGTCGCGTTGAAGGAAAGAAAGCCCCGGCTTTCCAGCCGAAAGCCGGGGCTTTCTTTTCTGCCGGATTATTCGTTTGACCGGCGTGGTAATTCTTGATATTATAAGTACTTAAGAAATAGAAGCAGCTGAGAGACAGAGAGGTAATACGTGAACGTTCTTATGGTTTATCCCGAGTTTCCGGACACGTTCTGGAGCTTTAAGCACGCGCTGAAGTTTGTCGGCAAGCGCTCCGCTCTGCCGCCCCTGGGATTGCTGACCGTGGCGGCGATGCTGCCTCCCGAGTGGCCGGTCCGTTTGGTGGATATGAACGTGCGCCAGGTCACGGAGAGGGACCTGGCCTGGGCCGACTGCGCCTTTATCAGCGCGATGGTTGTCCAGCGCGATCCCGCCCGGCGGATCGCGGCCCGGCTCAAGGCGGCGGGACTGAAGGTGGTGGCCGGCGGACCGCTCTTCAACAGCGAATACGAGCAGTTTGAAGACGTGGATCATTTCATCCTCAACGAGGCGGAATTGACCCTGCCGCCTTTTCTCGCCGACCTGGAACGGGGATGTCCGAAACGGGTCTACTCATCCGCTGAGTTCGCGGATATGCGGCGAACGCCCTTGCCCCGGTGGGACCTGCTCAACCTCAAGCGGTACGCCACGATGAGCATTCAGTTCACCCGCGGCTGCCCGTTCGACTGCGATTTCTGCAATATCACCGCCCTGCTCGGCCGCCGGGTACGGATGAAGACGTCGGGGCAGATCATCGCCGAGCTCGACGGTCTCTATGAGCAGGGGTGGCGCGGCGACGTCTTCTTTGTGGATGATAATTTCATCGGCAACCGGAAGTTTCTTAAGACCGATCTCCTCCCCGCCCTGATCGCCTGGCGGAAGGATAAGACCGGCAACCTTTTCTTCACCGAAGCCTCGATCGATCTGGCCGACGACCGGGTCCTGATGGATATGATGGTTGAAGCCGGATTCATCAAGGTATTCATCGGTATCGAGACCCCGGACAACTCCTGCCTGGCCGAGTGCGGCAAGGGGCAGAACGAGAACCGCGACCTGGTCGCGGATGTCAAAAGGATCCAGCGGTCCGGGCTCCAGGTCCAGGGCGGGTTCATCGTCGGTTTCGACCACGACCAGCCCTCCATCTTCCAGCGTCAGATCGATTTCATCCAGAAGAGCGGGATCGTGACCGCGATGGTCGGTCTGCTCCAGGCCCCGGCCGGAACCCGTCTCTACGAGCGGATGAAGAAGGAGGGCCGTCTCAAACCGGAATTTTCGGGCGACAACGTGGACGGAACCAGCAACATCATCCCGGCGATGAACCGGGAGACACTGAGGGACGGTTACCGGCGGATCCTCGAGCACATCTACTCCCCGGAGCACTACTACCGCCGGATCCGGACGTTTCTCCGCGAGTATCGACCACCGGCCGTCCGCAGCCACCTGGAGCTATCCCACGTTCTGGCGCTTCTGCGCTCGTTCTTCCGCCTCGGCATATTCGGACGGGAGAGGTTCCACTACTGGAAGCTCCTGATCTGGACCCAGTTCCGTTGCCACCGGCTCGTCCCCGAAGCCGTCATCCTGGCCATCTACGGCTACCATTTCCGCCGGGTCTGTGAAGCGCACGTGAAGTAAACTCACGGCAGCTCAAATACGGCCCGAAAAGTTCTATCTATTGACTTGTCCGGGGAGTAACCATCCCGCATAGCCCGGATCTATTCAATCTGGGTTACGTGGGATTTTCATTTTCAGAAAAAAATTTGAAAACCGATAAATCTCACTGTATATTATTAACGTAACCAGGTTATGATATAATATGGTTTAGATTATGGATACGCCATCAATAGTTAGAGCCTATCTCTCAAGCATAGGGCGAAAGGGCGGGTTAAAAAGCCGCCGCCGGCTCTCGTCCGAGGAGGCAAGAAAAATGGTCCGCCTCCGGGAAGCCAAGCGGGCTTTCCGCCGTTATCGGGCCCAGTGTTTCTGGTATATGCCCGAAGATAAGGAGATCACGCTCGCCGACGTGCCCGCGATCGCCCGCGGCCTGCGTCAAAACGGGGGGAGGCAAGGTTTTCTGCTGGCCTCCAGGTTATGCCGATAAGCGAGATTCAAGCCAAGGTGCTCCGGCTGATCGCCGGCAACCGGAGCCCGGAGAGCTACCTGGCGGGAGCCACGGTGATCCACCGGGGTGACAACACGCCCCGTTATTCCCGGGATCTCGACTTTTTCCACGATCTTGCTGAAAGTATCGCCCTGAACGCCGAGAAGGATACCGCCACGCTGCGCGCGGCCGGCTGCGAGGTACGTTGGCTGTTACGCGCGCCCGCCATCCACCGGGCCGTGGTGACCGTGGACCGCCGGGAGCTGACAATCGAGTGGGCTCAGGACAGCGCCTTTCGTTTCTTCCCGCTCCAGAAAGACGAGCTCTTCGGTTATGTTCTTCACGACGCCGACGCGGCGATCAACAAGGTCCTCGCCCTGGTCGGGCGCGATGAAATACGGGACTTCGTGGACGTGCTCCATCTCCATAAGAATTATCTCTCGCTGGGGGCTATGGCGTGGGCCGCCTGCGGGAAGGACCCCGGCTACACGCCGGAGTTTCTGCTGGAACACGCAAGCCGCCATGCGGCGTACAGACAGGCCGACCTGGATCGGCTTGACCTCCGGCGGCCGCTGGAGATCAAAACCCTCAAGAAAAGCTGGTTGGAATCGCTGAATGAAGCGCGAAATCTCATCGCCGCGCTTCCGGAAGAAGAGATCGGCTGCCTCTACCTGGGCCCGAACCGGAATCCGGTCACGCCCGATCCCTCAGCCGGTTCGCTCCCTGCACTTATCCGCCACCAGGGATGCATCCGCGGGGCCTGGCCGGTGGTTAGCTGAGACAGCGCGAATTCTCAGGGATTAATCGCGTCGCGCTTTTTCGTGTCCTTCTCTGGGGAAGTTCCTCCAGCCGGAACACCGCCCGAAAAGTTCTATCTATTGACTTGTTCGGGGCAATCCTCATAAAAACCGGCGGAAACCGGCGGCGATAAAGTTGGAACCGCCGCCGCGGCTGAACAGGTCGAAGGCGCCGGAGCGGTGATGGACGCGGAAGAAGGCTTCCCATTCGCTCCTTCCGGGAGGTCCCGCCGTGATCTCGAAAGGCATAAAGGCCAGGCGACGCGACGTGCGCTTATGGCGCTCCCTTTCCAGCGCGGGCGTCCTCCAGGCCCAGGACGGGCCGACGCCGATGGCGATGGTGGTGCTTAAATAATCATCCCAGGGAAAACGCGTCCACCGCAACAGGAGGGCGGCGTTGGTCTCCCAGTGATGCTGCTTCCCCCAATGCCGCGCCAGTTGAACTTCCGCTTCCCAGCGCGCGAAGGGCTCGTGGCGCAATACCGTTCTCCCCGCGGCGAGGGCGGCCACGTATGAACCCCGCGGATCGGCTTCAAGGCGAACGATTTCATTGAAGCGGGTGGTGGTTACCGCCCCGGCGTAGGCCGAAAGCGACCAGGAAGCCGCCTCTTCCCCGGCCCCCCGCGCCGTGGCCGGAGCCGAAAACAATAGGCAGCATAACAGCATCCCCGCCGCGAAGACGAGCCGGCCATAACTCCAATTTCTAACTGACTTCGTCATCACTTAGTACGCCTGTTCATAAATATGGTGTCATATCGAGGGTGTCGAGACGCCCGGGATGCAAGGCGCGAGGAGGGAGAATACCTTAACGATATTTAACCGACAAGCAACGCCGCAGCCCGGGATGTATCGGCAGCCGAATATCATAATATTTATGAACCGGTGTACTTAGTTAACTTAACATCTGTTTGAGCGTTGTCGCTTTTTTCCGGGAATATTCCCCTCAAACGGTATTCAAGCCGAAACGCCGTGTTTGCCGGGAAACGGGGGAAAATCCCCCTCAATTCGGTCCTCCTCAATTCGGTTGACAACGAGGCTTTAGATCCATAACATAAGCGACTTGCCGGCATGAACTAACCCCTGTTTTCAGAGGAGGAACAGCAAATGGATATCACGAGCCTGGCCGACCGACTGACGGTTTTTCTGGCCGCTTACGGCCTGAGACTGGTCGGGGCGGTGGCGATCCTGATCATTGGAAAGATCGTTGCCGGACTTCTCAGGAAACTGATCACCCGGCTCCTGGTCCGGATCAAGACCGACCCGGCGATCATCTCGTTTACCGGAACCCTGGTCTACGTCTTGATTCTGGTCTTTGCCGTGGTGGCGGCGCTCTCCAACCTCGGGGTGGAGATGACCTCCTTTATCGCCCTGATCGGCGCCGCCGGCCTGGCGGTCGGTTTCGCCCTTCAGGGCACGCTGGCCAACTTCGCCGCCGGGGTACTGATCCTGATCTTCCGCCCTTTCCGGGTGGGGGACTGGATATCCGCCGCCGGAGTTCTGGGGCGGGTCGAGCAGATCCAGATCTTCGAGACCGTCCTGATTACGGCCGACAACATCCGGATCACGGTTCCCAACGGCAAGACCTACGGTGACGTGATTCAGAACATCACCACCCTGGGCACCCGCAGGGTGGAGGTCGAGGTCGGAATCAGCTACTCATCCTCGATCCGGAAGGCTCACGAGATACTGGAGCGGCTCTGCCGGGAGGACGAGCGGGTCCTGGACGACCCCGCGCCCCAGGTGGTGGTTTCCGAGTTGGGCGACTCCTCGGTCAACTTCAAGGTTCGCCCCTGGACAAAGTCGACCGATTTCTGGCCGGTCAAGTTCGACCTCACCCGGAAGATCAAGGAAACCTTCGACGAGGAGGGGATCGAGATTCCCTTCCCGCAGCGGGTGGTTCATATGTCCCCCGCCGCCAAAGCGGAATTATGAGTCTCCGAACTGCTATTCCATCAAGCAAGGGAGGTTGCGGCGTGAAGCATTATTTTGCCACTATACTTGTTGTCTTGACCGGAGCGGCGCTTCTCCGCGCCGCGACGGCGGCGGCCGGGGAAGCGGCCATTGCCGACCACCTGGAGGATTCGATCCAGGCCGCCCGGGAGACGGCCGGTCCGGAATGCAATCTTTTTCCCGGTTGGCTGATCGATCTCAGTGCCGGCTATTCGATGAGCCGGGGAAACTCCGACACCCAGAACCTGCTGGCCCGGGCCGCGGCGATGAAGAAGTTCGCCGATGTCTGGGAATTCGTCGGCCAAGGAGAGTACGCCTGGGGCAAGATCAAGGACCGGGACACCGGGGAATACGATGAGACCGCCGACCGGGGCCAACTCTCCGTTCAGGGCAACTTATTCCTGATTGAAGACGGTTTTCTCTACGGCCGCTCGGAGATCTCCTACGACAGGATCAAGGAACTCGACCGTCGCCTCGACAGCGGCGCCGGCGCCGGTTACAACCTCTGGCGCCGGGAAATAAGTTTCGCCGCCGTTGAAGCGGGCGCTACCTACATCGACAGCAAATACGAAAACGCTCGGGACGACCACGGGCTCTATTTGCGGCTGGCCCAGAACGGAGCATTCAGGATCAACGAACGGGTCACCTTTCTCGAATCGATCGAGTATAAACCCAAGTTCGCGGATTTTAACGAATACCTCCTGACCGCTGAGGCGGCCCTCCGCGTGAGCCTGATGGAAAAAGTCTTCTTTCAGCTTACCGTGACCAACCGCTACGACAACAACGCCCCGGACAATGTCGAGAGAAACGACCTTTCGATGATCGGCTCCCTGGGCATCTCTCTATGATTAGTTTGAATGGCCGGGAATCAGTGGATTTTCCGCCGGCGGCTCTTTATTTGAGGCCTCTGATAATCGGGAAAGACTGATTGAAACCGGGCCGGCCGACCTATCCCTTCCCGGGTCGGGACGTTTCTTCCCGGCGGATGCGGCCCGGGGGTCGCGCCGGCCGGATTTTGACGATATCGAAGAGGGGGATGATTCGTACTTTCCCGGTATCATCTTCCAGCCGCAGCAGCCGGTCTTTGGGCAGCAGGGCGAGCGGCCGGGCCTTCTCCACGGAGTAGGAGCAGTCATCGGCGCTGTAGGAGTAGATAATGACACTGGCCCGGTCCCGGATCGCGTGTTTCAGGACGCGAGTCATCTCCCGGTAGATATCCCCGCCTTTCCAGGTGTAATCCCTCCGGAAAGGATGAAGGTCCGCCAGGGTGGGCTTTTTATGGCGCGAGAGGTGGTCGATCAGGCGCTGGAGCAGCTCGGTGGTCTGATAGACGTCGGCCATCGCCCGATGATTCCCAACCCGCTTCATCTTCAGGGCGGACCGGAGGCAGGAGAGGCAGTGACAGTCAAAACGCGGCCAGGTTTTCTGGGTGAGATAAAGCGTGTCCACCGACCAGTTGTCCAGCCTCTCCCGGCCGATCCTCTCCAGGGTGGTCTGGAGAAATCCCATATCGAAATTGACGTTATGCGCGACCACCACCGTCCCCCGGAAGAATTCGATCACCGTGTCGATGATCTCCAGGAGCGAGGGAGCCTGCCTCAAGCGATAATAGGGGATGTTGTGGACTTCGGCCACCTCCCTGGAGATCCGGAGGTAGGGGGATGGCCGGATCAGGGTGCTGTAGGTGTCGAGGATTCTCCGGCCGCTGTAGTGGAGCAGGCCGATCTCCACCATCTGATCCCCGCTTTCCAGCCGGACCCCGGTGGTCTCGATATCGAAGACGGTGAAGGTCAGTTCGTCGACCGGGGTTTCCAGAGTGATGGAGTTTAGCTTCATCGACTCGCGTCCCGGGGAGACAGGCCCCTCGTTTCCCGGCGGGTCAGGTATTATCTCCGGCCACCGTCCGGCCCGCTATGGACCGGCGGTATCCGGTTTGCCCGGGGGTCTAATCGCCGGGCGAGGATTCTTCTCCGCCCGGAGAGGCGGACGCCTTCTTCGCCTCCCCGCCTCCGGCCGGGCGATTATCAGCCGGTGGACTGCGCCGGAGACTGGGAAACTATGATACCAGAAAGGATATCTTGACGTTTGCCCGGTACACCGTTATCCGGTTGTCTTCAACCACGGCCTGGAGGTTCTTGACATAGATGTGTTTGATGTTTTTTACGCTCTTTGACGCTTCTTCCAGGGCCTGCCTGACGGCGTCCTCCCAACCTTTTTCCGACTGGGCCAGAACTTCAATAACTTTGACCACGCTCATAACCGCCTCCTTTCACGGTGGGTTGTTTCGTTCCATTCCTCTCCTCAACACGCAGTTTCTCAGCTTTCCCCGCTTTCCTTCAATGGGCAAACTCCGCTTTGTCCTGACTTTTATCTCCTCCGCCCAGAAATCCCGACCAACTCGATCGTCGGGAGATGAAGCTGGTCACTAAGTGTTCTAGTTCTTCTTTAATATGGTAATGTATATTGTCATTGCGAGACCCTGGAGCGAAAGCGGAAGGGTCGAAGCAATCTCATTCACCGACAATCAAACCCATCTGCTCCCAAGTAGAGATCGCTTCGTCGCTCCGCTCCTCGCGATGACAATAGTTATACATCACAATATTTCCGAACACGAGTACTAAGTTCCGTCGCCAAATATTCATCTGACGATCAACCGGGCTCTCATTCCCTGGTGGCCCGGTCCGCAGTAGACCGTGCAGAAGATGGTGTAGGTTCCGGCCCCGGGGGCGGTGAACTCGATTTCGGTCTCTTCCCCCACGGTAAGCTTCCGGTCGATCTCCAATTCGGAGATCGCGAAGCCGTGAGTAGTATCGGTGGCGGTCAGCAGCAGCCGGACCCGCTCTCCGGCTTCGACCACCACCGGGTCGGGCCGGTAGCCGAACCGGAAGGCCTCCATCATAACCACCCGGACTCCCTCCACCACATTCCCGGTTAATTCTTCCGTTCCGCCGTACCCGGGAAGAAGCAGTCCGATCAGCGCCACGCCAATTGCCGTCAACCAGATGCTTCTCATTTTTCTTCCTCTCTATTTTCCCCGGGGTTGTTCAGTTGCGAAAGCTTTCCCAGAGTTTGACCAGCCTTTCCCGGTCGGGCTTTCTCCGGTAAAGCGGTTGCGGCCCGGCTTCCAGGTGCTCGCCCAGGGCTTCCTCGAACGGCTTTTTTCCCGGGCCGAGATAGAAGACGCCCAGGGGGTATTTTTCCGTCTCGATCGCCCGGGCGAAGGCCGCCCCCCGGTCGGTGGGATCGTGATCGTCTTCCAGATAGTAGGTCTTCTCCTGGAACCATTTATAGGTGTTGAGGGCGTTGAAGGTGACGCAGGGCTGGAAAATATCGACCAGCGAGAATCCCCGCCGCCCGATGGCTTTCTTCAGGATCTCCCCGGTCGCCTTGGTGTCCTTGATATAGGCCCGGGCCACGAAGGAAGCGTTGAGGGCGATCGCCACCGCCAGGGGATTGAAGGGTTCCGAAATCGTTCCGTGAAGCTGAACCGGGGTGCGGAAGCCGGACAGACTGGTCGGGGAGGCCTGCCCTTTGGTCAGGCCGTAGACCAGGTTGTTGTGGACGACGCAGATAAGGTCGGGGTTGCGGCGAATGGCGTGGATGAAGTGATTGCCGCCCTCGCCATACATACAGCCGTCTCCGCTTTCGGCGATCACGGTCAGCTCCGGGTTGGCCGCCTTGATCGCGATGGCGGCCGGCAGCGAGCGGCCGTGGAGCCCGTTGAAATAATTGCAGTTGAGATATTGCGGAAGCTTGGCCGCCTGGCCGATCCCGGAGACCATCACCAGTTTTTTCGGCTCGATCTCCAGCTCGTCGAGGACCTTCTTCAAGACGTTGCGGATTCCAAAATTCCCGCAGCCGGGGCACCAGGCGATGTCGATCTTATCGCGTTCGAAGGCGGTTTTACTCATCGGCGACCTCCTTTTCGATGGCTTGACTGATCTCTTCCCGGCTGAAGGGAAGGCCGTTGTATTTTCTTATCGCTCCGTCGGCTTCGTGGCCGAAAGTCATCTTCAGCAGCCGGGCGAACTGGCCGGCGGCGTTGTTCTCGATCACGATTGTTTTTTTCGCCTTCCGGAGCAGTGCCCCGGTTTTAGGGCTCAAGGGTTCGACCTGGCTGAAGTGGAGGTAGGCGATCTCTTTTCGTCCGAGTTCTTCCAGGCTCTCCAGGATGATATTACGGGTCGAACCCCAGCCCAGGACCAGGGTCCGCCAGTCGGGGTCGCCGAAGAATTCGGGTTCGAGCGCCTCCCGGCGGAGTCCGGAAATCTTCGCCCGGCGCTTGTCGACCATTCCGACCCGGACCGAAAAATCCTCCGTGATGCGGCCCTCCTCGTCGTGCTCGTCGCTGTCGACGGCTACCAGCCCCCGGCCGTGTCCGGGAATTCCGCGGGGAGACACCCCGTCCTCGGCCGGGGCGTAGCGCCGGTAGTCTTTCCCGGTCTCGATTATCCGGTTTTCGATCTTCTCTTCGGGAATCTCGGGAACGGGTAGATTATAAGAGGAATCGAGGAGATACTGGTCGGTGAGAACGATCACCGGGATCTGCCAGCGGTCGGCCAGGATAAACGCCCGGCGGGTGAGATGGAAGCATTCCTCGATCGTTCCCGGGGTGAAGATCACCCGGGGAAACTCGCCGTGGCCGGCGAACAGAGCGTAAAGCAGATCACCCTGCTCGGTTCGGGTGGGCAGCCCGGTGGCCGGTCCGGGCCGCTGGCCCAGGTGGATGACCAGCGGCGACTCGATCATCCCGGCCAGGCTCAGCCCTTCGTTCATCAGGGCGAACCCGCCCCCCGAGGTGGAGACCAGCCCCCGGCCCCCCGCATACCAGGCGCCCAGGGCCATATTGACCGCGGCGATCTCGTCTTCGGCCTGAAGCACCTCGATGTTGAATTCCTCGGCCCGGCCGGCCAGGAAGACCGCGGTGCCGGTGGCCGGCGACATCGGGTAGAAAGACAGGAAGTTGCAGCCTCCGGCGATCGCTCCCAGGGCCACCGCCTCGGTCCCGTCGAGGAGAGCTTCCTTTTCGGGACCGCCTTCGGGGCGGAGGGAGTAAGACAGTCCTTTCTCTTCGGCCAGTTCGCCGCCCAGCCGGTAGCCCCGCCGGAGGGCTTCGATGTTCTTTTCCCGGATATTTTCGTTCTTTTTCGCGAAAAATTTTTCTACGGCTTTTTCCGCCTTTCCCGCATCGGAACGCAGGATTCCGGCGATCACTCCCACCGAGACGGTATTGGCGTAGAGCGGTCCGCCCGTCTCTTCGGCGATTTTTTTCCAGTCCACCGCGGCGAAATCGCCCAGTTTTCTCTCTTCGTCGCTGACGGTCTCCTTCCGGCCCAGAATCAGGGTATCTTTCCCCACCCGTTCCCGGAGTCGGCTTACCCCGCCCGCGTGCAAGGAGACCAGGATGTCGATCCGGTCGATGAATCCGCGGACCCGCCCGGAAGAGATCCGGACCTCGGTTGAGTTCATTCCCCCCCGGATCCGGGACATAAACTCCTGGGTGGAAAAAACATTGAATCCGGAAGATTTGAAGACCGCCGCCAGTAACCCCTCCACCGTTTTGATCCCCTGGCCGGCCTGTCCGCAGATTACGACCGAGACGTCTTTCTTCATTGTTTCCCCCCGATTTTTCAATCTGTTCCGAATAATACAATGATAATAGCAACCCTCCGCCCGGCCAATTTTCTTATTCTTCCATTTGTAGACTTTTTTCTACTTAGCTTTTTCCGGTGTTTCTGCTAAATTCGGTTGCTGACGCCGGGAAGAACATTTTGCGGCAAGCCCGGCCCAAAGGAGGAGACGATGCCCTATAACATCTTGCTGGTGGATGACGATCCCGATTTCCGGCGGGAATTTCGCGATTATTTTCATGACTACCGGATAATAACCGCCGCTTCGGGAAAAGCCGCGCAGGAAATTCTGGAAAAGCCCAACGAGATCGACCTGGCCATCCTCGACGTCCGCCTTCCCGATTTGCGGGGCACCGATCTGCTCAAGCGGATCAAGGAGTCCCGTCCCGACCTTGGAGTGATCATCCTGACCGGTTTCGGCTCGAAAAATGTGGTCATCGAGGCGCTCCACGGGGAAGCCGACGAATACCTGGAGAAACCGCTCGACATCAAGAAAACCGAGGCGGCGATCACAAGAATCCTCCAGGCCGCCCGCTGGCCGGCGGGAATCGACTCTGAAGATATCGAAGGGAAGATGGAGCGGGTGAAGGTCTTCCTGGAGAGGAATTTTCACAAGAAAGTCAGCCTCGAAGACGCGGCCGCCGTGGTCATCCTCAGCCCGAAGTATCTGAGCCGGATCTTCAAGCAGACAACCGGAAAGAGCTTCAACGATTACAAGCTGGAGGCCAAGATCAAGCGGGCCAAATCCTGGCTGAAAGACACCGGCTACACCATCGATACGATCGCGTTCTCCCTCGGATACCTGAACGCGGAGTCCTTTATCCGAATCTTCAAGAAATTCACTGGCCGCACCCCCACCGAGTATCGGAGGGAGCATTCCCGGAAGGGGAAAAAATGACTCCCCCGAACAGTTCAACCAATCCTAAAAAGAAGGAGCGGGGAAGGGCGGAATCCCCGCCTCGGCGGAAGAGCAAACAACCGGTGTCGTCTTCTCCACCTCCCCGCCCCGGGGAGGAGTTCCGCACCCTCGCCCGCGGCATTCCCCGCCCGCGCCGGGGTCAGGACGCCGTCCGGAAGAACGACCAAAGGATCAAGGACCTCTCCTGCTTCCCCGGGGAAAACCCCTTCCCGGTTCTCCGGACGGATCTTAAGGGAATCATCCTCTACGCCAACCCGTCATCGGCCCGGATCTTCGGGTCGGAAGAAACCAAGGAGAAGCAATTGCTTCCCGGCGGCCTTTCTTCCCTGGT
>PUNC01000169.1 GCA_003551625.1 PVC group bacterium | reverse complement strand
TTGGAATGTGTCTGTTATCATTTGCATTTCAAGCCACTTCCTTCAGGTGGTGGTAGTTGACACCCAAGCATTGTATACCAGCGGTCACTGAAGATGGCATTCCCGGTTCTGTAATCCCAGTCCCAGATGCCGTCATTGGCAGCATCCAGAGTGAGCCTGTACCGCTCCTCGCTTTCCAAAAGTGCCTCCTCAAAACGCCTCTGTTCTGTAATGTCACGTATCGTCTCGATTGCCCCGACGACATCTCCCTCTTCATTATACAGGGGAGATGCCTTCCCGGCGAGGACTGCATATCTGCCCAGGGGCCGTGGCAGGGATGTCTCGGCAGTGAGGATATCTCCCTCCCTTGTTATAGAGGCGTATTTTGAATGCAGAAGCTCCTCATCGGATATGGATACGAGATCGATCAGGATAGGCCTGCGCTCTCCGTAAAAGGGTATGGAATATTCATAATTGCCCTTCCCGATCATATCACACGCAGAAATACCGGTCATCTCCTCGATTGCCTGGTTCCATGCGATCACACTACCACGTACATCGATTGCGAATGTGGGGTCAGGAAGGAACTGGATGATATCATACAGCCGTTTTTCAGTCTCTTTTGCGAGTTTCTCAGCCATCTTATGGCTGACAGCTGCCTGGATCATATTGCTAAGTTCAGCAAACTGGGACCTTGGATCGCCGCCTTTCTGGAGGTAGAAGTCTGCGCCGTTGTTTAAGGCCTCGATCACCACCTCCTCCCGCCCTTTCCCTGTAAAGATAATGAACGGTATTGCATTGCCAGATTCCCTCAGGTATTTAAGAAACCCGATCCCATCCATCCCCGGCATCTGGTAGTCGGAGACGATCGCATCAAAATGGTGGTCTTCAATGAGCCGGATCGCCTCATTCGCATCATTCGCCGTTGCAACGGTGATATCATCTATCCGCTCAAGGAAGAGTTTCCCTATCTCAAGGAGCGCAGGCTCGTCATCGACATAGAGAACGGAGACTGGCAGTTCCCCGGTTCCGGTGCTTTTCATCTACTGTATGATGAACACTGGAGTTTAAAAACTCTTCTCAATTCCTGCTTTTGAGCAGCAATCTGCTGCTTTCACACAGGATAGATAACAGTTTGCTGCAACGGGGAAATATATAGTCCGTGTCAGTTGCCTGATACGAGATTCGTAGAACAGAACAATAGTATTAATAAAATAGAACCCGATTTTATCGTATGAGCCTCCCAGGTTCTCCGGAGCTGTTCATCTCACTCCTCTATGTAGATGATGAACCTGCCCTCCTTGAGATAGCCCGGCTCTTTCTGGAGAAGAGTGCTCATTTTTCTGTTACCACCTGTGAATGTGCAACAGACGCACTCCAATTGCTTTCCGAGTCTTCATTTGACGCAATCATCTCCGACTACCAGATGCCGGGGATGGATGGTATCCAGTTTCTCACGCATCTCCGAAAGAGAGGTATCGATCTCCCTTTCATCATCTTTACCGGGAAAGGGCGGGAAGAGGTTGTCATCCAGGCACTGAATGAGGGTGCAGATTTTTACCTGCAGAAAGGGGGAGATCCAAAGGCGCAGTTTGCAGAACTTGCAAACAAGATCCGGTATGCCGTCTCGAAAAGAAGGAGCGAAGAAGCGCTTCGTGAGAGTGAAGAGCGCTACCGGACGGTTGTCGAGGTGCAGCACGAGTTCATCTGCCGTTTCCTCCCTGACGGGACGCATATCTTTGCTAATGACGCATACTGCCGATACTTTGGATCTGATCATGACGGGATCATCGGCAGGAAACTCAAACCTCCGATTCACCCTGATGATAAAGAGAAAGTGGCCCTTCTGTATGCATCCCTCACCCCGGATCATCCATCCGGGACCATCGAGCAGCGTATTGTCAGGGAAGATGGCCGGGTGATCTGGCAGAGATTGCATACAACTGCATTTTTTGATGAAAATGGCCTTCCCTGCGAGTACCAGACTGTTGGCCATGATATCACCGATCTGATGGAGCGGGACGCTGAACTCCAAAGGATCAATGAAGAGATCTTTGCTGCCAATGAACAGCTCGCCGCTGCTGAGGAGGAACTCAGGCACCAGGTGGAAGAGCTTGCTGCAGCACGGCAGGAGGTAGAAGCAGGCAGGGAGCAGCTGCACCTTGCCATGGATGCAGGCGAACATGGGTTCTGGGACTGGGATCTCACGACAAATAACGCATATTTCAGCCCCCGGTACTACACGATGCTCGGGTATGAACCTGATGAGTTCCCTGCCGGATTCGAGTCCTGGCTCTCTCTCCTTCACCCTGAGGATTCTAAGGCTGTTGTTCCTCGCATAGAAGCGTGTGTCCGGGAGATGCAGCCATTTGAAGAGGAGTTCCGGCTGCAGTGCAGGGACGGCAGCTGGAAATGGATCTCCGGGCGCGGGAAGATCTACCAATCAGAATCCGGGGGCGCTCCATCACGTGCACTCGGTGTCCATGTCGATATCAATGACCGGAAGCGTGCGGAAATCGAACTCAGGTTGAAGAACGAGGAGCTCGCCGCGGCAGAAGAAGAACTCCGTTCACAGTACGAACAGCTGAGTGTGGCCGAAGAGGAGCTGCGTTCTCAGCTGGATGAGATGATCGAGCTGCAAAAAGCGTTGCAGCGGAGCGAAGCCGAGTTCCGGATTGTGGCCGAGACGGCTCCGGTTGGCATAGCTCTCCTGGATTCAGATGGAAAAACCCTTTATTTCAGCCCGAAGTTTGTGGAGCTCTTTGGGTATACGAAGGTAGAGATCTCCTCGGTTGAGGACTGGCTTCTGTGTGCGTACCCGGAACCATCTCTCCGGGAGCAGGCGAGGAAGGACTGGAGCGATGCGCTTGACCAGGCAAAAGGCACCGGATCCGAGACCAGAATGCTTGAATATCCCATCAGGTGCAGAGACGGGAGAATCCGCCAGATCGAGTTTCGTGCAGCACGTGCGGGTGAACGAATTGTTGTGTTGTTTGTGGATGTGACAGAGAGAAAGGCTGCAGAAGATGCTCTCCGGGCATCACGGCAGGAGATGAAGATCATTCTCGATGCGATGCCGGTCGGTGTCACGTATATTGATCCGGATTATCGTATAAGGTATTCAAACAATCACTCGGCTCTTTCTTCCGATATGCATCCGCATGAACTGATCGGGCGCTATTGCTATGAGGTTCGATATGGGAGATCCACCCCCTGCGAGGATTGCATCGTTGTTAAGGCGATGAAGACCGAAAAGATTGAGGAGGGGATGCGTGTTTTACCTGGTGGAAGCGTATTCCACCTGAAAGGCTGCCCTGTCCATGATCCAGCAGGAAACCGTGATGGCGTGATTGAGTTTGGGCTGGATATCACCGAGCAGCAGGAGATCGAAGATTCGCTCCGGGAGAGTGAGGAGAAGTACCGGACACTCTTTG
>PUNC01000051.1 GCA_003551625.1 PVC group bacterium | reverse complement strand
CTTCCCCGGACGTGCATCTCCATATCGGTATTTTTCATAGTCAGTTTTCCCGCCGGGTTGAGAATTTCTGATAGTGGGCCTCGGTCAGCCGGCCGAGGAGGAGGCGCTTGTATTCGGCCGAGCCCCGGACATCGTCGATCGGGGCGACCGCCGCCATCGCTTCCTCGGCCAGTTCGGCGAAGGTCTCCGGGCTGATCTTCTTGCCGGCGAACTTATCCAATCCCTTGATCAACAGGGGAACCGGGGCGACCCCGCCGGCGGCGAGCAGGAGCCGGGAGATCTTCTCCCCGTCGGCCTCCAGCAGGATGGCGGAGTTGACCGCGGCGATGTCCAGGATCTTTCGGTTGGAGACCTTCTCGAAGTTGTAGAAGGCCCCCGGCGCGGGGACGGGGATGACGATCTCCCGGATGATCTCGCCGGGGTTGAGGTCGAGATCCTTGTATCCCCGGTAGAACTCGGCGAGGGCGACCCGCCGTTGGGCGCCGTCCTCTCCCTCCAGCTCGAGGACGGCCTCCAGGGCCAGGAGCATTATGGTGATGTCGCCGATCGGGGAGGCGTTGACGATGTTCCCGGCCAGGGTGGCCTTGTTCCTTAAGATGGTCGAGGAGTGGAGGAGGACGTCCTCCCTCATCGCCGGAAGATGCTGGTTGACCAGGGGGTGGAGACGGAAGTCCTCCAGGGTTACCGCCGAGCCGACCCGGAGGGAGCCGTCTTCCTCCCGGACGTAGTCGAGGTCCCGACGCCCGGAGAGGAAGAAGAGCGGGCTCTCCCGCAGTTCCTCCGGCTTTTGGACGAAGAGGTCGGTGCCCCCGGCCACCACCACCTCTTTACCCCGCTTGGAACCGGCCGGGGAACCTTCCAGTTTCCGGAGCCGGTCGGGGATTCCGAGAAAGTAGTCGGGCAGGACGCCCTGCTCGACCAGTCCCGGGATTCGGTCTTCCCGGTCCCGGATATTCTCTTCCAGGGTCTCGGCCAGTCTCGCGGCTGCCCGCCGGATCGCCGCGTATCCGGTGCAGCGGCAGATGTTCCCGTCGAGGGCGTCGGCGGCGGCGGCGTAGCTGTAGGCTTCGGCGGAGAGAGCGAAACCGGTCAGGGAGAGGACGATCCCCGGGGTGCAGAATCCGCACTGGGAGGCGTTCTCCTCGATGATCAATTGCTGGACGAGGTTGAGCTCCTCGCGGTTGACCCCCTCCACCGTCACCACGTGGCCGCCGGCCGCTTCTCCGATCGGGAGGATGCAGGAGGCGCAGGCCTTGTAACGGACCCGCCCGTCATCTCCGGGTTTCCCGATCAGCACCGTGCAGGACCCGCATTCGCCTTCCCGGCAGGCCTCCTTGGTCCCGGGCAGCTTCATAGTCTCCCGGATGAAATCCAGCAGCAGCGTTCCCGGGGCGGCCCCGGTATTGACGGTTTCCCGATTGAGGATGAATGAGAGCATCGTCTTGTCTCCGCGCAAATATTCCTGGTGGTTGAAGATCCCTTCCAGACTATCATCACAGCAAACCACTAATTTGTTCGGACGTCAAGAATTTGCCCGGGCCGGGACCGGTCCCGAACTCCGGTTCGTTAATCGGGATTTCTGACCGGGTCCGGACCGCGGAGTCTCTTTTACGTGTATTAAGACAGGCGAATCTTGTCCCCCCTTTTAGGCACTGAGCCCCGATTTTTGTCCCCCGAAAACGGCTTTTAAGGCAACTCTTTGTGGAAAACCCCGGCGGTCCGTTATCGCGGACAATGAACGGTCTCTTCCGCAAACCAGTCTCCAGCCGTTGGGCCTCCCGAAATAGGGTCTTTCGCCGCCTTTGATCTTGACTAAAGTTTGTTCATACGGGAGATTATACGGGGTCCCGATAAGCTTCGCTTATACGGGACGACTGACTCCCATCGGACTTACGTCACTGCGTTCCATAAGTCCGTGGGAATCATGTTGGGGGCGTAGCTCAGCTGGCAGAGCATCGGCCTTTTAAGCCGCAGGTCGAAGGTTCGAATCCTTCCGCCCTCACTGAAGACGAAAGTAGCAAGAGAGGCAGAGCGCCCCGACGCGCTTTTCAAGCGTGTCGGGGAGGTCGAAAATGGGATTGCTTCGCCCCTCGCTTCTGACTGCTTGGGGCAGTCAGGCTCGGGACTCGCAATGACCGGGCTTGCGATGATTACCGGGTCGGTGGCAGAAAACGAGATTGCTTCGGCCCTGAAGGGCCTCGCAATGACCGGGGGAGATCCTTCGCTGCGCTCAGGATGACTTGTCTCGCTCAGGATGACTTGTCTCGCTCAGGATGACTTGTTGCGCTCAGGATGACTTGTTGCGTTCAGGATGACTTGCTGCGCTCAGGATGACTTATGGAACCGGAAAAAGTCACCGCCATCGTAACCTGCTTCAACCGCTCCAACGAGATCGAGGCCTGCCTTTCCAGTCTGACCTGGGCCGACGAGCTGATCGTAGTCGATTCCTTCAGCACCGACGACACGGTCGCCAAGGCCCGGAAATACACCGACCGGGTGCTGCAGCGGGAATACGTTTCCGCCTCCGACCAGAAAAACTGGGCGCTGGAACAAGCTTCCCACGACTGGGTTTTAAGCATCGATTCCGATGAGATCGTGCCCGACGATCTCCGCGCGGAGATCCGGGAAGTGCTCAAGGCCCCCCGGTTCAACCGCTACCTCGTTTACCGGCGGAACTATTTTCTCGGCAAGGAGATCAAGCACTGCGGCTGGAATACCGACCAGGTTCCCGCTCTCTTCCGCCGCGACCGCAGCCGTTTCGACGGGGCCGAGGTCCACGAGCGGCTGGTCCCGGAAGGGGAGTTCGGAAAGCTCTCCCACCGCCTGATCCACCACGCCCACCGTTCGATCGACGAGTTCGCCCGGAAGTCCAACCGCTACGCCACCTGGGGGGCGAAGAAGTATTACCGTCAGGGAAGGAAAGGATGCGCGGCGAGGGTGTATTTCAACAGCATCTTCAACTTCATCAAGCTCTATATCTTCCGGCTCGGTTTTCTCGACGGGGCGGAAGGATTGATCATCTGCGTGATGTCTTCGTGTTACGTGGCGGAGAAATACGCCAAGCTCTGGGAGCTCTACCGGAAGAAAGAATCCTCCGTCGCGAAGTGACGGGAAGAGATTGCTTCGTCGTCCCCCGCCGGAATTGGCGGGGGTCTCCTCGCAATGACCGTCGGCAGGGTTTTTCCGTTATACCGCCGGATCTACGGCGTCTTTCAGCCGGATCTATGTGAGAAGCCCCTTGCTTTGATGGCGGGCTGGAGAAGGTATCGGGAAATTTGAAGTGAAGCGTTTATTCCATATTTCGAAGGTTTTCAAGCCGTTGGCGATTCTTCCGGCGCTTTTGTCGGCGGCCTGCGCCGCGATCTCGCCGCTCCCGGTCCCGGTGGAAAGGCCCGTGGGCAGGGACCAGGTCGTCTATAAGACCGTGAACGGGATCGAGTTGACGATGCATCTGTTCATTCCCCCCGCCGCCGACGATCAGCTTCTGCCGGCGATCATCTTTTTCCACGGTGGTGGGTGGACCGGGGGCGATCCCTCCTATTTCTTCCCTCACGGCCGCTATCTGGCTCACCGGGGGATGGCGGCCTTCTCCGCCGAATACCGGATCAAGAGCCGCCACGGGACACTGCCCCTCAAAGCGATGGCCGACGCCTTTTCGGCGATGCGCTGGCTGCGGGCCAACGCCCGCCGCTACGGGGTCGACCCGGACCGGATCGTGGCGGCCGGAGGTTCGGCCGGCGGCCACCTGGCCGCCTCCCTGGCTATGCTGGAAGGATTCGATGAGCCATCCGACGATCTTGGGATCAGCCCCCGGCCGCAGGCCCTCATTCTCCTCAACCCGGCCGTTTACGTCGATTACGGCGACGGACCCGAAGGTTTCGAGGGACGAGCCAAGGAGGCCTCGCCGATTCTCCATATCCGGCCCGGACTGCCGCCGACGCTGGTTATGCACGGAACGAAGGACGAGACCGTTCCCTACCCGCTCTCGCGCCTGTTCTGCACATTAATGAGGCGGGCCGGCAACGAATGCCGGCTGGTCACTTTCGAAGGCCGGGGCCACGGTTTCTTCAATTACGAGAAGGGCAACCTCCCGGATTTCCGCCGGTCGCTGGCCATTATCGACCGTTTCCTGGTGGAAATCGGTTACCTGGAAGAAAGAGCCCCCCGTCGTTCCCGGAGGGGCCGGTAGAACGGGGGCGGCGTGAAGCGAACGGCCGGCGGCAAGATCCGCGTAGAGATGGTCCCCGTCGGTGACCTTCCCGCCTTTGCCGCCGCGGAACTCGAGAGAGCCGGAGGGGAGGGGTTGATCCCCATCCCGCCGGTTCGCGCGCGGGCGCAGAGCCGCAACCCCTACGCCGAACCCGACGATCCCGGCCTCTTCGCGGTCTATTCCGGTCAGCAATGCGTCGGATACTATGGAGTACTGCCCGGTCTTTTGCGAATCGGGGCGGAACTTTCGCGGGTTTACTGGGGTTCGACCAGTTACATCCTCCCCGAGTTCCGCCGGACCGCGGCGACATTGATTATGGCGAGGATCATCAAGAAGGCCGTGCCCGAGAGCGCGTATGCCAACGTTTCCCCGGAGGGCGTTAAGGTATTGAAGTATATGGGGGTCCGGCCACTGGGAAGATTGCCCTACCGAATCGTGAACCTCCGGAGGATGCCCCCGAAAGTTCGGAGACAACTTTTACTTTTTGGCGCCCGGAAGCGGCTGCGGGAGATAACAACCAGGGAAGCCGAAGAGATCGATCCCGCCGATTTTTTCCGGCCGGCCGCAGAGGATGACGGGGTTGAGTTCTACCGGGGCCCGGAGGCGATCAACTGGATGCTCCGCCACAAGTGGGTGGCGATTGGTTCCGGGGGACGAAGACGATTGAATTATCAGTTCTCCCACCACCGGGATTATTTCCGTCATATTGCCGTTAAGGTTTATTCTGTCCGCGGGAACGATTACAAGGGTTTCGCGGTGATATTGGTTTCGTCTTCCGGCGGGCGGACCGTCTTAAAGGTTCTCGATGATTCCTTCGCCTCGCCGTTCGACCGGCGTTACATTCTCCCGATAGCTTTAAGCTACGCCGAACGCCACCGGGCCGACTATATCCAATTTTCCGATGAACTCACGCGCTTCTTGAGCCGGGGTTCCCCCCTGCGGCTCTTCGCCCGGCCCAAGGAGAGACTCTACCTGGCTCATTCGGCCGGCCCCGACAGCCCGGTCGCCCGGGCTTTCGGGGGCATCCGGCTGAAATTCTGCGACGGCGATACGGCCTTCACCTAATCCAAATTATTCACGATGAATAATTTGGATTATGGACCAGGCTCCTAAGAAGTTAGGGCTTAAATTGCTGGAATTATTCGTGAATAGTTAGAGCGCGATCATTCGGGAGACGCGAGGGCAGGGGGCGCGGAGGCAGAGTAAAAAGAAATGGTGGGTTTCTTGAAAGTGATTTTTTATCACCTGGTTTCCGATTCGGGCCTGCCGCACGTCCGGCATCTTTACCGTTACAAGTCCCGCCGCCAATTCGCGGCCGATCTTGAATACCTTCGCCGTAACCATACCGTTCTTTCCCACGGGGAGTTTGCCGGGCATCTTGCCGCCCGGACTCCGTTCCCCCCCGGTTCGGTGATGATCACCTTCGACGACGGCTTCTCGGAATGCTTTTCGGTCATTCGCCCGCTGCTGCTCGAATTCGGCCTTCCCGCGGTCTTCTTCGTTCCTTCCGGGGTCATCGACAACCGGCATCTGCCCTTTCGCAACCTGGTCTCGCTCTGCCTCGGCAAGGTGAAAAGGGCCGGGCGGGATGAGTTGAGGGCGCTGTCCCGGCGGTTGGAAGTTCTGACCGGCCGGAAGCCGACGGGCCGCAAGGCGCTTCTTAAAAGACTGGAAGCCCTGACCCCCGCCGAGGCGCCCGTTCTCGAAGCGGCAAGTTCAGCTCTGGAAATCGACGCGGAAAAATATCTCGAGGAGCGGCGGCCTTATCTGACCGAAGCCGAGGTCCGCGCGCTGGCGCGGGACGGATTTGTCATCGGCGGCCACGGCCGGGAACACGCCCCGCTCGACCGCCTGGGCGATGACGAGCTGGAAGAGGAGATTCTTTCCTCCTGCGGAAGGATAAGGGAGATCACCGGCCAGGAACTGGTCCCGTTCGCCTTCCCTTTTTCCGGGCTGGAACTGGATCCCGCCCGGGCGGCGGGGATTTTAGACCGGCACCCCTTCATCTCGGCGGTTTTCGGCGCGCGGCCTCTTCCCGGTGACCGGAGGGTAATCCCCCGGCGGATCTGGGCCGACTCCCCCGCCGGGGCCGGTATTCGGCGGTCCAACCTTCCGCGGCTCTTCGAAAACCCTCCGGATGGTGGATAACCCGAGTTACCGGTGGAAATAATCGGGGGGATAGCGGTGCATCTCGGGGATCACCGCGATGGCGCCGTCGGTTTCGGCGGGATTGACGAACCTCCAGACGATCTTCCTCTCGGGTGTGACCTCGAAGACCGTTCCCGACTCGGAATCCACCACCAGCGTGTTGCCGTTGGGCAGCCGCTGGGCGGAGCCGAGGAGACGGGTGAAGAAACGGTCTTCGCCCCGGCCGCGGTATTCCCAGGCCATCTCTCCGCTCAAGGGGTCGATTTCAACCACCGAGGATTCTTCCATTCCGTTGTTGAAGATGGTGACCCTGCCGTTTTCGAGCAGCCGGGCCTTGTGCTGGAAGGCGATATTGGTAGGCCCCCAGCCCCAGACGATTTCATTTCGCCCCGGGTCGTAGATGAAGACCAGGCTCACGTTGCGCAACGAGAGCAGGATATTTCCCTCCCGGAACAGTTCCGGGGAGCGGCCGGCCGCGCTCCCGTCGAAGACCTGGATCGAGTTGGCGTGAAGAATGTCGAGCGCCTCGGGTTCCCGGAGATGGTTGACCGTCGGCAGGACGAATGAGTAGGGGGAGTCTTCCAGCATCTCCAGGATGGAATAGCTCGCTTTTTCTTCGCCGTCTTCGCTCAGGACGGTAACGTAGTCGACCAGGATTTTAGTCTCCCGGTTCAGGCGGGGGATCAGCTCCTCCCGCGCCGTCAGCACGTAGATATCCCCCTCCGGCGTGACCCAGAGGTCGTGATGGGGTTTTTCAAGGTAGGTCCAAAGGGGTTGGGAGTCCCGGTCCAGTTTCACCAGCCCGCGGTAGTCGTAGATCGCCAGCAGGTCGAAATTTTCAAAGGCGTGGGCGAACCTGATTCCGCTCAGGCGCCCGCGCTCCCTTTCCCGTCTCCGCTCCACTTCCAGGTTGTCGCGGGAGTAGCTCCACTTGTGGAGAGGTCTTCCCTCCATATCGATCAGGTAAACCTCGTCGTCGTGGCCGGAGGTATAGAGATTGAGGCCGGGGGAGGTCTCGTCGGGAAGGTTGACGACCACTCCGGTCTCGACGCTTCCCGCTCTTCTGGTGGACGCGGACAGGTAAGGGAGGGAGCGGATGAAGTGAAAGTCCCCCCCCGCCGGCTCCGGCCGGTGTCGCTCGGCGGGACGGCGGCGCAGGGCCCTTCTTCTTCCTGTCGTCATCCCGAGAACGAAGGCGACGGCGAGAAGAAGGATCACGACCACGAATTTTATTCCCCGGCTTTTCATTGCGTCTCTTAAAATAATATAATGTAATTCATTTTGGCAACGGTTGTCTGATCGGAGCTGTCCGCGGTCTCAAGTTCAACCGGTTCTTGCGGAATGGATAATGAAATCGAGCGGTCAAAATAGATTCTCCGGAGCGGTTTATTTTTATCTCTTTCCCCAGGGACCGCCCGACCGGGCCGCCTACCAGCATCCCCTGGTCTGCCTGGCCGAGGGTTTGAGAGAGCTGGGAGTCTCCTTTTACTCGAACCGGGATTACTGGCGCGAAAGCCCCGACGGCCCGTTCCTGTTTCGGCACGACCCGAAGGTGAGCCGGGATGATTGTTCGGTGGTGGCGATTGACCAGTTCTGGTTCTGCTACGGGGGCAGAACCCCGCCCGGCCTGTTCCGCCGCGGCCGGCGCTACCTCACCGCCTATTTCGACTGGGCGGACGGCCACGTTACTCCTTCCTGGGGCCGGGCCTTCCGCGGTTTCGATTTTATTTTCCGTTCCCACTGGGTGGAAGGCTTGAAATACCCCGAAAATTTCCGTCCCTGGGCGCTCGGCCTTTCCAATCGGATCATCCGCGAGACCGCGGATCCTCCTCCTTTCGGGGACCGAAGAATGGTCATCCTCTCTAATTCCCGAATCGGCCATCCTCTCCGGGCGACGGCGGAGCCGGAGATCCTGGCGAGGCTCCGGAATATCGCCCCGGTGGAGAACTCGACCGATCCGCTTGAAGAATCTCCCCGTTCGCCATACCATCTGTTGCACTGGCGGCAGACCGGCCGGAGGCATTATCCCGATTATTACCGCCGCCTCTTCCGTTCGGCTTTCTGCTCGTGTTTGAGCGGCTATCTGCTGCCGGCCGGCAACGCGCCCGCGGTTGTTCCGCTCCGTTTCCGGCGTAAGGGACCGATCCGGGCGGCCCAGTGGGACAGCTGGAGACTGTGGGAGGCGTTGGCCGCCGGATGCGTGGCCCTGCACCTCGACTTCGAAAAATACGGGATGAAACCGCCGTTGAAACCCCGGAACTGGGACCATTATCTTGGCGCCGATCTTGACGATCTTGACGGTTTCGCCGAACGGGTGAGGAATGAAACCGGCCGGCTCGATGAGATCGCCGCTCAGGGCCGCCGGTGGGCGCTGGAGCATTACTCTCCGCGGGCGGCCGCGGAAAGGTTTCTGAATACCGTGTCCCGCCGAACAAGTTAAGATTGCTTGATCGGTCCGAAAACTTTCGGGCCTCCACGCGATGATTTTTATCAGGATCTAAACAATGTCCCGGGTGCAAGAAGCGCGATGACCGTCAAGATCATTGTCTTCCTGGTTCTGGCCGCGGCCGCCGGCTACGCCGTCGCCCTGATCTCCGGGCTTTTCGTCTTCCTGGTGGCCTTCGCCCTGGCCACCTGGGCCCTGCTGGCCGCCGCGGCCCTTTCGGCCGTCGCGCTGACCCGCCGGCTGCTGGGTCGTCTTTCCGGGAAGAGCCGTCTCGCCGTCGCGGCGGCCCTGGCGGCGGTTGTCGCCGTCCTGTTTTTGCTGTCGAAGATCGAGACGGCCGGGCCGGAGGAGGGAAGACCGGCCTCGGCGGCCGCGATCAAATCCCTGCCCTACCTGACCTGGGTGCCGGTCCGGGACGCGGCCGGTAGATCGGGAGTGGTCTTCCACGATCCGGAAAGGTCCTCGCCCGGGCTGAACCTCTACAACTCCCGGAACCTGGCCGAGGCCCACCTGATGGATATGGCCGGCGAGGTGTTGCACACCTGGTCCGCCCCGGAAGATTATAAAATTCCCTGGCATTACGTCGTTCTCGGCGACGACGGGGACCTGTTCGTCATCGTCAGGGACCGGGCGCTGATCCGGATGGACTGGGAATCGAACGTTAAGTGGATCAGGCCGATGAGGGCCCATCACGACCTCGCCCTGGCCGAAAACGGCGATATCCACGTTCTGGACGTCCGGGAAGACCTGCCGAGGCGGGGTTGGCTTCCCCTTCCCGTTCTCAACGATTACATCGTCAGCCTTTCCCCGGAAGGGGAGTTCAGGGAAGAGATCTCCTTCTTCGATCTCCTCGGGTCGGAGATCCCCGCCGCCCGGGTGGCGCGAATCTACGCCGACATCGTCAAGCCGGCCCGTTTCCTGGAGTTCGTGAGAAACCGGTTCCGGGGGAGGCATCTTTTCGGAGATCATCTCGTTTACGACGTCTTCCACGTCAACACTCTGGGAATACTCGATCGGGACGTCCCCGGCGCCGGCCGGGAGGGAGATTACATCTTCTGCTCGCTGATGCTGGACCTGGTCGGAGTGATCGACGCCGGCGGCGGAGAGGTGCTGTGGAGCTGGGGACCGGGGGAGCTGGACAAGCCCCACCATCCCACCCCGGTTCCGGGGGAAAGGATATTGATCTTCGACAACGGGTTCTTCCGCGGATATTCCCGCCTGATCGAGGTGGACCCGATCTCGGGAAGGATCGAATGGGAATATACGGCCGATCCGCCGGAGGATTTTTTCACTCTCACCCGGGGAGCCAGCCAGCGGCTCCCCGGCGGCAACACCCTGGTGGTAAACAGCAACAGCGGACACGTCTTCGAGATAGACGCCGGGGGCGACATCGTCTGGGAGTTTTTCAACCCGGAGATCGAGGTTTCCGGCCAGGCCCGCGCGGCGATCTACCGTATGACCCGGATCCCCGAACCGTCGGCGTTTTCCTGGTTCTCCAGGCTTAACCTGTGAAGATACTTGTCTTCGGAAATCGATTTTTCAGCATCAACGAGAGCGTGGCGGCCGCCCTGGCCGGGCACGGTCTCGAGGTCCGGACGGCCGACTACCGGGACGAATGGTATCCGAAAAACTTCTGCCGCAACCCGGTGCGGAGGAGGAGGTCGGTGGTCTGTTTTCAAAAGATCCAGGAATTTCTGAAGCGGAGACTGGTCGAGGAAAAGCCGGAGGTCCTGTTCGCGATCTCGGGCAACGTTCTGCTGCCGGAGACGCTCAAGTGGGTCCGCGAAAAAGGCATCGGCCTGGTCCTGGTTCTCCTTGACAGCATCCACCGGCTTCCGCTGACCCAGCTGGGTCTGAGCTATTACGACCTGGTCTATATTTTCGAGCCCACCGATCTGGCTTTCGTTTCGCGGCTTAACGGCTCGGTTTCTTATCTTCCGCCGGCCTTCAATCCCGATTTTTATTTTCCCATCTCCGAAGCCGAGAAAAGCTATGACGTGACTTTTGTCGGCACTCCTTACCATCAGCGGCTGGAACTGCTCGACGAATTATGCCGGCTGGCCCTGGAAAAGGGCGTCCGGGTGGCGCTGGTGGGGAAATACTGGCACCGGGGGATCCGTCGATGGAAATTCCGCTTCAATTATCCCTCCATCTACCGGTTCGTGCTGAAAAACGGAATGATCTCCCCTCCCGACGTGAATATTCTTTATAACCGGAGCAAGGTGGTCCTGAATCATCATATCGATATCGAGGGAGAAGCGGTGAACTGCCGGCTCTTCGACATCGCCGGCGCCGGGGCGTTTCAGCTGGTGGATTACCGCTGCGGGCTGGGCGAACTTTTCAAAATCGGGGAGGAGGTGGTCACCTATTCTTCACTGGAGGATTTCACCGAAAAGATAAAATATTTTCTCGCCGAACCCGCCCGCCGGGACGAAGTCGCCCGGGCCGCCCACCGCCGCGCGATCGCCGAACACACCTACCACCAGAGGTTGAAGAAGATCGCGAACGATCTGGAGAAGGCTTTTGCCTCACCGTGCCGGCAAGATTTCACAAGTTCAAGCACGGCTTCGCACCGGGAAGCTGAGCCGGACCGACTCCCGCGCTTGACGGCTAAGAGGAGGAGTCCGGCGTGATTTACAGCTGTCTCCCTTCCGGGCCCACCGAGGCCAATATCGAAATATCGCTCTCACCCGACGGCGGCGGGATCCCGGCCCGCGAATATTTCGCCGCCTACCATATCCGCGGTTACGGCCGCGGCCTGGCCGCGCTCCGGCGGGGTGTTCGGGAGACGGCCGAAAAAAGGTTCCGGATCACCCCGGACGACGAGGGAGGGCGGAAGTGGGAGGAGCTGCTGGCCGTGGCCTGCCGGTGCCGGATCCGGGATCGCCGGACCGGTAAGGCTTACTCCGAACTCCGGCCCCGCAGCGTCTTCGATATCCTGCGCCGGGACCCGCCCAGCCGCGGCCGCGCCCGGGCGATAAAAGGTTTCTCCCGGCGGAATCTCGACGGCTGGAGCCGGCCGGTATTCATATCCGCCCGCGCCCTTCGAAGTATGGGAATAGAGATCGGCGACGGTCACTGCCAGATGCTGGACGGCGCCCGCCGTCTTGTCGCCTACGCGCTGCAGCACCGGTCGGAGTTCGGGGTCGAACTGCTGATGACTCGAGACGAGCACGCCGAACTGGGAGATGACCGAGAATCCGGCCGGTCGCTCCCGCCGGTCGATCTGCTGTTGATAACGCGTGACCGGCGCCGCTATCTGGAGAAGACTTTGGCCGCGCTTTTCTCCGACCCCGCGCCGTTTCGTCTTTATCTCTGGGACAACGCCTCCCGTGACGGAAGCGCCGCCGTCATCTCCGGCCTGGACGAACCCCGGGTGGCCGAAAAGCGGCTGGCCCCGGCCAACGCCGGCCAGGGGGCGCCTTTTCTCTGGTTTCTGGAGAGATCGCGCGGCGACCTGGTGGGAAAGATCGACGACGATATTCTGCTCCCAACCGGGTGGCTCGACCGCCTGGCGCCCCTGCTGCGCCGGGAAGGGCGGTTGGGGCTGCTGGGCTGCTGGACGTTTATGCCGGAAGACTGGGACGAGGGCCTGGCGTCCCCCAAAGTAGTCGAAATCGGCGGCGACCGGATCTTCCAAAATCTCTGGATCGGCGGCGCCGCCTGGCTCGGCCGAGGGGAGCACGTCCGGCGATTCCTGAAGTCTCCGGAAGACGATTACGGTACACCGGTCGATCAGTTTATGATGACCGCCGCCGGTCTGATCAACGGCTGGCCGCTTCCTCCGCTTTTCGCCCACCATATGGACGATCCCCGCTCTCCCCATTGCCTGATGGGGTCCGACGCCTCCTCTTCCTCCACCGCCGCCCGGAAGGGGATTAGTTCTCCCCGCGAATACGCCGAATGGATCGCCGCCGACGCCCGCCGGATTCTCCGGGAACCTCTGGAAAAGCAGATAAAGCGCTACCGGTTGCGGAGGGACCGGAGCGTCAAGGGGAGGCTGAAAAGGCTGCTGCTCAAGGCCGGGGGACGCCGTTTATGACCTCCGGAGGATTGTCTTCGCGGAAGTCGAAATGATAGAATCCGGCTTTCGCGCTCCGCCGGCCGGAAGTTAAACACCAGGCTTTTAAAGTGATTAACCCCCAAAAACATACGAAGGCGAAACCCGCCGGTCGTCTCGATTTCTTCCGGGCCCTGTTTCTCTTCGGGCTGGCCAACTGCCCGCTCTTCTATCTCAACGCCGCCGCTTACCTACCCGCCCGCCCGGGGGGACTTTTGGAGTCGGCCTACTTATACGCGGCGTTTCTGAGCCATTTCCTGCTGCTGGCGCTCCTGCTGGCCGGCGTCTCCTGCCTGGTCTATCTTATCGCGCGTCTGCGCGCCCCGGCGGCGGTCTCGGCGGTCCTGCTCTTTTCCCTGGCCCAGGCCTACGTCTTCGTCGATGTCCGGGTCTGGTCCCACTTCCGCTTTCACGTCGACGGCGAGGTCCTCCGCTCGATGCTCAACCCCGGCTACTGGGACTCGATGCATTTCTCGGCCCGGGACACGATCTTCACCGTAGCGGCCGTCCTGGCGCTGACCGCGTTTCAGGCCGTTGGGCTGCGGCTGCTCTACCGGGCGGCGGAAAGGCGGAAGTTCCCGTGGCGCTTGAGCCGGCGGCCGGCCGTGCTCGCCGTTCTGGGCCTCGCGGTTCTGCTGGCCCTGGGGGAGAAGATCACATACGGCGTCGCCGATCTCTACGGGATGGAGGAGATCGCCGCCCATTCGCGGATTCTTCCTTTTTACCAGCCGATCGTTTTCAGCCGCGGCCGCCGGGAGATCTTCGATCCCCCGGCGGAAGCCGCAAGGAAGCTCGACCGTCTCCGCGAAAGCCGGCGGCTCGATCTTCCCCGGCCCGGCTACCGCCGGCGCGAGCTGCCGCGCCCCCACAATGTGGTAGTGCTGCTGATGGAGGGGGTGCGGGCGGATATGTTCGCTCCCGAGACGATGCCGAACCTGGTCCGCTTCGGCCGGGGCGCAATCACGGGACAGAACCATTACTCGGCCGGGAACACCACCCGCAACGGGGTCTTCGGCCTTTTCTACAGCCTGCCGGGCAACTACTGGCAGCTTCATCTCGGATCGGAACGCCGGCCGCTTCTTTTCGACCGGCTGCTGGAAAACGACTACGAGTTCAAGGTGATGAGCAGCACCCGGCTGACCTATCCGGAGTTCGACCGCACCCTCTTCGCGGAACTGCCGTATGAGATCGAAGACCGCTTCCCCGGCGACGACGCGGCCGAGCGCGACGCCAACCAGGTCGATGAGTTTGTCGGCTGGCTGTCGACCCGCGCCGACGAACGTCCTTTCTTCGCCTTCTTGTTTCTCGACTCCCCCCACGCGTTCTACTTCTTCCCCGAGGAGTTCGCCCGCTTCACCCCCTACGCCGATTCGGTCAGCTTTATCAGCACCAATTTGCGCCGGGAGCGGGACGGGATCTTCAACCGCTACCGCAACTCCGTCTTCTGGCTCGATCATCTGCTGGGAGAAGCGCTGAAGGCGCTGGAGGAGAACGGAAGAATGGAAGATACCGTCATCCTGGTAACCTCCGACCACGGGGAGGAATTCTGGGAGACGGGATACTACGGCCACAACAGCGCCTACACCGACTACCAGGTCAGGGTCCCCTTCGTTCTTCACATCCCCGGCCGCCACCCGCGTGAGATCGAGGAGAAGACCTCGCACTTCGATTTCGTTCCCACGCTCCTCCGGGCGCTCGGGGACGAAAATCCCGTCGAGCTTTACTCGGTGGGAAACGATCTGGCCGCCGCGCCGGGGTCCGATTTCCTCGTTCTTTCCGGCTGGTCGGATTATGGCCTGGTCACCCCCCGGATCAAGGCGCGCTTCCGCCCCGGCCGCCGCCTCCGCTTTTGCCGCGGGGTGACCGACCTGGAAGACCGGCCGGTCGAAGACGGGGAGCTGGTTCGGGAAGAGCTCTCGCGCTACCTGCTGCCGGCGCTGGAGCTGATGACGAGGTTTCTTGACTGACCGGGCGCGGCGGTCCGGGAAAAGCCCGGTCCCTCGGCCAATGTTAGACAAACGCAAAGCGCATAGCGCATAGAGCATAGGGATAAAAATCCCCGCCTCGCCCCCTTTGTTCTCTCGCAAAGGTTAAATGAGAAGGCTGGCCTCCTGCGAGCTGTGATAGTATCGCGCTCGACCAACCCGGGCTCTAAGGCCCAAGAAAGGAGACCAGCCGTGAACAAGGATATCATCGTTGGGAT
>PUNC01000201.1 GCA_003551625.1 PVC group bacterium | reverse complement strand
CCGTGCCGCTTGCCATCACGGTATTCGCCTTCGAGCTTCTTTTCCCCATTCTCATACCAATAAACCCAACCGCCGTGGTGGATGCCGTTACGATACTCGCCCTGTGCCATCTTCAGACCATTCTCATACCAGAAGATCCACGCGCCGTCTTCCCTGCCGTCAAGGTAACCCCCCTCCCATTGCTTAACCCCGTTCTCATACCACCTGGTCCATTCTCCTTGCCACCTTCCGTCGCGAAACAAACCTTCCATCACCTTCCCGCCGCCGGGCCAGTAATCAACAAATCTTCCGGAATACGGCGTTTCGGAGCCCACCTCGAACCACAGGCCGTCCCGTTCAACCAATCCGGCCGCGTCCACTGCCGATTCTCCGCAGCCGGGCAAAATCAGAACGGCCAATAATCCAAGCCAGAGGCGGCTTATCTTCATCGCTGTTCCTCCCTCGGCGAATACGCTCGTCAAGCCGGACGGCACGAATTATGAATATTCCGGGGTTATTATATTGTCCGAAACGGGGGGATTGACATACTATTTTTGGTAGGACTTCAGCCTTTTGAAACTCTTTCAACCCATAACCACTTAAATTCGCTACAAGCTGAATCTCGAAAAACCGCAAAATGGAGCGGCTTTGTGGGCGCGACTTTGATTTCAGCGGAGGATATCAAGAAACGCTACGAGATGGGGCAGGTGCACGTTTACGCCCTGAAAGGCGTGAACTTCACCCTTCGGGAGAAAGAACTGGTCGTCGTCCTGGGGGAGAGCGGTTCCGGAAAGACCACGCTGGTCAATATCGTCGGCGGGATGGACCGCCCCACGGAAGGCCGCCTCCATTTCGGCCAAATCGCCCTTCACGACTGCGACGAGGCGGCCCTGACCGATTACCGGCGCAACCAGGTAGGTTTCATCTTCCAGTTTTACAACCTGATGCCCAACCTGACGGCGAGAGAAAACATCCATCTCGCCGTCGAGATCGCCCGGGATCCCCTGAACGTGGAGGAACTGCTGCGTCAGGTGGGACTGGGGGACCGGGGCAACCACTTCCCTTCCCAGCTTTCCGGCGGCGAACAGCAACGGGTGGCGATCGCCCGGGCCCTGGCCAAGAACCCCCGCCTGCTGCTCTGCGACGAACCCACGGGCGCGCTGGACCTGCCGACCGGCCGGCAGATCCTTTCCCTGCTGAGTGAATTCCGCGACCGTTACGGAAAGACGGTGGTCATCATCACCCACAATACCAACATAAGCCGGATGGCCGACCGGATCGTTTACCTCAAGGACGGCAAGGTCGAGTGGGTGAAAAAGAATGAAAAGCCCATCCCCGCCGAGGAGGTAAGCTGGTGACGCTGCGGCGCAAGATGCTGCGCGATATGCGGGCCAACGCCGGCTCCTACCTGGCCTGCCTGGCGCTGGTCGTCATCGGGGTCGTCGCTTTCCTGTCCTTCTCGATCGCGCGGGACAATATGGTCCTGTCGAAGGAATCTCTCTACCGCGAGGAAAACTTCGCTGACGGTTTCGCGGAGCTGGCGGCGATGCCGGAGCACCGGCTCCGGAAGATCCGAAGGATGGCGGGCATCCGCCAGGCGAGCGGCCGGCTGATCCGCGACGTTCAGGTCCACGATCCGGAACGGGAGGCGAGCGTTTACCTGCGGCTGGTCTCCCTGGACCTGGAGGAGACCGACCGGCTCAACGACGTCCGGCTACTGGAGGGGGAACCGCTGTCCGACAAGGAGATGAGATGCTGGATCGACGGCCAGTTTTTCGAGGCCAACCGGCTCGAGCTGGACCAGGAACTGGAAATCATCGCCGGGGGAAGAACGCGGGAGCTTGTCGTCTCGGGAGTGGGAATCTGCCCGGAGTTCGTCTATCCCTTGAGAACCGAATCCGAGATTTACGTCAACCCGGAACAGTTCGGGGTCGCCTTCCTGCCGGACAAGATTATGTGGTCTCTCTTCCCGGAGATGGACCGGGCT
Organism: PVC group bacterium; assembly: GCA_003551625.1. Classification (GTDB taxonomy): domain Bacteria; phylum Auribacterota; class Erginobacteria; order Erginobacterales; family PUNC01; genus PUNC01. The sequence goes on along the minus strand of PUNC01000201.1, from coordinate 13,174 downwards.
TTCAACAGCCTGGCATTCTCTCTGGAGGACGGGGCCGAATTTCAGGACGTCAAGGAGGAGTTGGAGATCGAACTGGAGCGCTACGGGGTGATCGAGGTCTATCCCCGGGAGGACCAGACCAGTCATTTTATCCTCACCGAAGAGATTGAGGTGATCGGCACCATGGCCACCTTTTTCCCGGTGATGATCCTCTCCATCGCCGCCTTCATCATCTACATCGTCCTGAAACGGCTGGTGGAGCAGCAGCGGGGACAGATCGGGATCCTGAAAGCCTTCGGCTACAGCAGCCGCGCGATCCTCCTCCATTACTTCTCCTATTCCCTCACGCTGGCCCTGATCGGCGGCGCGGCCGGCGGGCTGATCGGGATGTGGCTGGCCGGCCCCCTGACCGACCTGCTCTACGAGTTCTTTCACCTGCCCGAGGTTTACGCGGGTTTTTCCGTCAGACACCTTCTGCTCAGCCTGGGAATCTGCCTGGCGGTGCTGGGCTTCGGCGGATATCACGGCTGCAAGACCGTGCTGAGACTGGAGCCCGCCGAGGCGATGCGGCCGCCCGCCCCGAAAGGCGCGAAAAAATTCTTCCTGGAAAAGATTCCTTTCTTCACCTCCATACTTACGATCCAGGGAAAGATGGCGATCCGCAATCTCTTCCGAAGCCGCAGCCGGACGGCGTTCGTCTTCCTGGGTATCGCGGTCAGCTGCGCGATGGTGGCCTTTACCTGGGCCCTGGCGACGGAATCTATGCCCAAGTTTATGTTCCAACCTTACCAGGAGGTTATGGTCTATGACGCCAGAGTCAACCTGGAAAACCCCCGCCCCCGCAAAGCCGGACGGGAAGAACTGGAACGGCTTGCCGAGGTGGCCCGGGCGGAACCGCTGGTCGAGATCCCGGTAAAGCTGATTCACCGCTGGAGGGAGGAGAACGTGGCGGCGATCGGTCTTCTCCCCGAATCCCGGCTCTACAATATACTGGACAAGGACGGTAACCGGATTGTCGCCTCCGACGACGGGCTGATCCTGTCCGAACGGCTGGCCGAAAACCTCGGGGCGGCGCCCGGCTCGACGCTGGAGCTGGAAAGCATATTCCTCCGCGACCCCGACCGAACCGTGAAAGTAGCGGTCGTCGCGGTGGTCCCCCAGTACATCGGAATGAACGCCTATATGGGGATCGCCGGCCTGGAAGACCTGCTCCGGCGGGGCGAGTTCGCGACCGCATTCCTGGTCGAAACCGCCCCCGGCCCCGGAACCGTCCGCGACCGGGTCGCGGGCCTGCGGGAGCGCTACCGGGAGAGCGATTTCGTCGCCGGGGTGGACGAACGGGAAGACCTGGTGGCGCTGATGGAAGAACAGTGGGAGACCGCCGGCTGGGTGATAAACCTTTATGTCCTGATCGGGGTGATCTTCAGCTTTTCCATCATTTACGTTTCCAGCCTGATCGTCCTCTCCGAAAGAAACCGGGAACTGGCCTCGCTGCGGGTGCTGGGAATGACCTCGCGGGAGGTGTTTTCGGTCATCACCTTCGAGCAATGGTTCCTCGCCTTCTTCGCCGTCATCGCCGGCCTGCCGCTGGCGCGGCTGATCATGAACGCGTTCGCCCGGCAGTGGAGCACCGATATGTATGCCATGCCGGCCGAGATGTCGGCCGGCTCGTGGCTGGCGGGAATAGCGATGACGGTGATTTCAATCTGGGCGGCGCAACGCTTCACCCTGCGCAAGATCAAACGGCTGGAAATCGTGGAAGCGCTGAAAACGGGAGAATAACCTTATGAAGAAGAAATGGAAGATCGTCATCGGCGCCCTGGTCGCGGCCGCGGCGGCGGCCGGAATCGCGGCCCGGGTTTTTCAGCGGGTCGAAGTGCGGACCAAGACGGTGGCGCCGGAGAAAATCGCCAGGAGCTTCACCGAGGAAGGCTTCGTAAAAGCGGAGGTTGAGCACACTGTTTACCCGATGTTCCGCTCGCGGATCCTCTCGCTGGCGGTGGAGGACGCGGACCGGGTGGAGGAAGGCGACCTGCTGGCGGTCCTAGACGACCGGGAGACGCGCTACGCGATAGCGGAGGTGGAGGCACGGCTGAAGGAAGTCGAGGGCGAGGAGTTAAAGCTGACCGAAGAGCCGGGCGCGGCGGCGATGGAGGAACTCGCGCTGGCGATCGAACAGGCCGGGGTCGAAGACCAAGCGGCGGAGCGGGATTACCTGAGAACGAAGAAACTTTACGAGGAGGAGGCGATCAGCCGGGAAACCTATGAGGCGGCACGCGACCGGCTCGAGATTGCCCGGTATGAGCTCGCCCGGCGAAAGAAGGGGCGGGAAGCCCTGCGGGAATCCTACGATCCTCCGCCGGGCAGCCGGGAGGTCATCGCCGGACGGCGGGAGGCCTTCCGGGCGCAGAGGGACCTCCGGCGTTACCAGGCGGGCGAGTACCGGATTTACGCCCCTGTCTCCGGGTTTATCGGACGGCTCGTTCCGGAAGAAAAAGAGATCGTCGACCCCCGGACCCCCTTGATGACCATCTTTCACTCCGCGAAACTCTACGTCGAGGCCGACGTCCTGACCCGGGAAGTTTTCAAGCTCGCCCCGGGGATGGCAGTCCGGCTGATCGTGGACATTGAGGACCGGGAGGAGGAATTCGAGGGAGAGATTACCCGGATCGCGCGCCACGCGGAAGAAGACATCTCGCCGCTGGGCCTGGAAGAGAGGAGAGTAAGGATCAGGATCTCGCCCGCCTTCCCGGAAGACCTACCGATCGGGCCGGGCTACGACCTGGACGTCGTCTTCACCACGGAAAAAGCGGAAGACCAACTGGTGGTTCCCTTATCGGCCCTCTTCAAATACGACGGGGAGGACGCCCTGTTCGTCGTGGAAGGCGGCCGGGCCCGTCTCCGGCGGGTGACATTGGGGCTGGAGACGAAGCGCGAAGCGGCGATCGAGGAAGGATTGAGCGAAGGCGATCTGGTCATTCTCGACCCGCGGGCGGAAGGCTTGAGGAAAGGCGCCAGAGTCCGGGCGCGTTAAGCTCCGCCCGCGCCATCGGATTATTCAAATATCCGGGTTAAAGCGTGAAAGCCGAGCGGAGGTATTCCAGATTCTCGACCTTTCCGTCTTCCCCCCGCTTCAGCGAGACGACATCGAAGCGGCAGCGGGCGGCGGACAGGCGGTTGAGCTTGAGGTAGTATCCGGCCAGCAGGACAAGACGACGGCGCTTGGCGGCGGTGAGGGAAAACTTGGGCGGCAGGCGCGCGCCCGAATCCCGGGCCTTCACCTCCACAAAGACCAGAGTGTCTTTCTGACGGGCGACAAGGTCGATCTCCCCCAGGGGACAGCGCCAGTTCTTATCCAGGATCTTAAAACCCCGGCGGCCGACCAGGTGCCGTTCAGCCTCCCGCTCGCCCCATTTTCCGAGATCGGCGCGGTTCATCTTCGGCAATCCCCGATAAATAGATTTGCGCTCCGTTTCAACCTTCACTTCGCAATCCGGAAACGCACCGGTAAAGATTATTGTCCCGGCAAATAAAAGAAGCTATCCTTTTTTGGCTATGAAGACGCCGGAAGGAATCCGATATCTCGCGAAGCGGGTCAGGGCCTTTTCCGTCCGGCTGCCGCTCTCCCCGGTCCAGGTCAACTTCGCCTTCGCCGTCGTTATCGGCGCGATCGCGGGGCTGGGAGCCTTCGCCTTTAAAACACTGATCATCTGGGTGGAAAGCCTGTTTTCGGTCAACAGCCCGGAAGCGGTGGCGAGAATCGGACCGCTGGTCATCCTGGTGCCCGCGCTCGGCGGCCTGATTGTCGGCCCGCTGATTTATCTCTTCGCCAAGGAGGCCCGCGGCCAGGGGGTGGCGGAGGTTATCGAGGCGGTGATCAAGCGCGGGGGCAGAATCCGGCCGATCGTCGCCTTTATGAAGATCCTGACTTCGGCGATCACCCTGGGAACGGGAGGATCGGCCGGAAGCGAGGGCCCGATCGTGCAGATCGGGGCGGGTTTCGGCTCGACCGTCGGCCAGCTGTTCCGGATGCCTCCCAAGCGGATAAAGACCTTCCTGGCCTGCGGAGCGGCCGCCGGCATCTCCGCCATCTTCAACACCCCGTTCGGCGGGATTATGTTCGCCCTGGAGGTGGTGCTGCACGAGTTCAGGACCCTCAACTTTATCTACGTGGCGATCGCTTCGGTGGTGGGAGCGCTGCTTCACCGCAGCCTGGTCGGGAATATCCCCCTCTTCGATCTCCCCTCCTTCTCGATGGCCTCGGGTTGGGAGATCGCGGCCTATCTGCTGCTCGGCGTCTTCGCCGCCTTCACCGCCAAGTTTTTCATTTTGATCCTGATGCGAACCGGAGACCTTTACTCCCGGCTGAAGATCCCGGAATATCTCAAGCCGATGACCGGAGGACTGGCGGTGGGACTGCTGGCCTACCTGACACCGCTTCTGGTCCGGGCGCCGGGCGTCCGATCGCCCTTCTCGATCTTAAGCGTCGGCTACGAGACGATCGGAAGGGTTATGATCCCGGAATTTTACGAAAACGGCGCCGGAATCCTGGTAGCCGGAATGCTGGCCCTGATCCTTCTCAAGATCGTCGCCACCAGCTTCACCATCGGCTCGGGCGGGTCCGGCGGCGTCTTCGCTCCGTCGCTCTTCATCGGGGCGATGCTGGGGGGCATCTTCGGGATCGCGGTCAACCGCTTCTTCCCCGGCCATACCGCCTCCCCCGCCGTTTACGCGCTGGTCGGGATGGGAGCGACCTTCAACGGGGCCGCCCACGCGCCCATCTCCACGATTTTCATTATCTTCGAACTCACCAACAATTACGAGATCGTGCTGCCGATCATCGCCGCCGTCACCGTCAGTAACCTGGTCGCTTACTGGATCAAGCCGATCAGCATTTTCGGGGAACTGTTGAGACGGAGAGGGATAGACTTCCGGGAAAGAAAGAAAGCCGACGTGCTGCACTCGATGATCATCAGGGAAATAATGATCACGCCGGTCCAGACGGTCCACGAAAACACGACGCTGGCGGAACTGGCGGAGCGGGCCGAGGATAAAATTCATTCCAGTTTACCGGTGCTGAATGAGGCCGGCGAGATGACCGGCATTCTCACCTACCGCGAACTCCATCAAGCGGTGAAAAAACCCGACCCGGAGAAGAAGATACGGGAGATTATGATAACCGATCCGGTGACGGCTTATCCGGGAGAACCGGTCGATGAAGTCTTCAAGCGAATGAAAAGGGCGAAGCAGGGATTCGCGCCGGTTTTGAAGTCGCCCTGCTCGCGAAAGGTGGTGGGGCTGGTCACCTATTCCAGCATTTTTACCGCCTACGAGAAGGCGGTGATGGAATAACGGAGGCAGGGGGCAAAAGACCGTAATCAGTCCCGATGAACGACTATCGGGATCTCCGCTTCGCTTCGATAAGCAGCGAGCGGTTAGCAGTAAACAACAACTCTGCACATACCCCTTTCCCCCGACAAACTCGTGATCGGTGATCAGGTAACGGCCCAGTCCCTCGCCCCCTTATTTAGACAGGATAACAGGATCTACAGGATTAAAGGGCTCCGCGGCCGATGCCCCTTTGTTCTCTCGCCAAGACGCGAAGAACGCAAAGGTTCCCGCATTCCAGCGGAGCTTTCGCCCGCACTCCAATAAAGCTTATGCTCCGCATCATCGGCCACTAATGAATGAATGAAAAGAGCATAGGATAGAGCGGCCCCCTCACCCCCTGCCCCTCTCCCCCCGGAAAACGGGGGGAGAGGGGATTGTTTTTTAACGGATCTACGAAATAGACGCACAGAGAAGCCGTGGACTACAGTAAAGGTTGTTATATTCCGGGCAGGCGGTAGCGGAAGGAACGGCGGTGGAGCGGGCAGGGACCGAGACGCGAGAGCGCCCGGCGGTGGTCGGCGGTGCCGTAACCCTTGTTGCGGGCAAAGCCGTAACCGGGATAGAGACGGTCGAGCTCGACCATTATCCGGTCGCGGGTCACCTTGGCCACGACCGAAGCGGCCGCGATGGAGACGCTCCGGTCTTCACCTCGCACCAATTTCTCCTGGCGAATCGGAAGTTCCGAGAGCAGAAGGCCGTCGATCAGAAGATACTCCGGCGGAACGGGAAGTTTCTCCACCGCCAGTCTCATAGCCAGGCGGGTCGCCCGCAGAATATTGATCCGGTCGATCTCGGTCTGGGCGACGATTCCCACTCCGATCGAAACCTCGGGATGGGCGCAGAGTAAGGCGTAGGCCTTCTCCCGCTGGAGAGGGGTCATCCGCTTGGAGTCGCGGAGCGTAAAATCCGGGCTATAGAAGGGAGGGAGTACTACCGCCGCCGCCGCCACCGGCCCGGCCAGCGGACCGCGGCCGGCCTCGTCCAGGCCGGCGACAACCCGAAACCCCCGGCCGTGGAGAAGCTTTTCCCAACGGTTCATACTAATTTTTTCTGAAAGAAAAAATTAGCTTACCTGGCTTCCTTGATCCGGGCTTTTCTGCCGCGCAGCTTCCTGAGGTAGTATAATTTGGCCCGGCGCACCGATCCCCTTTTCTTCACCTCGATCCGGACCACGCGGGGAGAGTGGACAAGGAAGGTCTTCTCCACTCCGCGACCGTAAGACTCGCGACGCAGGGTCACGGAGTCCCGGATCCCGGTACCCTTGCGGGCGATCAGAAAACCGGTGAAGACCTGGATTCTCTCCCGTCCTTCTTCAACGATCTTCTCGTGAACGCTCAGGGTATCCCCGATCCGCATCTCCGGAAGATCGTCGCGCATCTGTTCTTTTTCCAACGCCTGAATAATGCTCATTTTCGCCCCTGTTCTTTTTTCAGTTCCTTAAGCCAGGTTCTTTCTTCGGCGGTCAAGCCGTGGACCTCAAGAAGATCCGGCCGACAAAGAAAGGTATTGATGAACGCCTGCCGGCGCCGCCAGCGCGCGATCGCCTGATGATCGCCGGAAAGCAGTACCTCCGGAACCTTCATCCCCCGGAACTCCGTGGGACGGGTGTAGTGGGGATACTCAAGCCTCCCCGAAGCAAACGACTCTTCCCGGATGGAATCGGGATGACCCAGAACCCCGGGAATCAGGCGAACCACGCAATCGATGACCACCATCGCCGGGAGAGCCCCGCCGGTCAGGATAAAATCCCCCAGCGAGATCTCGTCGGTCGCCAACCCCCGGCGTATCCGCTCGTCCACTCCCTCGTAATGGCCGGAGATCAGGATGAGGTGCTTCTTCCGGCTTAACTCAACGGCCACCTCCTGATCGAACTTCCGGCCCCGGGGGGAGAGAAGAACCACCTCGGCCGAAGGAGTGGCGAGATCTTCCACCGCCTTGAAGACCGGCTCCGGCTTGAAAACCATCCCGGCCCCGCCGCCGAAAGGACGATCGTCCACGGTCCGATGGCGGTCGGCGGTATAATCCCGGAGATTGACCACCCGGATCCGGACCAGCCCCTTCTCCTGTGCCCGCTTTATGATGCTCTCGCCCAAAAAGCCGGAAAAGATGTCCGGAAATATGGTGACGACGTCGACCTTGAGAGATCTCCGTGACATCTATCGGTTCCGCGTCGCGACCTCCTAAAATTGCGGACTTTCAGGGGCCGGCGGCTCTATAATATCGTCTTCCTGCTTAGCTTCCCGGTTTTCTTCCACAATTTCCAGCATCGCCCGCTTGTCGGCCTTGGCCGCGGTCGCGTTGAGAATCGTGCGCAAAGCGTTGATCGTCCGCCCCTTCTTGCCGATGACCTTGCCGATATCCTCCCGGCGGACTCTAACCTCGAAAACGGTGGTATTCTCACCCTCGACCTGGGTGATGTTCACATTCTCCGGGAAATCCACCACGGCTTTCACGATATATTCGACCAGTTCCTTCATCCTGTCACCTCCTGCTTGCGCTCGCGCCGCTTCCCGGCGTTTCATTCAGATTTCGGTTCACCCGGCCTGAACCGGGATCTTCAGCTTCTTGATGATGTCGCTGACCGTCTTGCTGGGCTGGGCTCCGTTCCGCAGCCAGTAGTTCAACCGATCGGCGTCTAACCGGCACTTACTCCAACCTCGAACCGGATCGTATTCCCCGATTCTTTCAATGAATCGGCCGTCCCGGGGAGACCGGGCGTCCGCCACCACGATCCGGAAGGAGGGGTTGTTTTTCCCTCCCACCCTTTTCAATCTTATCCTAACTGCCAAGGCGCACCTCCTGATTTAAACATTTTCTTGTTCACGCGGCCCAGCTTTCCGGCCATTTTGTTGAGGAGGTTGAACTGCTTCAAAACCTGGTTCACCTCCGCCACGGTGGTTCCGCTCCCCCGCGCCACGCGCAGCCGCCGGCTGCCGTCGATAATCGCCGGGTTCTTCCGCTCCTCCGGCGTCATCGAATCCAGAATGGCGCCGACCCTCTTCAGACGCGACGAGCCGCCTTCGATTTGGGGCATCCCGGCCGGGAGCATCTCCAGCATCGACTCCAGGGAGCCCATCTTTTCCAGAGCGCGCAGCTGGCGGCGAAAATCGTCAAGATCCATCCGCGACTTACGCCACTTCTTCTCGAGCTTCTCGGCCTCCTCGCGGTCGTAAACCTCCTGGGCTTTCTCCACCAGCCCGACTACATCCCCCATCCCCAGAATCCGGGAAACGATCCGGGCAGGATCGAAAACCTGGAGGTCGTCGATCCTTTCCCCCACGCCGGCAAGCTTGACCGGCTTGCCGGTGACCGCGCGAAAAGAGAGTGCCGCTCCCCCCCGGGCGTCGCCGTCAAGCTTGGTCAGAATCGCGCCGTCGATTCCCACCCGACGGTCGAACTCGACCGCCGTGCGGACCGCGTCCTGGCCGGTCATCGCGTCCAATACCAACAGCACCTCCCGGGGATTCAGGGAGGACTTGAGGCTTTTGAGCTCCTCCATCAACTCCGGGTCGATGTGCAGCCGGCCCGCGGTGTCGACGATCACCGGGTTGAAATCCTTCGAGCGAGCATAATTTACAGCATCGGTGACTATTGTTAAAGGAGAATTTCCCCCGTCGGCGTAGGTTTCCACACCCGCTTTTTCTCCCATAGTCTTGAGCTGCCCGGCCGCCGCCGGCCGGCGCACGTCGGCCGCCACCAGCAGGGGCCGACAGTCGGGACGCTGTCGCCGGGCCCAGCCGGCCAGCTTGGCGGCGGTGGTGGTCTTGCCCGAACCCTGGAGTCCGGCGAGTATGATGACCGCCGGCGAGCCGTCCAGTTTAACCCCGGCGTCGGGATGGGTCATCGTCTCCACCAGCCGGTCGTGGATCAACCTGACAAACTGCTGACCGGGATTGACGCTGGCCAGCACCTTCCGGCCGAGAGCCTGCTCCTTGGTTTCTTCAACTATCTTCTTGACCACCCGATAGTTGACGTCGGCCTCCAGCAGGGCAAGATTGACCTCCCGGAGTGCCCGGGAAAGGTTTTTTTCGGTCAGCTTCCCCATCCCCCGGACGTTTTTAAATACTTCCTGGAATTTTTTTGTCAGGTTGTCGAACATAAGAAAGGCAGATTGCAGATTTTAGGTTTGGGATATAAGAAACAAAAACCTAAAAGACTAAACAGCTAATTTCAACTACGAATCACACAGATTTACGCAAATACCAACTGGGCTGGCTGGACAGTTTAAAAAATATTCACCACAGAGTTCATCCGCCGTCGCTAGAGCTATGGCGAGGCAAGCAGAGAACACAAAGAAGCCCCGCACCCTTAAAAAGTCCGTTATCAGTAATCCGTCCCGACTTAAGACTGTCGGGATCTTCGCTACGCTTCGATAATCAGTGATCCGGTAAAGGCCCAATCCCTCGCCCCCTTATTCTCGCGCGGAGACGCTGAGACACGGGGAATTAGATCTTTTCCTAATAGCCTACAGCCTAAGCACCTACAGCCTGATTCCCGTCTCACACAAACCTGTCCTGAGCGAAGTCGGAGGAGACACGAAGAACACAAAGTTGAGATTGCTTCGTCGCTTTGCTCCTCGCAATGACAGTAAGCTATCTTATGTTCTGATTAACAAGAGAATGAGGGCGAGGCACTTCAAAATTCGCTGTTCAATATTGGACATTTTTTACCCGCGGCAAAGCTTTGCGGATCGACATTTGCTGTTTACGAACCTTTGAACTTTGAACCTGGAAGATTCAAGACTTATCAACTTATAAACTTATCATCTTATCAACTTGTCCTGCTGAGCTTCTGTTTTCTGAAATGAACAGGGGGCAGCCAGGCTTGACTGGAATCTGAAAGCCCAAATCCGGAATCCGCTTTATAGCCTTGAGCTCTGAATCCGGATCCATCTTTTGCCCATCAACTACTCCAGGATCCGGCGGATCGACGCGCCGAGGGCGGCGAGTTTTTCGTCCATTCGCTCGTAACCCCGGTCAAGGTGATATATCCGGTCCACCAGCGTCCTCCCCTCGGCGACCAGTCCCGCCAGTATCAGCGCGGCCGAAGCCCTGAGATCGGCGGCCATTACGGGGGCGCCGGACAATCGTTCCACCCCGCGCACGACGGCCGTAGAGTCTTCCAGGCTGATCCGCGCCCCCAGGCGGTTAAGCTCGGGAATGTGCATAAATCTTTCCGGATAAATCTTTTCCGTGATCAGGCTGGTCCCGGAGACGACGGAGAGCAGGGTCATCAGCTGGGCCTGCATATCGGTCGGGAAACCGGGATACGGCTGGGTGACCACTTCCAGACTCTTCAAGCTTCTCCCTCCCCTCACCCCGACTAATCCCTTTCCGGCAAAGACCGCCACTCCGCACCGGGTCAGAGTGGAGGTTACGGCCTCGAGATGGTCGGGCCGGGCGCCGATCACGGAGACCTCCCCTCCGGCCAGGGCGCCGGCGACCAGGTAAGTCCCGGCCTCGATCCGGTCGGGTATGATCTCATACTCGGCGGGGGACAGCTCCCCCACCCCATCAACGGTGATCCGGGAGCTGCCGGCGCCCTCGATCCGGGCCCCCATCGCCCGGAGAAATTTCGCCGTGTCAACCACCTCCGGCTCGCGAGCCGCGTTGAGCAGGACGGTGGTCCCCCGGGCCCGAACCGCCGCCAGGAGAAGATTGATGGTCGCGCCCACACTGGTGCCGAATCTTCCGGCAAGATCGATTTCCGCCCCGTTCAATTCCCGGGCGGCGGCCCGGACGTATCCGTGTTCAAGCTCCACCTCGGCCCCCAGTTTCTTCAACCCTTCCAGATGCAGGTCAATCGGGCGGGGACCGATCACGCATCCCCCGGGCGCCGATACCTCCGCCCGCCCGGATCTTCCCAGCAAGGCCCCGAGCGCCAGGATAGAGGCCCGCATAGTGCTGACCAGTTCGTAGGGAGCGCGATGACCGGAAAGCTTCGAGGCGTCGACCGCGAGTTCGTTGTCGGCCACAAAGCCGGCCTCCGCCCCCAGGTGGCGCAAGATGGCCAGCATACTGCCGACGTCCCGCAGCCGGGGAACGTTGCGGATAACGCTCCGTCCCGGAGCAAGCAGGCAGGCGGCCATAATCGGCAGGGCGGCGTTCTTGGCTCCGCCGATCCGGATCTCGCCTTCCAGCCGGCGTCCGCCGGTGATTTCGATCTTATCCATAATTTCAACCACGGCTGAAGCCGTGGACTACAACAGTCCCTAGTAGTCCACCCCTTTCCCGGAAGGGATCCCGCCGAAGGGGAATCCCAACGGGATCGGGACAGGGGTGGCGACCACGGCTAAAGCCGTGGACTACAACATTCCCTCGTGGTCCGCCCCTTTCCCGAAGGGATCCCGCCGAAGGGGAATCCCAACGGGATCGGGATAGGGGTGGCGGCCACGGCGGAATCCTACCACCCGGTCGCGGCCGGCCCAGTCCTTCACGATGCCGGCGAATGACAGTCCCGCCCGGAGTCCAAGCTCGGCCACGGGCAAGGCCTGTTTCGAATCGATCTCGATCAGGGCCCACCCGCCGGGAAAAAGCATCTCACCGGCTTTCTCCAAAATCCGGGAGATCACCGCCAGACCGTCCTTCCCCCCGTCAAGAGCAATCCGGGGCTCAAAATCCCTCACTTCCGCGGCCAGCCGCTCCCAGTCCCAGGTCGGGACGTAAGGAGGATTGGAGACGATCAGGTCAAACGGGCCCGCCGCCTCCCAGGGCGAAAAAAGATCTCCCGGCCGGAACTCCACCCTGCCATCCAAACCAAGAAGAAGGGCATTCTCACGGGCCAGCGACAGGGCGTCTCCGGAAAGATCGGAAGCGAGGATTTCCCACTCCGGGCGCTCAAGTGCCAGGGACAGGCAGATATTACCGCAGCCGCAACCAAGTTCGAGAAGACGCGCGCGGCTCCCGGCATCCGGGAAGAGCTTCAGCGCCTCCTCAACGATTATCTCGGTGTCGGGGCGCGGTATCAGGGCCCGCCGGTCGGTTTTGAAAAGGTGATTGTAAAACCCCGTCTCCCCGACGATATAAGCCAGGGGGATTCCCGACGAACGCTTATCCAGAGAACGGACGAATTTTTCGATCTTGCTCTTCGCCACCGGCCGGAAAGTCTCCACGAACAACATCCCGGGAGAAAGGCCGAGGATCGAGGAAAGCAACAGCTGGCTCTCCCGGAGGGGATGGAGTAAGCCTTTCGCCTCCAGGCGGCGGCCTCCCCAGCGAACCAGGTCGGCGGGAATGGCGGGGATTGACTCAAGCGCGATCAAAACTGCAGATTCCAGCTTACAGATTCAGGATTCGGGTTAAAGAAACAAAAATCTAACAGGCTAAACAGCCGAATTTAACCACAGAGTTCACAGAGATTACGGAGAAACAAAGGGGTTCTAACCGGTCTGATCCTAACAGGTTTGGAAACCCTCTTAACTACGAATCACGCAGATCTCCGCTAATACTGACCGGATTGTTTGTCAGACTTGCTCCGCGGCCTACCCCCTTTTGACTCACACAAACCTGTCCTGAGCGAAGTCGAAGGAGGCACTAAGGCACAAAGATTTATTCCTAGATTTGCCTAATAGTCTAAAAGGCTAACAGGCTAAACAGCTATTTTAACTACGAATCACACCCGCCCTCCACCTGCCCGCCATCGCTCTCGCTCAGGCGAGGCGGGCGGGTCACTTCGTTCAGGAGAGGCGGGCAGGCCCTCGCACCCTAAATTAAAACAAATGGATATCTTAGGAAGATCGGAGGTCAGGAATTTTATCTTTCCTCCTGTTTCCCTGCATTCCTGGGATGAATAGGAGGCGAGGCGG
>PUNC01000209.1 GCA_003551625.1 PVC group bacterium | reverse complement strand
GTCGTATTGCCGCCAAAGCTGAATTCCCGATTGGGAGCCCTGTCACCTGGCGATAAAGCGGACGCTTACGCAAAGACTGGCTTGCTTGTTGCGCAAGAAGTAACTGACAAGCTTCCCCAGTGGAGTAGCAAGCTCATTGACAAACGAGAGGAGTATCTCTTGACATGGGCAAAAAAGGAGTGGGCAGACTAGCCAGTATACCCTTGCTGGATGTGTTGCTGAGAGCAAACTGACCACGCGGTGGCACAAAGCCGAACCGTCGCGAGGCCAATTGGCCACCCTGAATTCGGGTTATGCTCGTGATACATGGTTATTTGGCAAAATGACTTATGGCCCTGATTAGCTGCCCGGAATGCGGAAACCAGATATCCGACAGAGCAGCGGCGTGCCCGCACTGCGGCCTGCCGGCCCAATACTACGCGTCACACGCAGTCGCGGAAGAGCGCGGCGGCTATCCCGCAATAGCGGACCTGACGGTTGCCGCCCCATCTCCCGCAGTGGCTGCGTTCTCAGAAGGCGTTCCTGTTGCTGGACCGGCCTCCCCCGCCGAAGACCTCACCGACGCCGACATCCGGGAACTGAAAAACACCCTCATCGCCTTCGACCGCGACCACACCCGCCTCCTCGCCTCCCCCAAATACATCGACACCGCCACCACCAACGCCTTCAAAAAGACATACCTCAAAGCCCATACCCTCCTCCAAAACCCACTGGTCCTCCAATACCTCAAGACCAATGCCATCCCCCTTCAGATCGACGACCTCGGCCTCGACCGCTTCATCAACAACATGCACAACTTCGATGCCGCCATCGACAAACACAACCAAGCCTACGTCGACGCCAAGCTCGCCCATCTCAAGGACTACCTCGACCACATCATGGACGACATCGACCCCTCCATCAAGCTCGACGACGAACAGCGCCGCGCCGTCATCACCGACGACAACCACTGCCTCCTCGTCGCCGGCGCCGGCGCAGGCAAGACCACCACCATGGCCGCCAAGGTCAAGTACCTCGTCGACAAACAGGGCATCTCCCCCCAGGACATCATCGTCATCTCCTACACCAACAAGGCCGTCAACGAACTCAAGGACCGCATCATCAAGGGCCTCAAAATCCCGGCCAGGGTCGCCACCTTCCACTCCTTCGCCTTCGACATCGTCCGCCGGGCCAGCGACCAGCCCCCGGAGGTCAACATCTCCGCATATAACATTGTCTCCGACATGCTCGTCAACCAGATCTTCAACAACAAGCGCCTGATGAGAAACCTGGTCCTCTTCATGGGCTTCTACTTCGACCTGCCCGAGGACGCCTTCCAGTTCCATACCCTCAACGACTACCACCTGTACAAGGCAGCCTCCGACTACGAGACGCTCAAGAGCGGGCTGGGCGAGTACATCCAGAAGGTGGCCCACAAGAGAAGCAAACGGGTGCGCACCATCACCGGGGAGTTCCTGCGCTCCGTCCAGGAGGTCCAGATCGCCAACTTCCTGTACCTGAACGGCATCGACTACGAGTACGAGAAGCCCTACCACTGCCCGCTGCCCAAGTCAGGCAAGAAGTACACCCCGGACTTCTTCATATCCCAGGGCCAGAACCAGGCCTATATCGAGCACTACGGCCTCACGGAGGGACTCAAGAGCTTCGCCCTCACCCCGCAGCAGACGGCCAGGTACCAGAAGAGCATAGCCAACAAGCGGGCCCTGCACCGCAAAGAGGGTACCAGGCTCCTGGAGACCTGGTCCTTCTACAACGACAGGCGGCCCCTCATCCAGCACCTGGAAGAGGTCCTGATCGAGGGCGGATTTACCCTCAAGCCGCGGGACCCGGACGAGGTGTACCGGAGGATCGTCGATACCGCCAGGGACAAGTACATCTACAAGCTGGTGTGGTTCACCATGAACTTCATCGAGCAGTTCAAGACCTGCGGGTACGACGAGGGGGGCTTCGATGTGCTGCGCAGCAAGACCGACAACGTGCGCACCCTGCTCTACCTGGACATCGCGGAGGAGGTTTACCACCACTACCAGAAGACCCTCAAGGAGAGGAACCAGATCGACTTCGCCGACATGATAAACGACGCCAACTTCCTGCTGGCCGAGATGGAACGGCAGGGCGTCAACCTGTCCTACAAGTACATTATCATCGACGAGTTCCAGGACATCGCCAGGCAGCGCTTCAACCTGACCAAGCGCCTGTCGGACATCACCCGGGCCAAGGTGGTCGCCGTGGGGGACGACTGGCAGTCCATCTACGCCTTCGCCGGCTCGGATATCACCCTCTTCACCAGGTTCCTGGAGCTGATGGGGTCGGGCACGGAACTGAAGATCACCCATACCTACCGCAATTCCCAGGAGCTGATCGATATCGCCGGCGGTTTCGTGCAGAAGAATGTGGCCCAGATCAAGAAGCGGCTGGTATCCCCCAAGAAGCTGAGGGACCCCATTCAACTGGAGCCCTATGAGGACGCCGGCAAGAGCTACCAGAACATGGCCCTGGCCGTGAACAACATCATCGGCAGGATACTGGAGGAGTTCGGAGACAAGAAGTCCATACTGCTCATCGGCAGGTACAACTTCGACCTGTATAAGCTGGCCGCCACAGGCGAGTTCGAGGAACTGCACAGCAACCAGGTGAGGAGCAGGCGGCACCCGCGGGCCGACCTCACCTTCATGACGGCGCACAGCTCCAAGGGGCTGGGTTATGACAACGTCATCATCCTGAACATGCTGGAGAGCCGGTACGGATTTCCCAGCCACATCGAGGACGACCCCATTATCAAGATGGTGACCTATGAGGATGCCAGCATGCCCTTTGCCGAGGAGAGGCGGCTGTTCTACGTGGCCCTCACCCGGACCAAGAACCGGGTGTATATCGTGGCGCCGCTGACCCGGCCGTCGCGGTTCCTGGTGGAGCTGATCAACGACTACAAGCTGCCGCGCCCGGACAATATGAACATGGGCCTGGTCGACCTCTTCCGGTACCGTTGTCCCGAGTGCGCCTTTCCGCTGCACTACCACTTCAACAAGAACTACGGGCTTGTGCTCTACACATGCACCAACGACGCCGAGGTGTGCGACTTCATGACCAACGACCCCAGGAACATGAAGGACATCTTCAAGTGCCCCAGGTGCGAGGACGGGTATATGGTTGTGAAACTGGACAAGAAGCAGCGGGCCTTCTTTGGCTGCACCAATTACAGCGATGCGGACGGTGGGTGCCGGAATACGGTGGGGTTTGGGGAATAGGCCCATCCCCGCGCACGCGGGGACCCAAGGATTTGCCAGTGTCTCGAACTCCCGCCCGCCCCCATCCCCACGCACGCGAGCGAACCACGATATCGCGGGTGTTTACGCCGTTCAATCAATAACCATCCCCGCGCACGCGGGGAACCAGAAAGCGTGGCATCGCTTCATAGGACGTCTCTGCCCCTAACAAACCTGCTGGTGGGTTTCATCCCGACACTGCGTCCTTC
>PUNC01000155.1 GCA_003551625.1 PVC group bacterium | reverse complement strand
TCACCCGCTACCAAGCTGCTACCATGACTGCCCGTATGATGGATTGGGTAAATGAAACTGTTGAAGCAGCCCTGGCCGATGTGGATTTTGATGACGAGGAATTAAAGCTCGACATCAGAAACCTCCGCAGCGACCTTATGGTTCTTATGGGTGAGCACTTTGACCTCGAGTTCATGGTTCTCCAGATGCAGGACGACATGGAAGCTCTGGATGCCAAAATCGCTGAAGTTGCAGCCCAAATGGATGCAACTGAAGACGAACTCAAGGCCTATGTTGATCAAACCACCCGCGCTCTGAGAGCTGAACTCCAGAGGCAAGGTCTTACCGACCAGCAAGCTGAAGATGTAATGATTATGATTCGTGCCCTGACTCGCGAATTCAGAGATGATATCGACGCCATCTGGGCCGAACTGGAAAAAGAACCTCAGCTTTCCTTCAGCATTGACGCTGACTTTGATATTAGTTCTTATAAGCGCATTTCTGGAGATGGCACCCTTTTTGAAAATCCCTTCTATCATAGGACTTCTGACAGATGGAGAGCCAACATCCTTGTTCCAGAAGGAGCTTCTTACACCTATGATCTGACCCTTGGTATTCATGGCCGCACCGACCTGGTCGACATGGATCTGAGTATGGATCTGTTCAAAGATGGTGTCTGGATGTTTGATGCTCCTTATTGGATCCCATTTGAATCTCTAACCGGTACTCTTACAACCCCGATCTTTGAAGTCCTGTTGACTGACAATTACGAAGTTAGCCCCACCGGCTACATTGAAGTAGAAGATCGCGGTGCTATCGTAACTCATGACAAAGGTAGCCTCTCCTTTATATTCTCTGATGTAGTTGGCCTAGAAGAAGTTGTACCTACAGATATTCTGGGTGATGATATTGACTTCTATTTTATCGGTGATTACACTGCTCAGCCACTGGAAATGCTGACCTCTACCTTTACCTTTGGAACCCTGAACTTTGACGACCAGTATGTCCTTGGTATGAAGCATGTCGCCAGCATCGATCCTCTTACTTTGACCCTGGATACCGCTGTTAGCGAAACCGGTCTTTTTGAAGATGAGGAACTTGCTTACTTCGCAACCGTAAAAGCAGACGCTGAACTTGGTCTTCTCAGCCTTGGTGTAGATTATACCCTTGGTCTTGAAGAATTTACTCCCCTGGGCGATGGATCTCAGCCCCAAGGTGGACTTGGTGTAAGTGCTGAAGCTCTGATCGGAATTCTGGCTCTGGAAGCCTGGTATACTGACAAGCACGACCTGGGCGTTCCCACCGCTGGTATTGTTAACAGAGTTGGCGGTTCTGCCGGTCTCGACGAAGCTCTGACCTTCGGACCCATGGAATTGGATGCACTGGTAGAGTACACCTATGACCTTGAAACCGAAGCAATGCATTATGATCTCAGGGATGTATCCTTGGGAACTGGAACCGACGTATTTGACTTTACCGTAAACTATTTCCACAGAAAAGGACCTGGCCGTCCCTTCGTATTTAGTTGGGTTGCCCAGGGTAATGTCCAGGTTGGTGAAGCTCACAATGTAAATGCCAGCCTGAACCTGTATCCCATTGAAATGCTTGAAATCAGTGCTGGTGCCCGTTATAATCTGCTTTCAACTGAGACCAGGGACATGCCTGTTGACCTCGATGGAAGCCTGACTCTGACTCCGTTCCAATGGTTAACCCTTGGCGCCGAAGCTGACTATGCTTTTGAAACTACTGATCCGCTTACCGCTTCTGTTCATGCTGATGTTGCTCCGGATCCATATGGCCTTCTGGGCTTTGATGTTGCCCCGAGCGCAGGCGTATGGTATGGAATTACCCACGAAGCACTTAATTACAATGTTGGCCTGACTCTTTCTCGCGAAGTGCTTGCTAACCTTGATTGGGTAAACGCAGCTAAGTATGACTACAGAGAACTCAACCCTCACCCTGTAGGGTATGACGATGGTACCTGGATCGAGCTTTCTACCGGATTTGACTATGCCGGTATTGCTAACTTCGACCTTATCTGGGGTAAGTACAACAGCATCACTGATGCTGATGATGACTACACCTACAAAGGCCTCGAAGCAGGTATTGGCGTAAGCTTCTAAATAATACCAATAGAAAGGGCCTCCGAGTAATCGGGGGCTCTTTTTTTTGTGCAGGGAACTCTGCTCGGGTGGAGAAGTAATAAAAAAACGATGGAGTGATTTGCTTGCAGAAAAAGATGCCCATTTTTTCCCTAATTATATTACTCCTTTTTTCTTTTCCTGTTTCAGCAGTACAGCTGGAACGGGATATTGAGCTTGAGGGACTTGATATAACCTACGATCTCCATCAAAATTTAATTACTGCCCGGGGAGAGGTAACATTCCGTTACGGGGAGCTTTTTCTTTCCTGTAAAGAACTTATTATTGATCTTGATGGGGAAGTTTTAATAGCCAGGGGAGAAGTTTTTCTACAGGATGGAGATAAAGGTTTAAAAGGAGAAGAACTGGAATATTTTTTTGTTGAAGGACGAGGAGAAATAATTTCTCCCCAGACTTCTTATGATGAAATAACAGTTTGGGGAGAAAAACTAAGTCTTACTACAGAAATATCGGAGATAAAAATGGCGGAATTAACACCCTGCCAATTACCAGAACCCCATTACAGAATTAGCTCCAGAAGGGTTGTTATTTCCCCTGATGGACTAATTGAAGCTTTTCATGTAACGGTTCGTTGGGGAAATACCCCGTTTTTTTATTTACCCTACTATGTTGCCCGTTATGAGGATGGAACCATTACAAGCCCCTTCCCCAGACCATCCTTTGGTTATAATAGTCAGAAAGGAATTTTTTTTGGCTTAACATTTGACCACCAGATTACCGATAAATTAACTGGTGAATACTTTTTTGAAACAACCAGCAGAGATTACATTTATCTGGGGGATTTTTCTTTTCAGCATAACCCAACGGAAAA
Organism: PVC group bacterium; assembly: GCA_003551625.1. GTDB lineage: Bacteria > Auribacterota > Erginobacteria > Erginobacterales > PUNC01 > PUNC01. The sequence continues at coordinate 541 of PUNC01000155.1, read as the reverse complement.
CCTTGAAGGGGAGTTAAACTTTGTCTTTGAGCAGGGGGAGCCAATAGAGTTTGGAGCTTCTTATGATTACGCCATTTTCCCCTCCTGGGATCTTTTGGGAGGGTTGGGGAGAACAGATGGGGATTATTTTCTGCAAACGGGGATTGCTTATTCTGGTGAAAAAATTGATCACAACCTTTTACTGGACTGGGAACTTTTGGAGACCAGTCTTTCCCGGGCACGAGGGGAAATTAATCTTGAAAGCTATTCTTTATCAGGGGACTGGCAGAGGTATCGGGACCGGTTTTCTGCTGACCTGTCCTGGGAGGGAGGGGACCTGGAATGGTGGATTAGATACCGGAAGGGAACATCTGTTGAAAGGTTACCCCAGGCAAGACTATCTTTTCGGGCAGGTTCTGCAGGGAATGGCTTCTTAGATTATGGAAACTTTAAACAGGGAAATGTTTCTTCCACCCGCTTTGGAGGTCAGTATAACCTCAGCCGATCCTGGGATCCTTTTTCAGCAAGACTTCGGCTGGAGGGTTACGATTATCCCCACTAT
>PUNC01000186.1 GCA_003551625.1 PVC group bacterium | reverse complement strand
CGGAAGGGCAGGAATATCGCGCCCGCAAGTATGAGATAAGCCGGAAAGTAATACAGGAGTTCCCTCCACAGGACGTAGCCGTGGCTCAGGATTCCCAGGTGGGAGTAGGCGATCACGTACGGGAACTCCAGGAATATCATTATCCGGGTTGAAACCGGCTGCAGCCGCCCGGGGATACAGCTGAAGCGGTAGATGTTGACGAGATGAAACGCCTGGAAGAGCCCGGCGGCGATAAAGGCTGAAACCAACCAGCTTTTCAGCGACAGGCCGAATCTTCGTTTCATTTTTTCTTTATCTCCTCGGCCAGATAACGCAGTTTCTCCGCCGGCGGAAGCGGCGGCGGATCGACGACCGCGATCAGCTTCCCCAGGCGGCGGAAGATGTACCTTCCCCCCTCCTCGCTCACCCCGGTGATCCCCTTCCCTCTCGCCGCGTTCCTGAGGTCGGCCGCCGCCGCCAGAACCGCCGCCTCCTCCGGCGGCTCGCCGAAGCGGTCCCGAAGCTCGGCCAGCCATTCCTCGCGGTCGTCTTCGCCGGCGATGGCGGCCCACCGGCGTGACATCTCGATCCGCTGCCGGTCGTCGGGAATGTAATCGGAGGGCAGCTCGGCCGCCAGGTCGAATTCCAGGCGGGTCTCCACGTCAGCCGGAGGTTTTTTCCCCTTGAGCCTTTCCACGCTCCGGCGCAGCAGCCGGGAGTAAAGGTCGAAGCCGACGGCGGAGATATGCCCGTGCTGTTCCCGGCCCAGGATATTGCCGGCGCCGCGGATCTCAAGGTCTCGCAGGGCGAGGCTGAAACCGGCGCCCAGGTGGGAGAACTCCTCGATCGCCCGAAGCCGCCGGTGGGCGTCGTCCGGCAGGTGCCGCCAGGGGGAGTAGAGAAAATAGGCCCAGGCCCGGCGCTTGAACCTCCCCACCCGGCCGCGAAGCTGATAGAGATCGGCCAGGCCGAAACGTTCGGCGTTCTCCACGATGATGGTGTTGGCGTTGGGAATGTCGAGGCCGGACTCGATGATGGTGGTCGAGACCAGGACGTCGATCTCCCCCCGGCTGAACATCCGCATCACTTCGGCCAGTTCCTTCTCGTCCATCCGGCCGTGCCCGATCGCCACGCGTTTGCCGGGAAACCAGCGGCTGATCTTCTCCCCGACCGCCCCGATCGTCCGGATCCGGTTGTGCAGGTAGTAAACCTGGCCGCCCCGTTCGAGCTCGAATTCGATCGCCCGCCGGGCGGTATCGGGATCGTAGGGCGCCACCCGGGTCTCCACCGCCAGCCGGTCGCGGGGAGGGGTGTTGATCGTGCTCAGGTCCCGCGCCCCCGAGAGCGAGAGGTGGAGAGTGCGGGGGATCGGGGTCGCCGTCAGGGTGAGGACGTCGGCCAGCATCCGTCTCCGCTTGAGTTCCTCCTTGAGCCCAACGCCGAACCGCTGTTCCTCGTCGAAGATCACCAGGCCGAGGGATTTGAAGCGAACGTCTTTCTGGACCAGCCGGCTGGTCCCGATCACGATATCCACCCTCCCCCGGGCAAGGTCCCGAAGGATCTCCCTCTGCGCCGCCGGGGAGACGAAACGCGACAGCATCTCCACCCGGACGGGATAATCGGCCAGCCGCTCGGCGAAAGTGTAGTAGTGCTGCTGGGCCAGGACCGTCGTCGGCACCATCATCGCCACCTGCCGGCCGTCCATCACCGCCTTGAAGGCCGCCCGGATCGCGACCTCGGTCTTGCCGTAACCGACGTCGCCGCAGAGCAGCCGCTCCATCGGCCGGTCCGATTCCATATCCTCTTTTATCTCCGCCAGGGCGCGGGACTGGTCCGGGGTCTCCGGGTAGATGAAGGCCGCCTCGAACTCTTTCTGCCAGGGGCCGTCGGGGGCGAAACGGTGACCGCTCAGCGTCCGCCGCCAGGCGTGGGTTTCGAGCAGCTGGGCGGCCATCCGGCCCACCGCCCGGGCGGCCCGGGCTTTCGCCGTCGGCCAGCGCCGTCCGCCCATTTTATCGAGGGCGGGCGGGCGCCCCCCCAGCCCGAGGTAACGGGTGAGAAGGTGGGACTGGGTCAGGGGAACGTAGAGCCTTCCCCCTTCGGCGTATTTGATCACCAGCGCCTGCCGGCGCCTCCCGCCGCTGAAGATCGTCTTCACGCCGAGGTAGAGCCCGATGCCGTGATCGGCGTGGACCACGTGATCTCCCACCTCGAAGCGGTCGTGATCGGCGACCTCCTCCTTTCCCACGTATTCCCGGCGGGGCCGGACGATCTCGTAACGGGAGAAGATCTCGCTGTCGGAGACGGCGGCCAGAGCCGCTTCGGGCCAGACAAACCCTTCCGCCAGCTCGCCCAGGCGCAGTTCCAGCCGGGGCTGGGGTGGAAGCCCCTTCTCCCGGAGGATCTCGCGAAGGCGGTCGCGCTCTCCCTCGTTGTAGGCGTAGATCGTCGTGAAATAACCGTCTTCGAGCCATTTTGGGATCGCCTCCAGCAGCGGATGGATGGCGTCCGGGCGGGGATACTTGAATTTTTCCAGGCTCCGGATCGAGAAGTTAAGGTCGGCTCCGCCCGGCGGAGGCAGGGAGAAGAAGAGAATCGAGGGCGGACCGTCCTTCGCTCCGGCCCGCAGCTCCCGCCGGATATCGTCGGGAGGCTCCACCGCGACCAGCCGGCAACCGGCCGGCAGGTAATCCCCCAAACGGCCGTCCTCCTCGGCGACGAATACCGGGTAGGCCTCCAATCGGTCGGCCCGGCCCACCGACTTCTGCTCCAGGGGATCGAAGCGGCGCAGCGATTCCACCCGCTCGCCGTCGAATTCGATCCGGACGGGGAATTCGTCCTGACCGCTGAAAACATCCACTATCCCCCCGCGGCGGGCGAACTGTCCCGGGGCCGTGACCGGATCGTTGCGCTCGTAGCCGGCCCGGAGCAGGTCTTCCAGGAGACGGTCGAGCTCGACCGTGTCGCCGACCCGGATCCGGATCAGCCTTCGGCCGAAAAAAGCCGGCGCGGGGAGGGGTTGTTCCCAGGCGGCCGGGGCGGTCACGACCACGGGAGGCTCCCCCCCCGGATTGAGAAAGGAAGCGGCGATGGAGAGCCTCTCCGCCGCCAGGCCGGGGTCGGCCGGGCCGCCGGCGGGCGCCTCGAGGGCGGGAAAAAGCGCCACCCGGCGACCAAGCATCCCCGCCAATTCGCCCTGGAGCCTTTCCGCGCGCCGGTAGCCGGCGGCGATGACGACCAGGGGCCGGGGCGAGGCCGGAAAGACCCGGGCAAGCAGCCAGGCCGGGGCGGACCCGGGAGCGCCCGACACGACCAGGCTCTCGCCCTTTTCCCAGGCCCGCCGGAACCGGTTGAAGACGTCGGACCTGTTCAGTCTCTCAGTTAACACACTCCCTCTTTGGCTGAATGGAGAAATTGCCCCTCTATCGTTCAGTGTGGGTGGAGACGGTAAACGTCATTGAGCATTTACCCTCATAATTCTGAAGAGAACTGAAAATTATAATATCACACCCTGAAAAGGCAGGGGTT
>PUNC01000239.1 GCA_003551625.1 PVC group bacterium | reverse complement strand
TACTTTATCAAAGAGAAGACAATAAAGCTATAAATGCAATTGAGAATCCTATCACTGACCTTTATTTAGCAGTGGGAGATGATGGAGTAATCCTTCGTTCTGAGGACCGGGGCAGCAATTGGTCGTCTTCATTAGCTATCTGGAAAGCCGAGGAGGTTACTCTTGATTTTAACTTGATAGCTCAAAATCGGAAAAGGTTAGCTCAAGGAGAATTTGATGCTTTTAATCCCTTGTTTGGTCCCTCTGACCAGGAGTCAGGGATAAGCGTTGATAACTCTCTTCGTCAGTTGATTGCTAATCGTTTTGGTGAGTTACCCACTAATGACCTTGTAATAGAGGACATGGCTCCGGCTTTTGACTATGTGACTCAACGCTCTAATCCATGGGTGGGCTTATCAAGCTATAATGCTAACCCCGAGGACTTTAAAACTGGTGAAGCTGGGGTTGGGTATCTGTCAGTTGTAGCAAGGACAATTGGTAATAAGGGAGGTAGATGGAGAAATAATACCGATTTACCTCTTCATGGGATTGTACGATACACCAATGGTCAACAAGGGCTATTTGATTTAGCTCAGGGGGCTAATCAGGGCAAGGGTATGATCGTCTTTGCTCAGAGGATAACAGATAATGATCCTGGCATTGTAAATGACCAATTTAAGTGGGGACCGGGAGACTCTAATCATCGATTTAAAACAAAGCTTGTTGCCTTCAATTGTGATACCAAGCAGCTGGTGGAATTGATGGATTTAGAGACACAGGATTCTCCGAACCCTGGCACTCTTTATAATGAGCAGACCCAGTTTCCCTACCCCATAGCGGGAGCGTCCCATGGCTCAAAGGTATTTATCTCATTAGTCACAAACCCTGTTTATACTAATCGATACCTCGGAGATAACCAGGATGAGGTTGCTTCTCTAAATAGAATACACGAAATTGACCTTCAAGAAGGCTCCTTTAATGTAAATAATGTATCCGACGAGATTATATACGACTCTCGAGCTGACCAGTCGGTCTATAATGTGATAGAGGGAGAAGACTCTTTAAGTATCCCTGGCAATGTAACAGATGAATATGCAGAGATAACGGAGGGACCTGCTGGCCCCATAAACCGTACTAGAAAGATAACACACCTTCACTATAGTTCAAGGTTTGATAAGCTATTTGGGTCTGGTTTTAGAAAAGATAGTTTATTGAGTCATGTTGATGATGGGGAGCTTACTCCTCCTTGCCATGAGGTATTCTATCTCAACAGAGATAATTTCAATGAACTAGTGATAGTTGATCACGATACTCAGGAAGGAGTATTTATTGATGCTATTAAATTCACTGGCTTTGCTGAGGACGATGATCACATTTGGTATTACCGTCTTTCTTCTCCAACTATTAACCCTCATACCTACCAGCGACTAGATAAGTCGGTTAAGCTCTCCTATATAAGAGAGGGAGACCAAGCTATTGAAGGAGGCCACCATTGGGACGGTAATAACAGAGAAAGGACCAAGCCTTTAAGAGAGGCTAGAAGGTTTATTTCTCACGATGCAAGTGCTACTTCCATTGCATCCATGGATGACCCCGAGCTTGAACGGTTTTCGTTATTCTCTGGGTTTGACCATTATTTCCGAAGAGAATACTTAACCGAGCAAACTCTTAACGATATATTAGGAAGACCTCATGTCTTCTTTAAAGTTGATAGCTATGGATTAGATAAGAGAATTGAATTAGCAGATTTCAATGGCCTCAAAGTATGGGATGCTATTAAAAACTTAGCCAATGCTAATAATATGGTATTTGGTTTTAATGGCGATCGGTTCTTTATGACTCCCCGGAGCAGGGTATTGAAGACTCATACATTAGAGACAAGCCAAGGTCAAATTAAGGATATCGAAAAGGACATTAGCGATGATATAAGAAACCTTGTTAGTGTAACTGCTTACAGCCCCCAACAAGATGACGGAGAATGGGAAGTAACTCATGTATCTCGAGACTCCCAGAACAGGCCCAATGATATAGAAGATGAAAGGCTCTTTGACGGGGAGCTCGATATTAGCGTAACTTCCCCGGAGCAGGGATCTGTCTTGATGATTTGTACTCGGAGAGGTCGACTTTTGGTAAAAGGTTTTGAGGAAGATGCCCAGGAGATAAGAGATGCTAAAGATCATATATGGGACCGCAACCCCGTATTGTTCAAATGGCTTACCCACTCTCCCTCCATGACCGTCACCCTGATGCAGGAAATGGGGGCTGATGACAGAGAGCTATTAGTTAGCACCTTATATCAAGGCTCAGATAATCCTATTCGCCCAGGCGACATTGTGGTTTTCACTGATCAAGAAGAAATGGAGCCCGTAGGCAAAGTTATCGAGAAAGTAGACCCTTCTATTAACTTAATCACCCTGGAGGAAAGTCCCGGGTTTGCCGTAGAGAAGTTTTTGAACCTCACTATTATTAGATCCCACCTGGGGACTGATGTCAATGATAATAGTAATTCTACGGTTAGAAGATGGGGTGATAAATTTAGCGATGAAGGTATTGCAGTTGTAAAGGATGTGTACCGAGGAGCAATTAGCTCAGCTCCTTCTAACCGAGTAATACAGGCTAGAACATTACAACTTGCTACTTTCAGCCAAATTGGTTTTATGGAGTTTACATTTGAGTCCCCTCATCAAATGACTCGGGGCAACACTTTCTCTATCATTAAAACAGGAGACCCAGATTTCAGGTTTAGCGGTGAGTTCACTGTTAACTCTTTCACAGAAAAGACGGTAAGGGTTACCTATCAACCTGGCGGCTTATTCTCTTCTAGTATTACTCCCTTCTTTAATCAGAATAAAACTCAAGACGTATTTCTTTCTAATGACCACTTTGAAGCTCCATTAAACGGGACTATTTTGAAAGTGAACAGTTTGAATGCTTTCCGAGGAGTAAGGGTAAGGCCTTATGCAGCTGATTATCGGCATTTTAATTTCTTAGTTACTACCTTTTCAAGCAATAGCATACAAAGAATAGATTTACCCAATCTCTCCAATATACAAGCCGAGACTCAGGTAAATACTCCAATGGGTTATGTTCATGCTATTGATTTTAACTCATTGGAGATATCTCTGGGACCAGGGGACTATACAAATGCTTTTGCTAAAGGGGATGTGTTGAATGCTCATTACCTTATGGCTCCCCCAGCAGATAAGGAAGGGGATTTACCTTATCAAGGCTTGTCACAACATATACCGGGGGGCTTTGGGAGCTGGAGGTGGACCGCCGAGCCTCAGGCAGACCTCTTTAACATTGGGGATGTAGTCAGAGTAAAATTCGGGGGATTAAAACTGGAGCAAGACGGGGCTTCTACTTATACTCTTGTTGATAGCTCCTCTATTAATAAGTGGGGAGAGAACGAGTATACTCACCCAGATAACCGCTTTATTCAACATAAAGAGGCTTTATCGATAGCTAGAGAGATTATAAAGGGGTTTAGCGAACCTGGCTTGCTACTCTCTATATTAGCCCCCTATAATCCAGACATTGGGTTTATGACAAAAAGCAACCAGGATTTACAATTGATTGAAGTTATAGACCCTTCGATGTTTCCCTCTTTCCCGGGATATAAAGTATCAGGGACCATTAGACAACAAGAAGTAGATTTAGGTCGTAAGACCCTTCAACTAGAAATTACAACTCGACAAAAATACTGATATGAAAAGCCGATATTGGAGAACCGGTCATATTACAAAATCCCGGGTAATTCCCGAGGCTTATTATGCAGCAGTATACCCAGAATTTGATATTAATAGCCCCAATCAAACCTTCTCCGGGTTTACTTATGCTATTGATATCGAGGCAGAGCACCAGGGGTGGGACCATTTTGTCGGGATCCTCTATAAAGATGAGTTGTTTCCCGACCCTTTTGCCGGCTTAGAAGAGAAAGAGATGATGACCTCTGCCCGAATAAAAAGAGGGGTAGTAGAGGGTACTTATCAATTTATGTTGAATTTATATACCCTGTTTGATATTAATAGCTCCCAGGAGACAATCTTTGAGCACCCAATTGACACGCTTATTAATTTTTATATACAGCCATATTTGATTGAACCGAGCTCCCAGAGGATATATTATTTATGGGATAGAAGGAAAACCCCTCATGGATCGAAGGGGTTTCCTGTTGGAATGCCTGGGGCTATAAATAGAGAAGAGCTCCCCTTTATAGAGGATTAATTTAAAATAGCCCCCGTTGCAGCTCCTGCTACAAACGCAATACCTGTCCACTTTAGTGTTCTTCGAAGGGTGAAGCGAGATTTCCTTTCTACTTCTTGTTCTAGGAATATGATCTCCTCGTCTCTTACCTCAATCTCCTCTTCCATTATAGCTATTTTCTCCCGATAAAGGGTATTAAGAGAATCAGCCCGGTGGTATTGCTTAATCACTTCAGGTAACAATTCGCTATCCTCGTACCAATAGATAGCTTGTTGTGCTTGCTCAGGCGTAAGAACAAATACATCGGTAGTATCGTTCACATAGGTATGGCCTTTAGGGACAAAGTCTTGAGCTATTACAGATGTACTAAGGACTAAAAATATCTTTAATAGCATTAAAGATTTCTTCATTTTTCTCGGGATCAGGGTCCTTGTTGATCTTATTGAGAGTTCTCTCTCTTTCTTTCCTCCTGGATTTATAGGCCTCATCAAGCCTTTCTTTTTCTCCGACACCCAGAGCACCGTAGGCATAGCTATTTTTAAGCTCCTCCATCTCTTTGATAGCTTCATCTACGTTTTTGAGTCTCTCTTTTAATAGCTTTTTCCTTTTCTCCAGAGCCTTTTTGAGAGATCGTCTCCTGCCTAAATAAAAGGCGAAAAATAAAAGGGCTGAGACTATCAGCCCTTTTAGGAAGTATTTGAGTTTATCCATGGCTAACTCAAGATTTATCTTCCTCGCCTGGTAGTTTAATACCAAATTTCTCCCTGAACATATCCACAAAGGATTCGCCAAGGATATAAGCTACTGCAATAACTACAACACCATAAGTTATAAGAGTAGCTGCAGCTTCTTCCAAGCCTGCAAAATTGACCAGTACTACAACAATAGCACCTATCACAGATACCCAGAACTTACGTGAAGTAAGCCTTTTTTTCAAGTCTTCCCAGATCATATTTTACCTCTTTGTTTTTGGAAGTATTTTTTGGTTGCTTCATGGGACTTAAGTAGTCGTTCCAATGAAGATCGATAGATAAAGTAGTTACCGTTCTTTTCAATTCTAGCCCATACATTACTCCTAAGCCCTTGGTAAATGATAAGGCTGTTAGAATTGTTAATCTTTGCTACTTTACAAGCCAAACGAAGCCCCTTTTCTGATTGGAGAGCTTGTTGAATTGCCCTTATCAACTCAGTAAAAGTACCTGTATTGTCTTGTTCATCTCCGGTGGGTTCGCTTGGTTTTTTAATTTCTTGGGTCATGATTATGTTTGTTTAACTGTGGTTACGCCGTTTTCTTTAGTGAAGGTGATTACATTAGTGAATCGGTTTTTGAGAGGAGTATCATGACTTATTATCAATTTAAGCCCTGAGATAATATTTAGCAAATTAAAAAACTCATTGATACCCGTGTCATCTAAACTATCCACTACTTCGTCAATGAGGAGAAAATCGAAAGCATTATAGCCCTTGTTAAGAGTTAATTCTCTTAACGCAAAGCCTGTGCAAATACCAATTCGTTTTGACTCCCCTTGTGAATATGTTTCAAAATCCCTTTTATGATTGGACTCGTCCATAATAGAGATATCGAACTCTTCTTTGAATTCCCCCTTCTTTGTTTTTTTGGCTTTGAGAGTGTCGAAGTATACCCTCATACCTACCTCTAGTTTTGAGAGGAAGTGGTTTGTTTGTTCTTCAAAAGAAGGTAAGAAACTATTAACCATCCACCTTTTGATTTCGGGGAAACCGTTTTTCCAGAAGCTATATTGATCTATTTCCTCATTGAGCTCTTTAACCTGGTTCTCTATTCGCTCTTTAGAAGCTAGATCCTTTTTTATGTTTTCAATGATGTACTCGTTACGGGAGATATTATCTCGATATTCCTTGATTTTATTCTGGAGAGTTTCAATCGATAACTCAATATCATCTTTTAAGTCAACGTCTACTTTTGGTAGTTTCTTTAGCCTAAGCTCATATTGAATCTTTTTCTTATTAAGGTTTTTTATGTTCTCTTCATGTTTAGTCTTTTGACGCTCAAGGTTTTCTTTCTTCGTTTGTATTTTCTCAGGTATCTTATAAAAATCCTCTCTCCTATCTTTTAATGAGTCAAGCTTGTCTTGGTGCTTTTCGATAATAGAGATTTTATCTGCGAGCTTTTCTTCTCCCTCTTCTAATTTTGATAATTTAGCATTTACCTCTTTGAGCTTAGTTGACTCTTCTTTTAAGGACTTATTCAATGCCTTTTTATCAAGGGACATAATCTCATCCCCGTATATCATAAGGGAAGCATTACATTCGGGACAAGTTTTCTCGTTAGAGATTTGAGTCTCTAGAGAGGAGATTTTTGACTCTAGGGAATGCACAAGGCTTTTTCCCTTTTGAATTTTATCTTTATATTGATTGGCTTTTTCCTCTAGAGCTTTTAAGTCAACCTTTTTGAGCTTGGCTTCAGTCTTCTCTATCTCTTCATTAATAGAGGATAGTTTATCTACTTGGGACTCAAGGTCTTCAATGGACTCTTGTACTTGTTCTTTATAATCATTGAATTGAGTAGTGGATTGATCGATTAGGCCCTCTACGTCATCAATAGAATCTAAAACCTCGCTTCTTTTTTTGATAGACTCAAGTTTTACTTCAAGGTCAGATACTTCGGATTCAGCATCGATAATTTTTGATTTATTCTCTGATATCTTACCTTTGAGCGTTTTAATATCATTATCGGATTCAATCCGCTCATTGATTTGCTCTAATTGGCCTTCTGCGACTTCCTTAGCTCCCTGGAGATTTGAGATTTTAGTTTTACAATTAGAGGCAGCTCGATCTAATACCTCCCCTCTTAGGAAGCGATTTATTAAATTCATCCTATCCTTTGAAGAGCTCTTTTTCCCTGCAAAAGCCTTTACTGCATCAATACTAAAATATGTAGTGTTGAGAAAGTCATTGTAGTATTCCTTATTATTCTCTAATATCCCCATATAATTAAGGATAGTTAATTGTGTCTGGGCAGCAGTCCTTTTAGTAAGGGAGTCATCACCGTCAATAGAGAATAAGAGCTCAGGGCTTTGTCCTCTTTTCCGACTCCTTTGAACATATATCTCTCTTCCCTGGTGGTCTTCAAAAAAACCCGATACCTTTACAAAATTAGTACCCTCTCGAATTATTTCATCCGTGGGTTTACCGTTGGGGGTATATCCAAAAATCAACCAAGATAAGGCATTAAAGGATTGAGTTTTGCCCGAGCCATTAGAATCAGCCCCTGCTGTATCTTTGTTATTACCTACAATTAACACATGGTCATTTTTCTCATATCGACTAAAGTCAATCCTTTGTTTTTCTGCAAAGGGTCCAAAATTAGTTATTTCAAGTGTCTTTGGCCTCATAATACCTCGTTTATAATCTTTTCTCCTAAATCCAGCATATCCTTGCGGTTTTTCTTATTAGTATAATACTCAAGTCCTTCTCTCCAATTAGAGGATAAGTCTATATCCATTGAAAGGTCCTTCGATATCCCTGGTTTTTTATGGTCAATGAAGATACGATGAGCCCCGAGCACGTCAAGTACTTTATGGCGAATTTCAGATAAGTTGAAAGATAAGTACCATTCCTCGGACCCATGGAATATGATTTTAACGATATCTCCTTCAAGGTCTTCCCATTCATATAGAGCATCAAAGGAGTGATCATCTTCTTCACTTACCGTGTATTGAAAAAAGTTACGGTCCTTAACATCAATGAATTTGGTCTTTACTTTATTTTTATCCGATACCTTGAAATGCACAAAACCTTTAGGATCATTCCTTTCTCCAAAGTCTGCCCGGGCTACTGAGCCCACATACATAAAGTTATTAGTATGTTGATAACGGTGATAGTGCCCAAGAAAGGTGTAAAGATGGCGTTCAAATAACCTCTGGGATACGCCCTTAGATAACACAAACTCTGACCCCGAGGCAAGAGCTCCGTCAACACCAAAGTGACCCAAAACAATTTTATTTTTATGGGCTTTTAATTCTTTTTCGATGATTTCATCTTTTTTCCAAGGGAGGATTAAAAATTCAACTCCTTCAACCTCTATCTCCGACGGTTCTTCAAATATCATAATATCATCCGATTGAAGGGTATCCAAAAGGACATCATCCGCCATCAAACTAAAAACATTCTCATCGGTGTCGTGGTTACCAATTACAATAATAATGGGTATTTTACCAATAAGAGGCTTTATGGTATTAAGAAATTTTGACCTTAAAAACTCTGAGGGATTTATTTTATCATATACATCGCCCAAGTGGACAAATAAGTCTACATCTTCCTTTAAAGCGTACTTGACTGCTTTATCAATAGCATCAATCTTATCCTGGAGGCGAGAGTTGGTGCCATCTGCATTGGGTTTACCATATTTCTCAGTTGATTTTAAATGAGTGTCAGCAATAGCTACTACATCAAGCATTTATTCACCGTTATTTAAGAATTCGAGTTCCTTTGTATTAAAGCCTAGTCGAATAAAATCCTCTTTCCCATAAGGAATATCGCTTATATCTATAACTCCCTTTTTTAGATAAGGTAAAAAGTTCTTAAGTTCCTCCCGAGAAGATTCATCCATTATTTCTTTTGTAGTTTCCCAGTACCGATCTAGTACCTCACAATCTTGTTGATAGAGAGGGCCGGGATACCAATAATATGGGTTAGCTGCTCTACTAATCCAAAAGGGTGAAACACTATAGCGAGGAACATAGACTGTTCTATAAGTCATAGAAGAGGAGTATACACTGGGAGCGACAGTCCTATACTCTCCTGTGCTACCCCAGCTTCTATGTTGACCTGTGGCTTGGCTAAAACCCAGTAAACTGAGTAAAAGTAATATGAGAGTTATTTTAAACATGGCTTTTTATTTAATATATCCGAGAATTGAATAAAGGTATAATTATCTCTTATTCAATATCATCAAAATCCTCGGAGTCGTCATATTCAACTTCAACATCATCGCCAAATATTTCAACACCCCCCTCACGAAGCATCTTCATTTTAATAGTCCCGAAAGGTGGAGCGAGTTTATTCTTAGCAGCTTTTACTCTACTAACCCGATAGGAAGGTCTTCCAAAGTCATCCTTAGTTTTAGAGGTAGTTGACTCCTCCATACCAATTCGAATTGAACTAGCAAATTTAAGGCCCTTGCCTCCCGGAGTAGTGGTGGGATCCCCAAACATTACTCCAATTTTATCCTTAGCATGGTTAACAAAGATAAGACAAGTTTTCTTATTTCTCAGCTTATGATAACGGCTCCCGGTTACTGGGCACTCTAACCAATTTTTTGAGCCTTTCGCTTTCCTCATTGTGAACCCCCCGGAGAGGTCAGAGAAGAATTGAGAGAGCATATTGGCTCTTTCTAATTTCTCCCTCATATTAGGGTCTTTATCTTCCTTCGTTTCAGATGACATTTCTGGTTGAAGGCTGGGGACAGCATCAACAACCATTAAGTCTATCATATTGGTAGTCAATAGTTTTTTGACTTGAAACAGGGCCTCGTTGCCCAAGCTGAAATCGGGCATAATGAGCTCATCATTATTTATCCCACAAGAGGCCCCGTATTCTCGGCTATAGGTCCCCTCGGCATCCCAAAGGGCACATACCCCTCCTTGTTCTTGTACTTGACCGATAAACCAATAACAAAGAGTTGATTTACCGACAGAAGGTGGAGCATATATCTCCATTACCCTTCCCCGAGGTAAACCCCCGCAACCTAACACAACGTGATTAAGGGCTTCTATTTCGGTAGGAATAACTTCAACTTCGGGATAGGTATTACCAGTAAAGCCCTTGTCCCCTAAAAGGGAAAGGGCTTTACTTATATCCTTAGATGAGTCTGGTTTCTTCTTTTTAGAGTTGCTTGTTTTTTTAGCCATATATTTACCAGTTGTTTACCAGTTGTTTACCAATCTAAGTCATCAAGTTCATCCAGCTCATCTCCTTCCTCTTCTTCTTCCTCTTTTTGTTTTTTATTCTTCTTAGATTTACTGGATTTTTTCTTCTTTTTGGGAGGCTCTTCTTCCTCTTCTTCTTCCTCTTCCTCCTCAAATTCCTCCTCTTCTTCCTCTTCTTCTTCTTCTTCGGGTTCAGGTTTTTTCTTCTTTCCCTTCTTTTTCTTGGGAGGCTCTTCTTCTTCAACTTCCTCCTCAAATTCTACATCCTGGATATCCTCTTCCTCTTCTTCTTCGAGTTCAACTTTTGAGTCAATATCCTTGAAGGTTTTATCTGAGCCATCACTCAAAGCTTTTGATGTAGGCTTCTTTCGTCCTGATTCAGTAAACTCGATCCCCGATTCAAGCAATTGTTCTTTAAAGTCCTCAATTGCAGGGAACATATAACTCCCATCCGGGTTTGTAGCATTCAGGTAGATTGGGTTCTCCTGGAGCTTACTTGCAATAGTTTCGGGCTCATCAGGGGCCCCTTCTTCTTCAAGGTTGATATCCATATTCTCAATCAATTCCCAATCCTCTTTAGAGAAGAACTTTTGAAAGCCTTTAAGTTTTTTCTCTAGTTCTTCTGCTGGCATGCCCAAGGCTCCGACGGGGATTTTACCTGACCATTGATTCTCAGGGTCAACTTCAACATGATAACTGGTACCGTATTGGCGAGGTTTGCCTTTTTCAACAGATTTGGTGATGATTAAATCATACATGAAAATAAGGCCATGACGGAGTTTATTTGGGTTCTTAGAAGATTTTGCTGCTTCAATCTTGATAATTTGATCGTATACCTTAAAGGGGTACTCAGCAATTTTAATAGAGGGCTCTTCTTCCTCATTACGACTAATTACCAGATAAAGCCATTTTGTCCTTGGGGACAGGTTTGATCGAGGATTTTTCTCTCCTCTTTGAGTACGTATGCGTTTTTCAAAAGAGGCAAGGGAGTCTAATATACAACCCTCTTGGGGTCGCTTTATTACTCGTACAGATTGTTTTAATTCACTTGTACTTTCGTCTTGTTGGAGGGTGGGGTAATAAATGTATTGAACCTTCACCGGGCCATAAATGACCCGGTGAGTGTTTTCCCCGTCGTCCAACCTTACTCTGTCAGTAAAGCCGCCTTTGGCTTTTTCTTTTAAATGGGAAGGTTGTCCTAATTTCATAATTATTCTTCGTTAGATTTACGGGTAAGTTCAATGGATACTGCTCGGGCTTCTTTTGCTAGATCCCGAATAGTCATCCAATCTTTTCGAGTTCTTCGGCCTGCTTTGGCAACGCCCTTCATAATTTTTTGAGCGTCACCTTTGATATTGAGCACAGCCTCATCAAGCTCGGAGAGGATCGCTTTATATCGTTCTGCCTGATCTCCCTCACTTACTTGATCAGTGTTTTCAGCTTTTTTCTTTACTTTTTTAGCCATATCATTTTTCCTTTTTCTTTTTAGGTTTAAATACCGGGAACTTCTCTCTCCCCGATACCATTTTATGAGCATAAGCCCAAATGTCTTCTTCCTCCAATCTAATTTTGGAGTTGTATAGTAAATTAAATAAATGCTTATTCCACGTTCTTTTGACTTCTCTATATTTTTCTTTATAAAATTCGTCTATATCACGGCCTTCAGGTATATCATAACTCACTGATATGGTTGGTTTTATAACCTCATAAGGGGCGACCCGGATTGTTTCAGAGATTTCTATATTTATTCTTCTGGCCATCTTTTTTATTTGAATATAGAATAACTAAGATTATTTCTTTGATTTTCTATAAAATGGGCACCCCTCACAAGTAATAAGGCGAGTGGACTCTCTTACATAAATATCTTTATGCTGACCATGGGTGCAATAGGGGTATTTACCATTTAATGGACCCTGAAAGTTTGCTTTCCTTAAATCCTTCAAATAGAGGAACCTACAATCTCGCTTGAGGTTTTTAGCCTTAAAAGTTTGAATAAAGGGCCTGCCTTCAATTTCTTGCCTCTCTTGGGCTATTTTATTTAGCTTTTTAAGCTTATATACCAGGTTCTCAAACCTCTCAACAAAGCTAAATTCAAAATCATTCATGGTTGCTCTCCGGTTTCATTTTGTAGTAACGCCTAACTCTGTCTACTGAGTCTTTAAAAGGCTCAGCCTCACTATTGATAATTTTTCGAGGAACGTTAAAACCTTCAAACCCCTTATCCCTTGCCTCCTCAAAAGTGAGGGGCTCAATCCATTCAAGCGTTCCGGGATGAGGTATAGCAAAGTGTTCTTTCTTCTCCATGTTTATTCTTATTATGCGTTAAACCTTTGTTTAGCTAATTCAAGTCTTCTACGGGAGATAGTTTGAAGCAAGCCTCCCCGGTCATGGATGGTGTCTTTCAAAGAGAAAAGCAGATTCATGTTTTTTCTTATATCTGACATTTTAGCTTGATATTGATTATATCTTGGTCCCCAGGTGGGGTCTAGAAGGATTTGGTTTTCAATCTCTTGTTTAGTGATTGAACCGAACCAATTATTGGGGATATTATCCCTTTTCTTTATTTCTTTCCTTTTCTCATAAATCTTATTACGAGCTTCTTCAGAGACCTCAGCAAACCAAGCATTGAACTCCCTCTCTATCTCATTGAGCTTGTGCTCTAATTCCGATGCAGCAGCCATAAAGGTAAACCGCCAATAACTAACTTGGTCAAGAGCTCGGTCCAGTTCTTTATCACTAATCTCATCAAGATTCTCTTTATCGAATGTTAACAGGTCATCAACAGTCTTTTTGAAAACCTTATTATTGATTTTGAATTTTATCTCAAAGAAAGAAGGGTCAATTTGATCTGACCCTTCTTTCATGAGTCTACCTTTATGTTTTGTTCCAATCTTCGGCATTATTCACCTGCTAATTCGAGATCAACTTACCAGCATAAGACTCTAGTTTATACCTTTCTTCTTGTTCAAAAGTCTTAGCTTGCTCAGTGATATTATTGAATACGTCGTACAAATTGATCTGTGGTTCGGGGGGAGCTTCAATTTGACCTTGCTTATATTTCTTTAAATTAGTGAGAATTTCTTTCCGATCATCTGGGTCTAATCCAAAAATCTCGGAGTCTACAAACTCTACATCTCCCGTTATTTTCTTAACTGCATTAAAAATTGACTTGAGTTCTTCGGGTTTTATACTACGATCAAGAGAAGTAATAGCTGACTCAATTGAGTTTACATCACAATAAAGTTTGCTGATTCCTTCAACAAAGTTATCAACAACCTTCTCAAGTTGACGATTGGGCTTTGGTCGACATTTAACTATATCAAAATTAGAAGGTCCGACAACCTGGTTCATACAAATAAGGCGATGCAAAAGAACCCGAGCTTGAGTAGTCATGTGACCTGTGGGAGAGTTAATAACTACTACCCCCATGTCATATTTGTCATTGGGTGATACCCCTTCAAAAGACTTAAAAAATTCATCTTCGCCTTTTGTAAGAGAAAGAGCTAACCAATTATCTGACACCTTGCCTTCTAAAACATCAGCAGAGCCGTATTTGTTAGCAAGAGGTTCGAACAACATTTGATGAGGGATACTAACAAAATCCTCTTTTACGAAATTAGCAATATTACCGTCCTTGCGAGTAATAGTCTTAATTTCGAAATTGGCTTCTTCACTAAGGCGGTCAATGTTTCTTTGAAGAAGATCAACGGGGATCCTTGATGCAAAGGGGTTGGGAATCCTTAAAAGCTTACAAAGGCCTTTAAGTGAAGAATAAGTCCCCGCTACTTCTTGGCCATTAATAGCATAAGTGCCATCAGTTTGAAGGGACACCTGACTGGGATGGAAAGGCTCTGACTCCTCATATACATACTCAGAGTAAAGCTTTTCCAGTTCGTCTAAAGAGGAAAAATTCCTCGAATTCTCGGTGAGTAAATTAAGGTTTTGCATTTTTTCTTAGTTTTGTTATCAATTGAACTGCGTTTATTGTATATAATATAGATTTACTAAGAAAAATTCTTTAGATATCCTATCTCAATTTAAGAAAATTAGCCAAGTGCAGGTTTTGCCTTAGCCTATTGAACTCATACTTACCGATCAATTTATTTACCCGGTCTTCATCAGCTTTTTCTCTTCTTTTAATATTTGAGTCGATATACTTCTTTATATCCTCAGTCAAGGGGGCTCGAGTAAAATCTACTAATTCAATATTCATCCTAAGGGTTTGCTGGACCTTAATATCTGCAAGCTTGTATTTTTTAGACCCCGGCTTCTGAGATAAAGCCCATTCCTCTACACCTTCTGGAGAAAAATCTTTAAGCTCATTCAACATACTTATGATACCCTTTTTCCCAAATCCATTTAGAGGCTTGAGAAGATTATCGTGCCCCCCAATAAGAGCTTGATATAAGATAATACCCTCTAAGGGGTAACCAAATTGGGCTTTAAAGGACATAGGACTAATAAAGTCATCTTTTATTGCCCTGTGTACCGTACAACCGATATGCAAACAAAGCTGGGCCCAGTCAAAGTCGTCACTAATAGCCATTATATCTTTATCGATCATATTTAACCGGTAGCTAATAAAATGCCCAATTTCATCGGCTTCGTAATTAGGGTATTCAATATATTTAACACCTAAGGCGGGTAAAAACTCTTTTAAAATCTTTCTCGAAGCATTAAGGATATCTGAGCTAGAAAAATTATCTCCCGGTTGAACTTCTTTAAACTCGGCTTTCTTTTTCTCATCTTTGAATTTATATTCGGGGTATATATCCCTTCTCCATTTACAAGAGCCTCCTCCCATTACAAAATAGATAGACTCAACTTCGTCTACCGTGCTAAGATGCATTAAATTGAGTTGCTCTAATACCCCCATTGCTAGTCCAGTTGGAATACCCTTAGAATTAGAAAGCTTACGAAGCCCCGGCTGATAAAGGTGTCGGTGACAGAGGTGGTCACCATCGATTACTAGAGTGATTTTGTTTTTTGACATTTCTCACTGGTTTTATATCATACTTACAATTATTACAAAAGACCTTTTTTGAATTTTCAAGGTGAACAGGCTCAAGGCTATCGCACCCGCAAGTAGCATAAACGGCTTTTAAGTCATAAGCACCTTCCGTAGCTTCTTCCATTACTATTATTATGTGATTGGGCCTGCCAGAGGGTATATACCCAAACATTAAAGGTGCATCTTCAAGGAAATGTATTTTAGCATCCATACGGGACAGGTTTAATTTCGTTACTACAATTAGTACAGATCATTTTTTGAGCCTCTTTTAT
>PUNC01000181.1 GCA_003551625.1 PVC group bacterium | reverse complement strand
CCGGGCGATGGACTGGTTCCTACAGCATCTGCCGGCGTTGCAGGAGACGGTGTTCTTCGCGGTCGCTGACCTGCTCCAGTTGGACGTTGACCTGATCTTCTTCTCGCGCGACAGCACCTACTTCGAGACCGCCCTGGACGAGACGAGCGACCCCGGCCAGGTCTTCGGCCCGGTCGACATTCGCGCGATGAAGGATGAGGGCAAGTACCGCCGCCGGGTGAGCGGGATGCTGCCCGAGGCCGACATCGCCTTCATCGACGAGTTCTTCAACGCCAACGGGCCGACCCTGCACGGCATGATGCCTATTCTGAACGAGCGTCTGTATCACAACAACGGCATCCCGGCCAAGGCCCCGCTGTGGTCGGCCTTCATGGGCACGAACAAGCTCAACGCCGACGCCGACCAGGCAGCGACCTGGGACCGTGTCCACATCCGCTTCGTGGTCCAGTACGTCGCTGACCGCGACAACATCCGCGACATGGTGGCGGACTCGATCCGTCGCCGTGTGGAGGGCTACGCCGAGCCCGAGAAGTCGGTCATCACGCTCGACGAGCTGCGCAAGGCGCACAACGAGGCGATGAACCTCGACGTACCCGACCGCTCCTGGGACATGTTCCTCGACATCAAGGACGAGCTGCTCCACAACGGCGTCGAGGTCAGCTCCCGCCGCCTGGCTGAGGGCATGGCCGCAGTCCTGGCCAACGCCTGGATCAACGGCTCAAGCGAGGTCAACGTCGGTGACCTCGACGTGCTCCAGCACATGTGGTGGAGCCTCCAGGGTGACATCGAGACGGTGCGCGACATCGTCCTCGGGGCCACCAACCCCGGCGAGAAGGCCGCGCTGGAGAAGCTGGAGGAGCTTGACAAGTACAAGGCCGACCTGCGCAGCGCCGAGGAGCAGGACCTCGACGAGACGAAGAAGCGGCTCGTGGGCATGGAGGTCTTCAAGAACTCCAAGCGCATCGCTGAGGAGGCCAACGAGCTGGAGCAGAAGGCCCTCGCCGCCAACGCCAACACCATGCGCATCAAGGAACTCAAGGACCGGACGCAGGCGCTCATGGACCACGTCCAGACGGCCTTCTTCGGCCTCTAGGGTTGCGTTTGGCAATCTTCTCGCATCGCAGCCAGCCCAAGGCAAGTTGGGCATAACGCGATGCCCCCAGGCCCAAGGAGGCCATGATGGGACAGCCATACGAGGTGGGGGATGTCGTTGAGATCCTCAACATGCCCCACACCATGCCCGACGTCGCCGACGATGTGGGCCTCGTGGGTGAGGTGGCGAGGATCGTCACCTCCACGGTCGTAGAGGTCCGCTACCGGCAGCCAGGCCAGTCCCCCGAGCCGACCCGGCTCACCTTCGATCATGATGACCTGCGCCGCATTGACAGGCAGGACCTTGTCAATGGGCAGGCGGTGGAGATCGTCGGCGCATCGTTGTATGACGATATTCGTGGCGAGGTTGGGCTCCATGGCACCGTCCGTGAAGCCCTATCCCGCCCGTTGGGGGCCTCCCGCCCGTTAGGGGCCGTCGAGGTTGAGCTGCTCAACGGGCAGCGGCGATGGTTCCCACGGAAATCCCTACGGTCGCGAGTCGGACCGTACAGCGGCAACCCCTACCTGCCCAGGGTGCAGCAGAGGCCCCTCTGCGGGGCCTCACGGTCCTACCAGAAGGCATGGTCCTACGTCGTCTCCTTCGAGTGCGATCTGGACCTGCCCCCAGCGATGATGACCGCCGAGGTCCAGACGTCGCTCTTCCACGAGTGGGCGAGCATTGCCGGGCTGCTCCATGAGCCCGTCAAGCAGCCCGACGGGACCTGGCACGTCGTCATCGACCGGCACGACTGCGAGGAGGACTACCACGACTGCTGCCGCTACGGAGGCCACAACGGCACCGACGAGCAGGCCATCAAGCAGCTCCAAGGTGAAATCGACGGAGCAGTCAGCGCAACGCCACTCAAGCCACTTGGGCGCAACTACCGGGTCATCAGCCGGACGGCGAAGGAGACGCTGTGAGCACCTTCATGGAGCGCATCCAGGGGCGCATCGCCCAGCGGGATCAGGGGCGACGCAAGGCCACCGGGAAGCGCACCAGGCAGAACATCGACCACAACCGCTTCGACCGCCAGATGTGGGACGAGATGCGCGGTCAGGAGCGCATCGACCGCGACATCGACGACCTGCTCATCGGCGACGACTACAAGGGTGGGCAGCGCAAGGGCTACGACAACGCACCCGAGCTGCTCCAGGACCTCGCCTACAGCCTCTACAAGCCCGTGCCTCGCCTCAACGACAAGCGTGAGGTTGAGAAGGACGCGCGTCTGAACCGAGAACTCATCGAGGAGATCCAGTCCTCGCCCTACTACAACGAGTTGCGCGAGCACACCGTGCTCGATGACACCTGCACGACCATCGCCCTGAACACCATCGCGGATGCGGTGCGCGACATCATCGTCCGCAACCAGGAGCAGGTCGAGCAGTCGAACCAAGACAAGGCCGAGTCCACCGACGAGATGAACAACGAGGAGAACCGCCCCCAGGGCGTGATGCCTGGTGGCGGTGGAGGCCAGGACGGCGAGGACGGCGAGGAGAGCGAAGGCGAGGGCCAAGGCCAGGGCCAAGGTCAGGGCGACCCCAGCCAGGACGACCCCAGCCAGGACGACCAGGACGACCAGGACGGCCAGGACAGCAGTGAGGGTGGCGAGGGCCAGGGGCAGGACCCCGACCTCGACCAGGGCGACGATGGGGATCAGGACCTCATCGACGAGAAGGAGCGTGACCTCGACCTCGACGAGCCCGAGGACGCCGATGCCGGTGACGGGCCCGAACTCGAACTCGACGAGGAGTTCTCACGCGCAATCAACCAAGCCGTGCGTGAGGCCAACGATGAGGTTGATGAGCTTGAGGGCCTGCGCAAGGGCATCGGCCTGGAGGACGGCGAATGGCGGCAGATGTCGCCCGAGCAGCGCTTGGCCATGGCCGAGAAGCTCAAGTCGCCCGCGATGAAGGAACTCTCGGAGATGATCGGGCGGATGAAGCGCTTCGCCATGGGCCAGCAGGCCCACCGGATCGCCGACGTCCCCCACGAGCCTGTTGACGTCGAGCAGGGCAACGACCTGCGTCGGCTCCTGGGCAGTGAGTACGCGCTCCTCGATGACGAGGACACCGAGTGGGAGTTCTACCGCCGGTTCGTCGATGGGGAGATGCTCCAGTACAAGATGCAAGGCACCGAGGACGCGGGTAAGGGCCCGCTCGTCGCCTGCATCGACATGTCCTACTCCATGGCTGGACGCCCGTTCACTTGGGCGATGGGTGTGGCCGAGGCGCTGCGCCGCATCTCCCAGGAGCAGGAGCGGGACTACTACGCCATGCTCTTTGGCACGAACCGACAGCGCCACAGGTTCGAGTTCCCCAAGGGCACCGGCCCGTTCGAGGAGGTTCTGCGCTTCCTCTCCTCCGAGGCCCGAGGCGGAACGGAGTTCGATGGAGTACTCAACGAGGCCCTGAGCCGGGTCGTCAAGCAGGACGAAGAGGGCGCTGAGAAGGCCGACATCGTCTTCATCACCTCGGGCATGGGCGG
>PUNC01000048.1 GCA_003551625.1 PVC group bacterium | reverse complement strand
GGGGGCTACTCCCTCCCCCCTGCTCTCTACTCCTTACGTCACTCCCTATGCGCTACTGCATTCCCATCTCTGCTGCCCGTTCCGCTAGTCCTTGACGCCGATCAGTTTGGCTACCTTCACCGTGCTGAACAGGGCCAGAGAACAGTACCAGCGTACCCTCGTGCGCGTCGCGTTCTTGTTGGCCACCGCTCCGATCACCTCAACCTGTATGCCGCCGTTCTGCAGGCCGCAAACGGCGTCCTCCCCCATCTGCAGCGCATACATCGTGCTGCAGTCACTGGAGGTGCCCACCGTCTTGGCATCCGATATCCAGTCGTTCACCGCCACCGGAATGCCGTTGTAGAGCTGCACAGTTTGCCCGAACTCATCCTGGACCATCTCCACAACCCCGCTCTCCATCATCAGAGCCTTCAGCTTGCGGCGGCTGCGCCGGCTCATCAGCAGGATGTCGGGCTTGCCGCCCAGCACCTTGTCAATGGTCTCGTCGATCTTGGCCACGGTCAGAGATGCGCCATTGGTGCCCATGGACACGGTCTGGCCGCCGCCGATCTGCTTGTCTATCCCGTCAAAGGAGTTGACATCGACGGCACCATCACCGTTTATGAAGGCATCCTCGAACTTGTGACGCATGGCCTTTGCCCTGAGGGCGATTACCTGCTGCTGGATATCGTTGATGTTTGAACGCGTCTGCTGCAGGTAGTGGTCAACATCGGCATCGCCACCCATAATGGCGAGCGTGGCCGATTTCTGGGTGAAGGTGGGTGTGGACTCCGACCACGTTTCGCCCACGGCATAGAAGTGGACCGATGACAGGGCGTTCTCCTGGTTGTATCTCAGCGAGTTGCCGACAATATCCATAAAGGGTAACCGCTGCAATATGGGTGAATCCTTGACTACCGTCTCGATTACGCCCTGTACCAGGACGTCCGTCGATAGTTTGGCTGCTTCAGCAAGAGTTAATGCCATTTTTGGTCTCCTTTCTTATTGAGTGCTGAGTACTGAGTACCGAGTACTGAGTCCCCTCCCCCCGCCGCGCTGCTGGAAGCGGAATCAACTTCTGGATTCCTGCTCCTGTCCTTCCGGGGAAGGATCGCAGGAATGGCGGATCTGCGATCCTCCAGAGGCCCCCCGCCGCCCCGCCCCGACTGGGTTCCCGCGTCCGCGGGAATGGTGGCTGAAGGGGCCTTTTCCCTCTCTCCACGGCCCTCCAAAGGCGGATCTGTTCGACGAGTCTTCGATCCTTCCGCTCATGCAAGCAACGTCTCTGACGGTGCAACCGCGGAAGGACAGGGTGCTGAGTACTGGGGCGAGTGCTGAGTGCTGAGTACTGGGTACTGAGTCCCCTCCCCCCGCCGCGCCGCCCCGCCCCCCGCTGGAAGCGGAATCAACTTCTGGATTTCTGCTCCTGTCCTTCCGGGGAAGGATCGCAGGAATGGCGGATCTGCGATCCTCCAGAGGCCCCCCGCCTCCTCCGCTCCGGCTGGGTTCCCGCGTCCGCGGGAATGGTGGCAAGAGGGGACCCTTCCCCCTACTCCCTACTCCCTCTCTGTTTGAGGCCGTACATGATCTTGTCCCCAGGGGACATGCCGGCGACGTCCAGTCCGGCGCGGGCCGGAGCACCCGCCGGTACCTTCGCCGACAGGTGCTTCCTCACGTTGTCCACCACCTCAAGGGCCGCCTTCAGCGAGACCTCCAGCTCAGCCGCAGTAGTCCCGGTCAGAAGCGTGGTGGGAATCTCAGGGTGCTGCCGGAGCAGAGCGTCCCGGTACTTGCCCACAGCCTCACCCAAATGGCCCTGCAGCGAGGCTATGTCCGCCTCTTGCTCCTTGATCTGATTCCTAAGCCGGTCCGCTGAGCTCTGGAGATCGCGTACCCTTCTCTCGGGAACAAGCTTCGGCTGGTCCTCCGGCTGGAGAGCCGCTGTGCCGGCGGGCGTGGAAGACTCCTCCATATGGGCCGGGTCTTCCTGCTGGAGAACCGCTGTGCCGGCAGGGGCGGAAGACTCCTCCATATGGGCCGGGTCTTCCCTCTCCGCCGGTGCCGAAGGCTCGTCACCGCCAGGTTCAATTCCAAGCTCCTGCATGACGCTATTAAGAATCCTGTCAAAGGACCCGCCCGCCGCCGGGCAGAACACGATGTCGGCGGATATCACCCGGATGACGTCCGATACGGCGAAACCCGTCTCCGTTTCCTCACCGCCGACAACTATGTCCGCAGAGAGCCCGACGTCCGGAACCGCCAGGCCGGCGTCGCGGTCCTTCACAATGCAGGCCACCATTCGATACACCGCAGGGTCGATGAAGCGCAGTTTGGCGCGTATGCCGTCTTCATAGCGTGGATTGAAGAACACGCCGGCGATATTGCGGACGCTCTTGTTGAAATGGTCGCAGAAGCATGCCGCCCCTTCCCACATGGGGACGCTTCTCTCAAGAGCCTCCTCGCTGTAAATCACCGGGCGGCCGTCGACGCTGACCTGGGCGGGACCCGACCTGATGATGGTTACCTCCACGATCTGCTGTGCCTCGTCCAGGAGGGAGGCCGACACCATGATGGGCTGCGAGCGGGCCTCGATGGGGGTGGGTGGGGCGAGTTGAGCGATGGGCGGCCCTGCTGCCGCGACTTCGGGCATCGTTAGTGTTTCGTGAGTGTCCAGTTGTTCCATTTCGGTACCTCCTTATTCGGATTTGTTTATGTGGGCTGCGCTTTCTGTCATTTACCACGAACTATGTACCAGGTGAGAGTGGTTTTTACCACGAACTTTAGGCCACTTTCACCACGACATTAGACCACCCGGGAGAGGGCTAGGGTGAGGGCCGTGGGGGGAGGCGATGGGGACAGGGGCGGCAATAGGGGGAACGGCTGGCTCAAAGATCCCGGTAAATAACACCGGCGGCTGCAATAGAGGCCACCGTCAGACAAAAGAAGGCCCCTCCACTCTTCCTGGGAAGAACGGAGGGGCCTTGGCCTTATTTGCAGGACGTCGACTACGGTATGAACTTGAGCCCCAAGGGGATGGCCACGTCCTTGATGACGGTGGACAGGGCCTCCTTGAGGTTGCTCTTCTCCTCGGCGGATATCTTGTAACGCGTGGCCACCAACCGGGCCAGGGTGTTCAACACCTTGGTATGCAGGTCGACGCGGTCGGGGTGCTCCTCCAGCAACCGGCGCAGCTTCAGCCGGAGAACGGCGATCTCGCCGTCCAAGCCCTCAACCCCGGCGGCCGCCGCCAACTCCATGGCCTCGGCCTCGTCCAATGCCAGGGCGTAAAAGCCCCGCTCAGGAACGCTTTTGCCGGCGGACCGGGGACCGCGTTTTGTTGCCATTCTGTACCTCCTTCACCTGGGCCTGGACCACCGCCAGGACAAGAGCGTGGGCCGCCAGTTCCCACTGGCGGGTTTGTAGGGCGAGCGCGAGCAGTTTCATAGTGTACCTCCTTGGGGGTTTTCGGAGTACTGAGTACTGAGTACTGAGTACTGAGGGGGCCCCTCCGCCCCGCCACGACTTGGTGAGTACTGGTCCTTCCGCTGATGTTAGTAACGTCTCTGACTGTGTACCGCGGAAGGACTGAGTACTGAGGGGG
>PUNC01000127.1 GCA_003551625.1 PVC group bacterium | reverse complement strand
CGGAACCCGGGCCCGCGCCGGGGCGATCGAACGCGTCGATCTCGTCGACGGGGACGGCGTCGCCTATTCCACCATCGGCGGGGAAAGACCTTCCGGCATCTGCGGCTCCGGCCTTCTCGACTTGCTGGCCGAACTCTTCCGGACCGGAATCCTGGGGCGGGACGGCCGGTTGAACGCGAAGCGGGGAAAACAGCGGATCCGGGAGACCGAAGACGGTCCGGCCTTCCTGGTGGCCGGAGCGGAAGAGACCTCCGACGGCAGGGGGATTTTCGTCACCCAGGCCGATATCGACAACCTGATCCGGGCCAAGGCGGCCGTCTACGCCGGCATCTCGGTCCTGCTCAAAGCCGTCGACCAGCGCCGGGAGGAACTTTCCGGCTTGTTCGTCAGCGGCGGTTTCGGCAGCTATTTAAATCTTTCCCGGGCCGTCCGAATCGGAATGCTCCCTCCCCTCCCGGAGGGGAAGACCCATTTTATCGGCAACGGTTCGATCCGGGGAGCCGGGATGATGCTGCGGTCGCGGGCGGCAATGGACCGGGCGGACGAGATCGCCCGGATGATGACCTATTTCGAGCTCAGCGCCGACAATCGTTTTATGGAAGAATTCACCTCCGCTTCCTTCCTTCCCCACACCGACATCGACCTTTTCCCTCCTCCGGAGGAGAGAAAAGGCAAGCGGTGAGCGATCAACGATCAGCGACGGCAGAAAAAGGAAATTAAAAATGGATGATCCCCGGGAAAAATGGAGCCTGTCGATAAACACCGTCTCCCTGGGGGGGACCGGGGACCGCAAGAAACTGCAAGTGGGCGGGGAAGGCACCCTCCCCTTCCTCGCCTTTGAAAGCCGGGCCGGCCGGCGGCCGGCGATCGCGGGGGAGGTTTTGGACCGCGCTCCTCAAGACTGGCCGGAAAGCCTCGACCGGGCATTCGGGGATGACCGGCAAGACCCCGCCCGCTGGGCCGCGAAATACGAACGGGAGTTCGGCGTGGACGCGATCTGCCTGAAACTGGACGGTCTTCATCCCGACCGCGGCGACGGCGATCCCGCCGGGGCGGCCGAGACGGTCGCCGCCATCCTGGAAGCGACCAGCCTGCCCCTGATCGTTTACGGCTGCGGCGAACCCGGCAAGGACAATATCGCCCTGCCGCTGTGCTCCCAGGCGGCGGCCGGGCGCAATTGCCTGATCGGTCCGGCCACCGAGGACAACTACAAGACCCCGGCGGCCGCCTGCCTGGCCGACGGCCACAAGCTGATCGCCCGCAGCCCGATCGATATCAACATCGCCAAACAGGTCAATATCCTGATCTCGGAGATGGGTTTCAACCCGGCCGACATCATAATCGACCCGATGACCGGCGGGCTGGGATACGGAATCGAATACACCTATTCGATAATGGAGCGGATCCGCCTGGCCGCGCTGGCCGGCGATAAGATGCTGGCGATGCCGATGATCTGCGACCTGGCCGGCGAGGTCTGGAAGGTCAAGGAGGCCCGGGGAACCTCCGCCGAACATCCGGCCTGGGGCGATGAGAATATCCGGGGGCCGGCCTGGGAGGCGGTCACCGCCGCGTTGCTGCTCCAGGCCGGCGGCGATATCCTGGTAATGCGCCATCCCTCCGCCATCGCCGCGGTCAGGAAGCAGATCGGTGAGCTGACGGGGTATTCTGAATTCTGACTTCTGCATTCTGGATTCCGCAGTTATTTTTAATCCTATTCTTCTCCCCGGATTTGAAATGGCCGCCGGGGCGCGAATCGTGCTATAAGTAGGGCCGAAAATCCCCGCTTCGAAGCGGAAACAACAATGAGCGCGATCATTCTTAATGGAACGGAGACGGCGGCCGGGATCCGCCGGGAGATCGAGCGGGAAGTCGCCGAACTCAAATCCGCCGGCGGGGCGGCGCCCGGACTGGCGGTGCTGTTGATCGGAGACGATCCCGCTTCCTCGATCTATGTAACAATGAAGGAGAAGGCCTGCGCCCGGGTCGGAATCGCCTCTTTCCCCCACCGCCTTCCCGGAACCGCGAAAAAGGAAGAACTGCTCGAGTTGATCGACCGGCTAAACCGGGACCCCGAAGTCAGCGGTATCCTGGTCCAGCTTCCCCTGCCCCCAAGCCTCGATGAGCGCGAGATCGTCTCCCGCCTCGATCCGGAAAAAGACGTGGACGGTTTCCACCCCCACAACCTGGGCCGGCTGGTGCGGGGGGAAGCCCTCTTCGTTCCCTGCACCCCCGCCGGGATCCGGGAACTGCTTCGCCGCTATCGGATTCCTACCGAGGGACGCGACGCGGTGATCGTCGGCCGGAGCAATATCGTGGGCAAGCCGCTGGCCGTTCTGCTGGCCGCCAAGAACGAAGACGGCAACGCCACCGTGACCGTCTGCCATACCCGCACCCGGGACCTTGCCGCCCACACCCGGAGGGCCGATATCCTGGTGGCGGCGGCCGGGGTCAGGGAGATGATCGGCGCCGATATGGTCAAACCGGGCGCGGCGGTGATCGACGTGGGGATCCACGCGGTGGGCCGCCGTCCGGACGGCAAGCGGATCCTGGCCGGCGACGTGGATTTCAAGGAGGTAAAAAACGCCGCCGGCGCCATCACCCCCGTCCCCGGAGGGGTCGGACCGATGACCATCGCGATGCTGCTGAAAAACACGCTGACCGCCTTCAAGCGCCGGCGGAATCCGGGGCAGCGGCAGACAGCGGGATGAAAAACTATAGGGATTTCAGCTTGAGGCGAACAGAATCACTGCGCTGCGATAAACAGGAAATATAAGATTCCAGATTTCAGATTCGAGATTCGAGTCATGCTCAGCCAGGCCGGGCTTTCGCCCGGCACTCCAGATGAGGAGTGCGGAGCGAAAGCTCCGCCGAATGGAGTGCGGAGCGAAAGCTCCGCCGAATGGAGTGCGGAGTTCTGCACGGCAGTATTTGACGGAGAAAGCTCCGCTGGAGTGCGAGGCGAGAGCCTCGCAAATGCCTCGGCCAAGCTCTCGCTTGGCACTCCATAAAGTATCAACTTATAATCCGGGTCATTCTTGACCAAGGAACCATAAAATAACAACAGATATTGCTTCGCTCATTACATTCGCTCGCAATGACCTGCGTCATTGCGAGGAGGCCTGAAAACTTCGGGCCGACGAAGCAATCTCATCTGTTTACAGTTAATTAAACCGGCTATGATTATGAATAATCCGGGATAAGCTTATCGGCTCTGTTATGAAATCCGATCTTGAAATCGCGCGCCGGGCCGAACTCAAGCCGATCAAGGAAATCGCCGCCGCGGCGGGGATTCCGGCCTCGGAGCTGATCCCTTACGGAGACTACAAGGCCAAGGTTTCGCTGGGCGCGCTTGAGAAGCTGCCCGGGAAATCCCGGTCCAGGTATGTCGTCGTCACCGCCATCACGCCCACTCCGCTGGGCGAGGGCAAGACCGTAACCACCGTCGGGTTAAGCCAGGCCTTTCACCGGCTCGGCCGAAAAGTCTTCACCGGCCTGCGCCAGCCGTCCCAGGGTCCGACCTTCAGCATCAAGGGGGGAGCGGCCGGCGGCGGATATTCCCAGGTGATCCCGATGGAGGATTTCAACCTGCAT
>PUNC01000106.1 GCA_003551625.1 PVC group bacterium | reverse complement strand
GGGGCAAATCTTGGGGAACGGCCAAAACCTTGAAAATGAGGCCCTGGAAGCTCCCCTGGGAGGCGAGGAATTTCGAGTCAACTCCTCGGCAGTTTTGTGTCAAAATCGCTGATTGACTCCGGTTTTGTTTGAATGGCGTCAGGATCAATTCGACAACCGCCTAACGAAAACCCAAGTATCAAGACCTGGATTATCGGTATTATTCTCATTGATCTATCCTGGTAGGATTTGTTGCATAATGGTAATTCGCCCCCCTCCCCTGCTTCACCTCCAGAGGAGGAGAGGGTTTTGTTGATGCACGTCTTCCGGGTGGCATATTTTTGGTGCGCCGCCACGGCTAAAGCCGTGGGCTACATCTGTCTCTCGTAGTCCACCCCTTCAGGGGTGGTTTACCGCGGCTAAAGTCGTGGACGACAGTAAGCGGGAGTTGCCACGGCTGAAGCCGTGGACTACAACAACAAGAAAGAGGGATGGAATAATCCGGTTTCGGCCTTTTCAAGGCTTTCAGAACTCGCCTCTTCTTGCGAGCCAGTCCGCGATCCTTACCGCCTTGGCCGGCTTGGGCAGCGCCTTGCGGTTCAGCCAACGGTAAACGGTATCCCGCGAGACTTCGCAGAAAGCGGCCAGATCCTTGATGTTGGCGTCGAAACGCCGGTGAAAACTCCAGAATTTTATCAGCCGCTCCAAAACTTCTTCTTCGCCCGCCGTCCGAGGGGCGAGCCGCGGATCAGCTTTCTTCATCGCCCTTCTCCCGCGCCTTTTCGGCCATTTCCGGGGCCCGGGGAGATATCGGGAGGGTAAAGATAAAGGTGGAGCCCTTGCCCTTGGTGCTCTGAACCTCGATCCGGCATCCGTGCAGTTCGATTATCCTCTTTACCATCGCCAGGCCGAGGCCGATTCCGCGATAGCCGCCGTCCGGCCCGCCTTTTCCCTGCCAGAACTTGGTGAAGATATGTTTACGGTCTTCCTCGGAGATGCCCGCTCCCCGGTCCCTGACCAGAACTTCCAGTTTTCCTTCGTTGTCCGGGGTCTTTTGCAGGGGCCGGCGGGCGATCAGTTCGACCCGGGAGCCCTCGGGGCTGAATTTTACCGCGTTATCCAGAAGGTTGATAACCACCTGGATGATGCGCCCCTCATCCGCCCAAACCGCGGGCAAGCCTTCCTCCAGGCTCATTCTCAGCTCGATCTGTTTCTTGAGCGCCGAGGCCTTGACGATCGCCAGGCAGTGTTCAAGCGTCGGTTGAAGGTCGAAGTCGGTCGGTTCGATCTTCTCCTCTTTCTGCTGCGAGGAGAAGGTAAGCATCTTGTCGATCAGCTCGGTCAGGCGGTCGAGGCTCTTGACCGAGACCTCGAGGCCTTTCTTCTGTTCCGAATTGAGGCCGCCCAGCTTCTCCTCCAGCATCAGGTCGAGATAACCGCTGAGCGATACCAGCGGGGACCTCAATTCGTGGCTTACCGATGAGATGAACTCGGTCTTCAGCCCGTCGAGGGATCTGAGGTCCTGGTGCACGCGTTTGAGCTGTTTGAGGTTCAGGCGCAGGTCTTCCACCAGATAGACCCTCTCCACCGTTCCCGCCAGATCGTCGGCCAAATTCTGCGCGATATCCTGGACCTCTTCCGAGGCGGCCTCGTCACCGGCAAATCCCATATAAAGGACCCCCTGGCAGGCCGATTTGACCGTCAGCGGCCGGAAGAGGTCCGAGACGACGCCCACTTCCTTCATCTTTTGCGAGAAGGAGTCGGCGGGAGGAAAGCGGGAGGCGTCGGGACGGGTGACCGGTCTCTTGCGAATCAGGGTCTCGTTGACGGCCGTCTCCGGGAGGCCGAAGTCCTCCCAGGGACGGTCTCCCTTGGCGGGAGGCGGATAGATCCGGTAGTAGTGAAACCGGGATTCGGGTATCCCCCGCCCTACCAGGCAGACCCCCACCCGGTGCCAACGCCAGATCGGGTGATTGTGGAGTTTGCGCCCTACCTGGGTGAAGGCTTCTTCCAGGGTCCCGGCGGAGTTCAGGATATGGGCCAGCTCTCCCAGAAAAGTCAGTTTTCCGATGTTTCTGGATATGTCCCGGCGCATCTTTTCCACGCTCTCGGCCAAAAGCCCCACTTCGTCTCCGGTCTTCAAATCCACCGGATCGTCGAGATCGCCGCGGCCGATCTTTTCGGCCTGAAGAGCGAGCCGGCGCAAGGGCCGGGTTATCGAAAAGACGATCGTCCAGAGCACGATCAGGGAAGCCGCGCCCAGTCCGGAAGCGGCCAGAACCTGTCCCCGGATGATCCGGGTCTGTTCCCGGTTGAGCCGTTCCCGCGAGATTCCCACCACGATCTCCCCCAGTTTTCCGATCGGGGAGTCAAGCTCGATATCCTGTCTTTCCAGGAAGATGAGTTCGGGGTCGAACGGGTTTTCTCCCCGTTTCAGGGCCTCCGCTTCTTGCCGCCCCATTCCCCGGTAGATCACCCGGTCGTCCATAAAGATGGCGGCGAAAACCACATCCGGCTGGCCGACGGCGGATTCAAGATATTGGATAAGTTGCCGGTCGTCGATGCCGAAGAATCCCTGGTAAGCCGAGGCCAATCCCAGAACCCGGCCCATCGCGGCGGCCATCTCTTCCATCCCCAGGCTGACCGCCTCGCGCATCTTGCGCGTGGAATGCCGGATAGAAAATAAGGTGATAAAGGCCAGAACCCCCAGGATCAGGAGAGTGAACTTCGCGCCCATCCCGAAGATCCGCCGCCTTTTTCCCGCCGGCGAAGGCGCGGCTTCGTTTTGACGAGTTTTTTCCTCGGCCATTGCGTCTTCCCGATCAACTAATTGACCGTTCCCCAGCGCCGGGGCGGCCAGTAGATGAAGAACACGTTTCCCAGCAGGTAGCGTTCCGGGACGTAACCCCAGAAGCGGCTGTCCTGGCTGTTGGCGCTGTTGTCTCCGAGAACATAATAATAATTCTGCTTTACCGTGTAAACCATTTTAGTCCGGCCGTCGATCCGCACCTCGCCTCCCACCAGCTCCGCGGCGTGGCCGTCCATCCTGATCACGTGGGCGTAAAGATCGAAGTTGTCGGCCTCCAGGGCGATCTCATCGCCCCGGGCGGGAATCCGGTAGCGCGTCCCCGCCCTGCCCCAGCCGCCCTGGTTATGATAGTAAAAATCCGCTTCTTCCGGCTTGGCTTCCCGGCGGCCGTCGATCCAGATCTCACCGCCTCGGATCTCGAGCGTCTCTCCCGGAAGACCGACCAGGCGCTTGACGTAGTTCTGGGTGAGATTCTCGGGGTAGTGGAAGACGACGATGTCCCAGCGCCGGGGATCGCGGAAGCCGGGGAATTGGAAATACGGCAGCAGGATGTCGGTGAAAGGTATCTTGGTCGGGGTCTTGGGGCCGTAGAGAAACTTGTTGACCAGAATCCGGTCCCCGATCCTGGTCAGCCGAAGCCGGGTTTCGTCATAGGGGCAGTGCCGACCGTCGTATCCGAAAACCCGGCCGCATTCCGGGCAGCGTCGCTCGACGCCCAAAAGCGTCGGCTCCATCGAGCCGGTTGGTATCTTGTAAGGCTCGACAACGAAAGTCCTGACCACCAGGACCAGCAGGACCGCCAGGCCGATCGACTCGGACCATTCCCGAACCCGCGACTTCGGTTTTTTCTTATCCGCACGCTTGTTCTTCGCCGCCGTCTTCATAGTTATTCTTGCCGCCAACGGTGTTACCGGGCCAGCCAGGACGCGGCTTTTTCGGGCGGAACGTCGGCCGGGCCCACCAGGGCCAGCCGCTCCCCGCCCCGGCGAAATATCCTCTCCGCCAGGGACTTTACCCGTCCGGGGGTAACCCTCTTCAGCTCTTCTTCAATCGACTTCAAGGTGAGGATTTCGTTCAACGCGATCAGGTATTCCCCCCGCGCCAGCATTCGGTTCACGGACTTCTCCCAGCTCAATATAGTGCGTCCCCATAGGTATTCCCGGGCCCGGTCCAATTCCCGGCGGGGGACCGCCCGCGCGCTCAACTTGTCCATTTCTCCGCGGATCAGGCGGACGGCGGCCCCGGCCCGGCCGGGAAGGATGCCGGCGGAGACCGTCAGGTCCCCGGCGTCGCGGTAAAAATTCGCCTGTGAGGAGACCGAGTAGGCCCATCCTCTCTTCTCTCTCATCTCGTGGAAAAGACGGGAGCTCATATTCCCTCCGAGGATGACGCTGAGAATCGTCAGCGCAATTCTATCGGGATGGGAACGGGGCAGTCCCCTGACTCCCAGGCAGAGGTTGGCCTGCTCGATCGGACGCTTGACGATCCGCGGCCTCCGGGAGGAGCTGTAGCGGGCCGGTTCGAACCGTCGCCCCCGAGCGGCGGAACGGGGGGGCTTGAACTCGCCGGCCGCTTTGAAGACTCTCTCCGGGGACGCGTTCCCGGAGACCACCAGCGCCATCCGGCGGGGTTGATGAGCGGAGAGCTGATAACGCGCCAGCTCTTTTTTCCCGATGCCGTCCACGGTTTTTTCCGTCCCCAGCACCGCCCGCCCCAGTGGCTGATCGGGCCACATTGTCTCCTGTAGTAACTGTTGGGCGTGGTGGCCGGGGTGGTCCCGGTAAAGGCGTATCTCTTCTTTAATGACCCCCTTCTCCTTCTCGATATCGGCGCCGGCCAGGCGCGGGTTCCAGACCAGGTCGAAAAGGAGGTCCATCGCGGAGAGAAACCTTCCGGCCCGCACCATCGCCAGGTAGCAGGTCATCTCTTCGGAGGTGAAGCCGTTGAGGACCCCACCCCTGCCCTCGATTTCACGGGAGATCCGGCGGGGTGAACGGCGGCGGGTTCCCTTGAAGAGCATATGCTCGAGAAAATGGCTGATTCCCTGCCGCCGCGGCCCTTCATACCGGCTCCCGGTCTCTATCCAGACCCCGACCGCGACCGACTCCGCTTCCGGAAGGTAATCGCAGAGAACCCGCAGACCGTTGCCCAGGGTTACAAGTTCGATCTGTTCCTTCATCATACGCTGTCGAGATAGCTCTGGAGGATGATTCGGGCCGCGAGAAGATCGATTCCGCGCCGGCGCTTCTTCCGGCTGAGGTCGGCGGCCAGGAATATCCTCTCGGCCTGGCGCGAGGTTAATCTCTCGTCCCAGAATTCCACTTTGAGGCCGGTGAGACCGCGGATTTTTCCCCCCAGGTCGCGGGCCTTTCCCGCCTGCTCGCCTTCAGTCCCGTTCATATTCAGCGGAAGGCCGACTACAATCTCGGCGACATCGTGTTCGCGGGCCAGGTCCGCGATCCGGTCCTCGACGGAGGTTTCGCCGGCCGCTTCAAGCAGGGCCAGGCCCCGGGCCAGGATTCTCCCGGGATCGCTGATCGCCACCCCCAACCGCTTTCCGCCGGGGTCGATACCCATTACCGGTCCTTCCACCTTTAATTTATTCATAAATGATCCGGATCATTCACAATCCGGCTAAAAATATCCGCGCAGGCTTTTGTCCTTCTTCATTTCGGCCAGCAGGTCCTTAACCTCCTGGGAACGGGCCCGGGGGCAGACCAAAACCGCGTCCTCGGACGCCACCACGATCAGGTCTCTCATCCCGACCAGGCCGATCAGCGGTCCGGAGGTGAAGGCCACGCAATCGGCGGTGTCCACCGCCGCGACCTTGCCCCGAAAGCGGTTGCCGTTTCCGGAGGCGGCCAGGTATTGCCCGGCCGCTTCCCAGGAGCCGATGTCGTCCCAGTCGAATCCGGCCGGAGCCACCAGGGCTTGCCTGGTCTTCTCCATTATCCCGTGATCGATGGAGATCGAGGGCAGTTTCGGGTAAACCTCGTCCAGAAACTTTTTCAGACGGGTCTTTCCCAGTTTTGCCGCCGGGAGCAGCTTGCGGTAAATCAGGGGTAGATGTTTACCGGCGGATTCTAAAAAAGCGGCCGCCGACCAGACGAAGATCCCGCTGTTCCAGTAGTATTTTCCGGAGCGGAGAAAACTCCGGGCCCGGGCGGGAGGCGGTTTCTCCACGAACCTCTCCACCCGGTGGAAGACGGTTCCGGACCGGCGGCGGATTTCTTTCCCGGCTTTGATGTAACCGTAGCCGGTGGCGGGATAGGAGGGCTTGATTCCGATCGTCGCCAGGCCGCCGTTCTTGACGACTTCGCCCGCCGCCCGGATGGTCGCCTGAAACTTCGACTTGGGCGCGATCAGGTGGTCGGCGGGCAGCAGCGCCATCACCGCTTCCGGGTCTTCCCGGGAAACCAGGAAGGCGGCCAGAACGGCGCAGGGAGCGGTGTTCCTCCCGGCCGGCTCGGCCACGATTTTTTCGGAAGCGAGCCGGGGAAGAAGCTTCTTCGTCCCGGCAAGCTGGAGGCGGTTGGTGATCACCCAGGTCCGGCCGGGGGGCACCAGCGGGCGGAGCCGGTCGGCGGTCGCGGCCAGCATCGTCTTTTTCCCGACCAGTCGCAGAAACTGCTTGGGCCTTCTTTCCCGGCTCAACGGCCAGAACCGCTCTCCCTTTCCTCCCGCCATTATTACCGCGTGCAGCATAATCGAAACACTCCCTTCTCTCTGTTTTGTTCTACCCCACGCGCCGTTTCCCGAGTCTTGCCGCCCGGGCCATCTCCAGGTCGGACTCGCGCTTCTTGATCGCCTGGCGCTTGTCGTAAGTCTTTTTTCCCCGCGCCACCGCCAGTTCGATCTTGACCAGCCCGCGGCGAAGATAGGCTTTCAGAGGGATCAGAGTGTAGCCCTTCCGCGTGGTCCACCCGATCAACTTCTTGATCTCCCGCCTGTGCAGGAGAAGCTTGCGAGGCCGCCGCGGAGGCGGGCTGTAGGATCCCGAACAGGCGTAAGGGGAGATGTGAAAATTGTGAAGCCAGACCTCCTCCCCCTGCAGGGCGGCGTAGCTCCCGGCCAGGTTTCCCCGCCCCGCCCGCAATGACTTTACCTCCGCCCCCTTGAGGGCGATTCCCGCCTCTAGGGTCTCCTCCACGAGGTAGTCGCGGCGGGCCCGGCGGTTGGTAACCAGTATCGGAGAAGGCATAGCGATCGGTGGTCCGGCCCTCGGTCGGCGGCCGGAAACGCCGCGGGTGCGGGCCGTCGGAGCATCACCCGCTTTTTTTCATCTTTTCCCGGGCGATCTTGACCGCCTCGAGGATGGCCTCGTATCCCGTGCAGCGGCACAGGTGTTTGGCCAGCGCCGCGGTCACTTCTTTCTCCCCGGGATCCGGATTGGCGGAAAGAAGATGGTGGATCCGCATTACCAGCCCCGGCGTGCAGAAACCGCATTGCACCGCTCCACTCTCCACGAACGCTTCCTGGACCGGGTGGAGACGTCCCTGTTCCGCCACTCCCTCAACAGTCAATACCTCCGCCCCGTCGGCTTTTCCGGCCAGGACCGTGCAGCTGGTCGCCGGCTCGCCGTTGAGGATGACGGTGCAGGCGCCGCAGCGGCCGACTCCGCAGCCCACCTTGGTCCCGGTCAGATCGAGCCGGTCGCGAAGCACGTCGGCCAGAGTCACCCTCCCCTCTTCGATCTCGAGCCGGTGGGCGACGCCGTTGACGGTGATTTTCAGTTCAGGCATTTTTCTTTTCCCCGGCAAGCGCGTTCAGAATATCATCCGGCCGGACGGGAAGCCGGTAAAACTCGACTCCCACGGCGTCCCGGATCGCGTTGAGAATGGTCGGGGCCACTACCACGATCGGGTGCTCGGCCACCGGTTTGGCGTTCCAGGGTCCTTCCGGATTCGGGGTTTCGATGAATGTAACCGTCTGTTTGCGGGGGATATCTTCGACGGTGGGAATCCGGTACGGGCCGAAATTGGCGTTCTTGATGTTTCCATCGGGCCGGAATTCTATCTTTTCCATCAGCGTCGCCCCCATCCCCTGGACCACGCCGCCGATAACCTGCCCGCGGCAGGTTTGAGGATTGACGACCTTGCCCGGGTCGAAGGCGGATGCGAAATGAAGGACCTCGATCTTTCCGGTCTTTTTTTCGATCCTGACTTCGGCGGCCTGGCAGCCGAAGGTCCAGGATCCGGCGGCGTTTCCCGTTCCGCTCTCCGGATCGGGATCGGTCACCCCCTGGATCCGGTAGCTTCCGGAGGTGTCCACCGGAACCCCCACGGTCAGGCCGTTCGGATAAATATATCCCCGGGCCAGCGAGCCGGTCGAAAGTTTCTTTTCAGGGTCGTTCTTCCTGCGGCAGCCCTCTCCGTCGTATTCGACCTCGTCCGGTTCGCAGCCGAAGACTTCGGCGGCGTTGGCTTTGAGGCCTTCGATCGCCCTCTCGCAGGCCTGAACGATGGCCCTGCCCGCCCGGTAGGTCTGCATCGAGGCGACCGTCATCCAGTCCCAGGGCGAGTGATCGGTGTCGATCTCGATTCCGATCCGCACCTTCTCCATCGGGATCCGCAGGACCTCGGCCGCCATCTGGGCGAAGACGGTCTTGCAGCCCTGCCCCATCTCGACCCCGCCCAGGTTGAGAAAGAAACAACCGTCGGCGGAGACGGTGAGATGGCAAACGGAAGACGAATGGGCCGCCATCTTGGGCGATTTCATCATCGCCGCCACCCCCCGGCCGTAATAGTATTCATCGTCCGGGGCGGGTATGGGAGCGGAGAAGACGGCTTCTCTTACCGCCTCCAGGCATTGGTCGAGGTTTCCGTGGGCGGCCGTGATCGTCTGGCCCAGCGAGTTCTTCCGGCCTTCGCGGAGAAAGTTCTTCTTCATCAGCTCGAAAGGAGTTATCTCGAGCTTGCGCGCGAGCATATCGATCAGGCGGGAGACCATCAACTGGCCTTCGGGATGGCCGTAGCCGCGGTAAGCTCCCACCGGCGGATGGTTGGTATAGACACCGTAAGAATCGGTCCGGCAGTGGGGAAATTCGAAGGGACCGGTGCAGTTGTGGCCGGCTACGGTGTCGATCGGCCAGCCGGTATCGCCGTAGGCTCCGTCGCTGAAGTAAAGCGTGGCCTCCAGGGCGGTGAAGGTCCCGTCCTTCTTCGCCCCGATCTTCATCCGGCCCTTCATTCCCCGGCCCAGGAAGGAACCGGTGAAGACTTCCTTGCGGGTGAGGATGAGCCGGACGGCCTGGCCGGGGACGAAGCTTGCCAGGTAGGCGACCAGCGGCTCGATGCAGACGTCGGACTTGGTCCCGAAACCCCCGCCCAAGTAGGGTATCCGGACCCGGATTCGGGAAGTGGGAACGCCGAACATATCGGCCAGTACGTCCCGAAGAACAAAGGGCCCCTGGTTGGAAGCCCAGGCCTCGATGGTGCCGTCAAGGTTGAAGCGAACGATGGCGCCGTGAGGCTCGATCGCGGCGTGGCTGCTGAGGGGAAATTCGAATTCTCCTTCGGCCGTCACCTCGGCTTCCTGGAAGCCGGCCGCGACGTCGCCCTTGCGAAGCTTGTAATGGTGGAAGATGTTGGTCCCTTTTTTCGGGAGGACCGAGTATTCCGCCCGGCGGTATTCGCCGTTGCGCTCGTGGATCAGGACGGCGTCGGGCCGGGCAGCCTCGATCGGGTCAAGGACGAACGGAAGAGGCTCGAACTCGACCTTGATCAGCTTTAGGGCTTCCTGGGCCTGCAGGGGGGTGCGGGCCAGCACCGCGGCCACCGCCTCCCCGGCGTGGCGCACCTTATCGACCGCCATCGGCGGCTGATCCCACAGGCAAGTCCCGAAAAGCGTCTTGCAGCCCTTCCCCGTCACCACTTTTACCACTCCAGGGGACTTTTCGGCGGCGGCGGTGTCGATGGAGAGGATGCGGGCGTGGGGGACGCCGGCCCGCAGCACCTTGGCGTGAAGCATCCGCGGCAGCTTGATGTCCGCCACGAAGATCGCGCTCCCGGTCACCTTTTGGCGGGCGTCCACCCTCTCGACCGGTTTTCCTACATATTTCAGGGTCATAGCTGGTTCTCTTTTTCCCGGCGGCAATCGGCTTGAATTCGGAAGGAAAATATAACCCATATCCCGGCAATCGCCAAGGAGAAACCGGGAGAAGGGAAGCGCCTTGCCCCAAAAAACCGCCCCCCCGGAAAATCCGGGGGGGCGGTTTTTCGGGGGAGTTTATTCCCCGCCTTCGATCGCGATCTTATTCTTCAAAGAGATCGCGGCCGGGCTTTTGGGAATCTCGATTTTCAGGACTCCCTTCTTGAACGAAGCCTTGGCCTTGTCCTTCTCGACACCCGCCGGCAAAGGGATCAGGCGCTGGAAGCTTCCGTAGGAACGCTCCGAGAAGTAGTAGTTCTTCTTCTTCTCCTCGCGTTCCTGCTTCTTCTCTCCCTTAACGGCCAGGTGATTCTCCTCCAGGGTGACCTCGATGTCCTTGTCGTCCAACCCCGGAAGTTCCGCGGTAACCTGGACGGCTTCGTCGGTCTCGGAGACCTCGAAGCGCGGTGAGACCGTTCCGGCTCTTTCTCCGCTGAAGAAAGGCAGACGCCGGCCTCCGCCGAAGTTGCCGAGAAAATCTTCAAACAACTCGTCCATACCGCGGTGCAGGGCCTCGAAGGGGTTCCTCCAGACGCTGAGTTCGTCGGACTCCCCTCTTCTTCTTCTCCACGGAACCAGGTTTCTGGCCATCTCAATCACCTCCTTGACGTAAAATCCTGATGAACTTACCCCGCGGTGACCTGGATCTTCTTCGGACGGGCCTGTTCGCTCTTGGGCAACTCAAGCTTCAAGACGCCGTTCGAAATCGTGGCCTTGATCTTGTCCCGGTCAACTTCGGTCAGCAGCGTGAAGGATCTCCGGTAGATGCCGGAGAGATAACCCCGATGAAGAAGTTCGTGCCCTTCCGGCTCGCTGAGATCCTGGGTGCCGGTTATGGTCAGCAGATCGTCCTCGAGGGTGATCTCCAGACTTTTCTCGTCGACTCCCGGCAGATCGCAGGCCACCAACAGCGCGTCCTCTTTTTCGTAGATGTCGGTGGCGGGCAGGAAGACCGGCAGATCCCGCGCCGTCTCCACCGCCTGGGAAATCTGCTTTGACGACTTTTGGACCTGTTTGTCCTTCTCTTCTTTCATTCGTGCCACCTCCTTGCTTATTCAGCGGTTATCGCGATCTTGCGCGGCTTGCTCTCTTCGGCCCGGGGCAGGGTTATCGTCAAGACCCCATTGGCGAAGGAGGCCTTAACCTTCTCCCTGTCCACGGCGAAGGGCAGCGAAAAACTCCGGCTGAAAGATCCGGAACCGCGTTCACAACGATGGCAGACGACCCCTTCGGCCGGTTCCTCGGCCTTGCGCTCCCCGGAGAGACTGACCACGGAATCCTTGACCGTGATCTCGACGTCTTTCGGGTCCACCCCGGGCAATTCGGCCTTCACAACCGCTTCGTCGCCGCTGGCCCAGATGTTTACCGGAGGATAAGGCTCGGCGTCGAGATACTGGTCGAAGAGCCGACCCATCTCGCGGCGCAGACCCCTCACACCCTGAAAGGGATCCAGCCCCCAATTAATCAATTCTGGTCCGAACATAGCTTCACCTCCTTTTTGGGTTTCTTTTCCCACTCCACCAGAAAAATTAGCATAAACTATGCCATCAGCCGTGAAACCTCCTTATCCTTTGCCTTATAGACGCTTAGCGGCATTTACTCTTTGGAGAAATGCGCCTTATTGTATCGAATAGATACAGCCTGGCCGTGCATATTTGTCACGTCCGCCCTTCTCCCTTCCGCCGCTGCCGATCCACCGGGTTTGACATCGGCCGCAAGGCTTGGCAGAATCGTTTTATGAAGATTAAATGGGGCATTATTTCCACCGCGCGGGTGGCCCGCCGGCGTTTCCTGCCCGCCCTCTCCGCTTCGCAACGCTCCCGTTTGGTCGCCGTGGCCAGCCGGGAGAAGAACCGGGCCGATGAATTCGCCGCCGGCTGCGGGAGCAGGGGTTGCGGCTCTTACGAGGAGCTGCTTGAGGATAAAGAGATCCAGGCGGTCTATATTCCCGTTCCCAACAGCCTGCACTACCGCTGGGCGCTGGCGGCGATCCGGGCGGGGAAACACGTCCTGTGCGAGAAGCCGCTGGCCCTGAGCGCGGGCGAGGTTGAAAAACTCGGCGCGGAAGCCGACAGAAACGGTGTCGTCCTTCTGGAAGCAACCGCCTATCTCTTTCATCCCCAGGCGCTCCGTTTGCTGAAGATGATCCGGGAAGGGGTGATCGGGCGGCCCGGCCTGATCCGC
Organism: PVC group bacterium; assembly: GCA_003551625.1. Taxonomy (GTDB): domain Bacteria; phylum Auribacterota; class Erginobacteria; order Erginobacterales; family PUNC01; genus PUNC01. Next base: position 34,601 of record PUNC01000106.1, on the reverse strand, counting down.
GCCCACTACACCTTTACCCTGCCGGCCGACCGTTCAAATATCCGGTGGGCCCGGGAACTCGGCGGCGGGGCCCTCTGGGATATCGGCTGCTACCCGGTGAGTTTCTGCCGCGCCGTCGCCGGAACGGCGTCCCGGGAAGCCTGGGCGTCCCGGATCGAATCGGACTCGGGCGTGGACGTCTTCACCGCCGGCGGCCTGCGTTTTCCGGGAGATCTGATCGCGACGGTGGAATGCGGCTACAACCTCCCCTATCGGGTGGGAGCGGAGGTGGTCGGGGAAAAAGGCCGGATCCTGGTCGCCAACCCCTGGTCGCCGGATGTGGACGGAAAATCTTCCGGGCTGAAGCTGGTCGGCCTTGACGACCGTGAAACCCGCATCGAGACCGAGAAGAAAAACCCCTACCTCTGCGAGATCGAAGCGATGGAGGAAGCGGTCCTCGACGGCGAAGAGCCCGCTTATTCCTGGAAGACCGCCCGCGACAACATCGCGACGATCGAGGCGATGCGGGAATCGGCTGAATCGGGAAAAACTGTCGCGCTCAACGGACGGGGCGTTTCCGGGGAGAGTGATTAGCCCCTCCCCTTACGTTTCCGGCTTGTTGCCGGCCGGGAACCCAACCAATTTGCCGCGTCTTCCCCTGCAGAGCTTTGCAATCGCGCCGGAAGTGACGGCTTTGTTTTCAATCAGGGCGAGTATCCGGGTGTAGTCTTTCGCCCTTCCGGCATTCAGGGCCAGGCCGGCGAGATAATCGGCTCGCACGACTCGCAGGGGAATACCGTTCAGATCGCCGGTCTCCGCCGCCGCCCCGCCGCCCGCGTCAGTTCGTCACATTAATTTTGCTGGTTCTCTTCCATTTAGTGTGGGGTAAAAGGGCTTATTTGGTGTCATTCTGAGCGCCCCCTTCGACTGCGCTCAGGGCAGGCTACAGGAGCGAAGAATCTCTGTAAGCCGCTTGACACATTCGCCCCAGGCGATATACTACTTTTGTTTCAAGCCGAAGTGGCGGAACTGGCAGACGCGCTAGGTTCAGGACCTAGTGGCCGCAAGGCTGTCGGGGGTCGAATCCCCGCTTCGGCATAAAGAGCGGGCAGGGATTTCTCCCTGTCCGCTCTTTTGTTCCGGCTTGGATCGCCGGGTCGGATTACTTCCGCTTCCCCCGGCTTCCGCTTTTCAGAAAGTCTTTCTTCCTCAGTTTGAGGTGGTAAGCGCGGGCGAAGCGGTGGGCCTCGTCTCGGGCCCGTTGGAGCAGCCGCAGGGCCGGCGAGCCCGCCGGAAGCACCAGCGGCCCTTTTCTCCCGGCCAGATAGACCCGGTCGGGTGTCTTCGCGCCCCGCTCGGACTTTTCCTTGGCGATGGCGGCCACGTCCGGACGGGCGATCTTCAACTCCGCCAGAACCTGTCGGGCGGTTTCCAGCTGCCCGCGGCCGCCGTCGATCAGGATAAGATCGGGCGGAGGGATTTCACCGGCGCGGAGGTAGCGCCGCCGAATGACCTCGGCGAGCATCGCGTAATCGTCCGCCCCGGCGACGGTCTTGATGCGGTAGCGTCGGTAACTGGAAGGAAACTTTTCGCCGTCGCGGAAGACCGCCATCGAGCCTACCGCTTCGCGTCCGGAAAGATTCGAGACGTCGAAGGCTTCCAGCGTTCGGGGGGTATTCTTCAGTTTCAGCGCCCGTTTCGTTTCCGCCAGGCCTCCCTCTCCCTTTTCGCCGGCCAGCCCGGCCGCCAGCGCCAGGCGGGCGTTCTTGGCGGCCATCTCCAGCAGTTTGCGCTTCGGCCCGCGGCGGGGGACCTTCATAAGCACTCTTCCCCCGCGCTCGCTCTCAAGAAAGGATTGAAGGATATCGGCCTGGGACGGGAGCCGGGGAAGCAGGATCTCGGCCGGGACATAGCCGCCGCGGCGGTAGAACTGGCTCAGGTAGGATTCCAGGATCTCGGAATCGTCCCCCACCCCCCCGGGGAAGAAGTCGGACCTGCCTCCCACCAGCTTGCCCCGACGGACGAAGAGGGCCTGGATTGCCGTCGCCGCCCCCTCGCGGGCCAGGGCGAAGACATCCCGGCCGGCTTCCTCCACCCGGCTGATCTTCTGCTCCTCCAGCGTCTCCTCGATCGCCCGGATCCGCTCCAGAGTCCGTCCCGCCTCCTCGAAGTCGAGCGCCGCCGACTCCCGCTTCATCTTCCGGCGGAGCGAAACCAGCAGCTCCTTCTTCTTCCCCCGCAAAAAGAGGACTAATTCGTTCACCCGGAGGCGGTACTCTTCGGGCGAGATCAGGCCGGCGCAGGGCGCCGGGCAGCGTCCCATCTGGTGGTAAAGGCAGGGCCGGCGGCGGTGGCGGAAGACGTTCTCGGAGCAGCGGCGCAAGGGAAACAAGGACTGGAAATACTTCAGGGAACTCCGCATCGCCGCCGCCGAGGAATACGGGCCGAAATAAAGCGCGCCGTCGGCGCGGGGACGGCGCACCAGCTCCAGACGGGGATAATTTCGGGAGGGATCGATCCGCAGGCTGTAGAAGTCCTTGTCGTCGCGGAAGAAGATGTTATAGGGCGGCCGATACTCCTTGAGCAGGTGGTTTTCGAGCAGGAAGGCCTCCTTCTCGTTGTCGACCGCGATGAACTCGATCCTCCGAACCCGGGCGAGCAGGTGGGGGACCGTCGGCCGGGAGTCGGCGCCGGGGCGGAAGTAGTTGAGGACCCGGGCGCGGAGATCCTTGGCCTTGCCGACGTAAAGCACCTGTCCGCGGCCGTCCTTCATCAGATAAACGCCGGGAAGGCGGGGGAAACGGCGGACGGTTTTCTCGAGGTTATTCATAATTTATCCCTCGTAGTCCTCCCCTTCAGGGGTGGCTTGCCGCGGCTGAAAACCACGGCTGAAGCCGTGGACTACATTATGCCCCCCTCGTAGTCCACCCCTTCAGGGGTGGCTTGGCGAGGCCAGCAACCACGGCTGAAACCGTGGACTACGAAAACAACCGTGGCGGAAGACGTAGCGGAATTACCCGCTACCAGTAGAGGCTTTCTTCCTCCAGGCGGCGGATCCGGTCGCGGAGGGTAGCGGCCTCCTCGAAATTGAGCTCCCGCGCCGCCTTGAGCATCTTGTTCTTCAACCGCCGGATCTCGGCGGCGATCTTCTCCCGGGGCAGCGGTTCGGCGACTTTTTCCGACGGCCCGGGAACGGAGACGTAATCCGCCTCGTAAAGGGCCGCCCAGAGAGTGCCGATGTTCTTCTTGATCCCGGCGGGGGTGATGCCGTGTTCGCGGTTATACTCCCGCTGTTTCCGGCGGCGACGATCGGTCTCGGCGATCGCCCGCGCCATCGAGTCGGTGAGCTCGGAGGCGTACATAATCACCCGGCCGTTGATGTTGCGGGCGGCCCGCCCGCAGGTCTGGATCAGACTGCGCTCGGACCGCAGGAATCCCTCGCGGTCGGCGTCCAGGATCGCCACCAGTTCCACCTCGGGGATGTCCAGGCCCTCGCGGAGAAGGTTGATCCCCACCAGGACATCGAAGTCGCCGCGTCGGAGATCCCGGATGATCTCGCTGCGGGCGATGGTATCGATGTCGGAATGGAGATATTTGACCTTTATGCCGTTTTCTCCGAGAAAGTCGGCCAGGTCCTCGGCCATACGCTTGGTGAGCGTGGTCACCAGGACCCGCTGCCCGGCGGAGACGACCCGTCGGCACTCTTCCATCAGGTCCTCGACCTGGTTTTCGGCCTTTCGGACCTCGATCGGGGGGTCGGTCAGGCCGGTGGGCCTGATCACCTGTTCGACCACCCGTCCCCGCGCGCGGTCGAGTTCGTATTCGGCCGGCGTCGCCGAGACGTAGATAACCTGGTTGACCCTCTCCTCGAACTCCCGGAAGTTCAAAGGCCGGTTGTCGAGCGCGGAAGGCAGGCGGAAGCCGAAATCGACCAGCGTTCGCTTGCGGGAGCGGTCGCCGCGGTACATCCCCCCGATCTGGGGAACGGTGATGTGACTTTCGTCGATGAAGAGCAACCAGTCGGGGGGGAAGTAGTCAAGGAGGGTCGCCGGGGGCTCCCCGGGCCGCCGGTTATCGATATGCCGGGAATAATTCTCGATCCCGCTGCAGAACCCGGTCTGCCCGATCATCTCCAGGTCGAACCTGGTTCTCTGCTCCAGCCGCTGCGCCTCCAACAGCTTTCCCCGCGCGCGAAAGACGGAGAGACGCCGTTCCAGCTCTTCCTCGATGTCTCCCATCGCCCGCTTCATATTATCCGGCGAGGTGACATAGTGGCTGCCGGGGTAGATCGAGGCCGAATCCAGCTCCGCGGTCTTCCGCCCCAGCAGGGGATCAATCTCGGAGAGGGCTTCGATCTCGTCGCCCCAGAACTCCACCCGGATCGCCTTGTTCTCCTCATAAGCCGGATAGATCTCCACCACGTCCCCCCGCACCCGGAAGGTGCCCCGTTGGAAGTCGTAGTCGTTTCGCTGGTAGTAGATCTCCACCAGGTCCTTGAGAAAACGATCGCGGTCGAGCGGCTTTCCCCTTTTCAATTCCAACATCAGCTCTCGATATTCGCGCGGCGACCCCAGGCCGTAGATGCAGGAGACGCTGGCCACTATCAGCACGTCCCGGCGGGTCCAGAGGGAGTGGGTGGCGGAGTGGCGCATCCGGTCGATCGCTTCGTTGATGGCGGTATCCTTCTCGATAAAGGTGTCGGTGGAGGGCAGGTAAGCCTCGGGCTGGTAGTAGTCGTAGTAGCTCACGAAATATTCCACGGCGTTTTCCGGGAAAAGCTCCCTGAATTCCCCGTAGAGCTGGGCGGCCAGGGTCTTGTTGGGGGCGATGACCAGCGCGGGCCGGTTCAGCCGGGCGATTACGTTGGCCACGGTGAAGGTTTTGCCCGAGCCGGTAACGCCCAGGAGGACCTGGTGGGCCCTTCCCTCCCCCACCCCCCCGATAAGAGCATCGATGGCCCGGGGCTGATCGCCGCGGGGTTCAAACTCGGTCTTTAAGCGGAATTGTCTCATCGGGTGATGGGCAAGCTGTTATTCGGATTTCGTCCCGGCACCGCCCTTCGGGCTGTGGCGGGAAGGGATGCGTCGTTTTTTCCAAGTATATCCCTCCCCTCTCCTTCCGGCAACCGGCCGGTATTCTTCTTGCCTTGAGGCTGCCGCCCGGGTTATAAGATTTTAACAACGACCCGGTTAGAAGGAGACCAGCTTATGAAGATATCCGTCTTGATGATTTCGGCGTTCATTCTCGCGCCCGGCGTCCTCAAAGCATCCGCCGCCGCCGATCCTCATCTGCCTCCCCACCCCCACCGCTTCCGGGGGATGGTCCGGGAGCAACCGCTGGTAATCGCGGGTCGGAGGGTTATGCCCGGTTTCTGGCGGTCGGCGGAAAGAGTCGGTTACCACTGGGTGGAGAGGCACCAGGACGAGTTCGGGCGCTGGTTCCCCGGATATTGGCAACCCCTGGAAGAATATCGCCACCCCGACGGGCCGATGGCCTGGGTTCCGGGAAGGTGGGCGCACGGCCGCTGGATGCGCGGCTGGTGGCGGCCGGAACGCAAACCGGGGATGACCTGGGAGAACGGGTTTTTCGATGAACGGGGAAGGTGGCACCCGCCGGGCTGGCGGGAGAACTGATCCCCGGCGGCAAACTTGGGGTCAAATCTTTACTCTTGACTCCGGGTATATCTTACCGGTTGGGCCGGAAGAGAAGATCTTCCTCGATCGGGAGATACCGGTGGGCGGCGTTTCGTAATTCGTGAGCCGTGCTTTTTTCGAAAGCGGCCACTTCCACCCGGCAGCCCCGGGCCTTGAGCATCTCCACCAGGGGAACGAAATCGCCGTCCCCGGATATCAGGATCACCGTGTCGAGCTTGTCGGCGGTTGAAATCGAGTCGATGGCGATGCCCATATCCCAATCTCCCTTGGCCGTCCCGTCGGGTCTTTCCCTGAGGATCTTAACCCTCACTTCATAGCCGAAGCGCTCCAGCGCTTCCACGAAGCCGGCCTGGTCCGCCCCTTCCTTGGCCACGGTATAAGCGATCGCCCTGATCAATTTCCTGCCCCTCACCACGTGTTCGAGCAGTTTCCCAAAATGGGTCTTGGCCTCGAAAAGGTTGCGGGCGGAATAGAACAGATTCTGGACATCGACAAAGACCCCCACCCGCTGATCCGGATGTACGCCTCTGCCGATCCCGTTGGGTTTTTGTTCAAGCTTGCTCATAATTCAGCCTGGATTCGGATAATCCGGGTTGGAGATCAGATAAGATACAGGGCCGCGACAATCAGGGCGATCGCGATCAGGACGGCGGCGGCCAGCAGCATTCTTCTCTTCCTCAAAAGGTCGCTCTTGAATTTATACTGCCGGATGGTCTGAACGCTTCCCGCCCCGAGATAACTTACCAGCCGCCGCCGGTCTTCTTCCGGGATCTGCTTGCCGCCTTTTTTACGGCCAAAACGCGCCCCTTCCGGAGCGGGAGCGGCCATCGCCCTCAACCGGCGGCTCTGCTTCTCGAGGCGACGGATCTCTTTGCGCGTATTCCTGATCTCCTGGTCGAGCCGCGAAATCTCGTTATCGACATCTCCTTTTGGAAAGAAGAAACGGAGCATAATCGGAACCGTAAGCTTAACCCTGGTTACAAACGAAAACTATGGTGATCAAAAACAACCCGGACTAGGAATAATTCGGATTAAACGGCCTGAAGAAGCGCGATGATCCTTAATAGAATAGCCACCAGAAGAGCCAGGAGAGCGGCCGGGAGGAAAAAGACCAACCCTTGCTTGAAAAGCTCCCCCGGTCGGGCGGGCAGAATCTCCGGGATCGCGGCCGGCGGCGGGAGCGGCCGTTCCCGCCCGCCTTCCAGGTCGCGGGCGGCGATTGCCTCGATCTGCCCCTGCGCCTTGCGGAAATCGCGGTGGGCCTTGGCCACCAGGGCCAGGGCGTGGCTCAGCTCCTCCTTGACGTTCTCTTTCCTCCACTCCCCTTCCCGGATTCCCCTCACCTCTTTGAGGATCTTCCCGAACTCATTCCGGGTGGTCTGGACCAGGGAATGTTTCCGCTGCAGGTCGTTCTCTTCGTTTTGAAGAACCGAGAGGGCCCGCTCCAGACTGACCAGGATCTCCCGCCGGCTTTTCTCCAACTCCTTCTTTTGGCGGCTGAGCTCCTCCAGTTCGTCTTTCTGGCGGGCCAGATCCTCCTGCTGCTTCTTCAGGAAAGCGATTCTTTCGGCCGTCCGGTCAACCAGATCGGTCAGATCGATACCGGGAGCGGGTGCTTCCGGCTTGGTTTCGGCCTTAGCTTCGGCCGGCTTCTTGCCTTTTTCATTCTCGGTCATCTCGGTCTCCTCGATTCTTTATTGTTCCGCCGGGCCCGGACGATTAAGATCAAGCTGTGCTTAATCGGCGGGCTGAGCGATCCCCGCCGCCATTCGAAATATCGAGACCGGACTTTAATAATTCGGTCACGGTCAACACCGGATAATAAAACAATTCCCCCGCCTCGGACAAGCGTTATCCGTGGAGGCGCGGAGCGGCTTTCGTTCCGTCTCTTTTTTATGAGAACACTACCGGAGGACTTTTATCGTCAGCCTACGCTGGAAGCGGCTCGGGCGCTCCTGGGAAAGATCCTGGTAAGGACGGGGCCGAAAGGAGCCGTTTCCGGGTTCATCGTCGAAACCGAGGCCTACCTGGGACCGGGCGATCCGGCCTCCCACGCCTGCCGGGGCTCCACCCCGCGCAGCAAAATTATGTTCGGGCCGCCGGGAAGGGCGTATGTGTATTTTTGCTACGGTGTTCACCATCTGCTGAACGTGGTTACCGAGGAGGCGGGACGGCCGGGGGCGGTCCTCATCCGGTCGGCGCTTCTCAAGGAGGCCGGCTCCCCGACCGGGGAATGGCCGAAGAGCGGTCTGATCGGCGGGCCCGGACGACTGACGCGGGTTTTTGGGATCGATCTTCGCTGGAACGGCTGGGACCTGACCAGCGGGAAGAGGCTGTTTCTGACCGATGGAGTCAAGATTCCGGAAGACTGGATCGGTTCCGGCCCCCGGGTGGGAATCAGCCGGGGAAAGGATTTCCCCTGGCGCTTTGTCGTTTCCCCGGCCTTTAAGAAGACTCGATGATCGGGAGCAGCTCGGTGAGGCTGGTGACCTGGTAGGTCGGGATCTGTTTGAAGTCTTCCACCCGGCCGAGGTTCCCGCGGATCGCTTCGATCTCCCGCTCCATGCTCCGGATCAGGTCTCCGTCCTCCTCCGCTCGCTTGACCAGGCAACTCTTCATTCCGGCCTGGTTGCCGAGTTCCACGTCGGTAAGGCGATCCCCGACCATTATCGATTCCTCGGGTTTCACGCCCATTTGATCAAGCACGAGGTAGGCGATCTCGGGGTTGGGTTTTTCCAGCTTCTTTTCCAGGGAATCGTCCCAGCCGAAAAAGCCCTGCGGGCGGGGAACCTCCGGCAACTGGTCGAAGGCCGCCATCACCACCGGCCGGGAAGTAAAGGTGGCGACTCCAAATTTAATCCCGTTGCGGTCAAGGTATTTGATCAGCTCAATCGCGTCCGGAAAGAGGTAAGACTTGCCCGCTTTGATCAAAGATATCCGCAGTCGTTCGTCAACGCGGCCCTTGGCCGCTTGAAATTCATCCCAGCCGCTGGTGACTCCCAGTTCTTTCAGCCGGCCGACAAAATTCCGGCCGGTGTAGTAGGCGAGCATATACTCCTCTTCCCGCCCTTCCGGGACCTTCCCCCCGCACTCCTTGACCGTGGCCAGAAATACATCCAGCCAGTAACCCTTCGGATCGGGATAGATTTTGGCGATGGTGTTGTCGTTGTCGAAGATCACGCCCCTGATCTTGTTCCCCATAACGCCTGCCTCCTTCCGGTTCAGTGACGGCCTGCGGGAATACTACAGTCAATGAAATATTCAGTCAACCCGCAATGCCACTCCGGTATCGGGGCGCGGGCGGACGGACTTGGGAGCGGGATTACGGGGCGGCGGGGATCGAGGGAAGAACCACCGGGCAGCCGGTCTCGGGGTGTTCGGTCACGACCACCGGCAGACCGAATATCTCCCGGACCCGCTCCGGGGTGAGCAGGTCTTTCGGCTCGCCGATTCCCCTGATCCGTCCGTTCTTGAGAAGGAGCATCCGCCGGCAATGTGCCGCGGCCAGGTTCAGATCGTGGAGAACGGCCGCCACGGTGACTCCGTGATCCCGGTTCAGGTCCTCCAGCAGGCTGAAGATTTCGGATCGGTATTTAAGGTCGAGATGCTGGGTCGGCTCGTCCAGCAGCAGCAGCCGCGGAGATTGGGCCAGGGCCAGGGCGATCAGCACCCGCTGTTGCTCGCCGCCGCTTAACTTCTGGAAATTGATCTTCCGCATCCCGGCCGTCCCGGTCATTTTCAAAGACCAGTCGATAACCGAGCGGTCCCGATAATTGGGAATCCACTGGAGCGGACTGAAATACGGAAGCCTTCCCAGGACGACGATATCCTCCACCGCCAGATCGAGGAAACGGTCCGGGTTCTGGCTCACCACCGCGATCTTCCGGGCTCGAAACCGACCGGGAATATTATCCAGCGGCACCTCCTCCAGCAAAATCTCGCCGTCGGAAGCGGGGATGATCCCGCTCAAGGCCCGGATCAGCGTGGTCTTGCCGCTGCCGTTGGGGCCGGCGAGCCCGAAAAACTCCCCTTCCGCAATCTCCAGGTCGATACCTTCCAGCACCATCTTGGAGCCGTAACCCGCCTTCAGGGACGACACTTTCAACAGCGGCCGGGCGGTCATTCCTTCCGGCTCCGGCTGAGCAGGAGAATAAACCCCAACCCTCCGACGATTCCCGTCACTACTCCCACCGGAAGTTCCAGGGGCGACAGCAGCCGCCGGGCGCCGAGGTCGCAAAGAAGAAGGAAAAGCGCTCCCGCCAGGAACGAAGCGGGAACAAGGAACCGATGATCCCGGCCGAGGCCGAGGCGGAGAAAATGGGGGACGATCAGACCCACGAAACCGATGATGCCGGCCGCCGCCACGGCGGCTCCGGCCAGGGCCGAACCGATAAAAAAAAGTATTCGCTTTTCCTTCTCCAGTTCTATTCCCAGCGAAGCCGCCCCTTCTTCGCCGAGAACCAGGGCGTTCAAGACCCAGGCCCGGCTCCAGGCCAGCAGAACACAGGGCAGAATAAACACCGCCGTGACCCCAAGCATAGCCCCCCCCACCCCTTCCAGGGAGCCCATCGCCCAGAAGATCACCGTTCGGAACTGGCTCAAGGGGGTGATCGCGAGAAACAAGGATATCAGCGATGAAGAGATGAAGGAGACCATCACCCCCACCAGGAGTAGGTAGGCGACCTTTAAGATCTTCCGACGCCGGGCGATGGAATAGGCGATAAATACCGCCAACCACGCCCCGAGCAGTCCGAAAAGAGGGAGCAGACTCCAGCCGGCGGCGGGCAGAAAGAAAAGTGCCGCCGCCACCGCCACCGCCGCTCCGCCCGAAACACCGAGAGTGTATGGTTCGGCCAGAGGATTGCGGAAGAGGCCCTGAAAGACAACTCCGGCCACCGAGAGCGCACCCCCCACCAGTACGGCCGCCAGGACCCGGGGCAACCGCAGACGCAGAATAATGTCGGCTTCCGGCGAGCCCGGAGCCAAACGGCCCGTCAGGATCCGCAACTGTGTTCCCAGGGGAATTGGGTAGGCGCCCTGGGTAAGAGAAAACAGGACGGCCAGTGCCAACGCTCCCGAGAGTGCGGCGAAAAACAAACCTGTTCGGCCCGCCTTCATCGCCCCTCGTCCCGGCCGGCCGGGATTTCTTCGTGGATCAGTTTAGCCAGGGATAAGACCCCCTCCCCCAGGTCCGGAGTTAGCCGGCAGATCAGGTCGGGATCGATTGCGTATACCCGGCTTTCCCGCCCCGCCCGGAGGCCCGGCAATCGGCGCCAGCGCTCCATTCCCCAGGCGGCCTCTTCGCCCATCACGGCGACCACGATCACGTCGGGGTCGAAGGCCATTACCGCCTCGCGGCTCAAGACCGGATACCGATTGGGGCGATCGGCGGTTACGTTGATTCCCCCGGCGGCCGTGATCGCCTGGTGTACGATCGTTCGGCGGTTGGCGGAGACAATCGGGGCCGCTCCCAGCTGGAGAAAGACCCGGGGCCGCTCTCGTCCCCGGGCGTAATTCTCCGCTTCGGCAAGTTTATCTTCTATCCGTCCGATGACCTCCTCGGCGGCGACGGGTTCCCCCAGGATTGATCCGAGGCGGCGGAGAAGGGAAAAATAATCCTCGAAGGTGACGGCGGGTCCGGTGACGAAGACGGCTATTCCCGTCCGCCGGAGCGCGGCTACGGTCTGGGGCCGGTTCCCTTCCCGGGTGGCCAGGACCAGATCCGGGGCCAGGGCGACTATCTTTTCCAGGTTCGGATGCGAAAGCGAACCCAGCCTTATCCCCTCCGGGAGAGGACAGAAATCGGTTCCGGCCGCGATCCGCTCCCCGGCGCCCAGGGCCAAAAGATTGGCCGTAAAATCGGGGTTGAGGGAGACGATCCTCCGGGGGGGGCGGGAAAAGTCGTGAACGGCCCCGGTATCGTCGACGACGCCGCCGGGATCTTCGCCGGGACGGACCGACCGGGACGGAAGAAGCGCGAGCGCCAGGAAAAACAGCAATCCGGCGGCTGGTTTTTTCATAAAGAGGAGATGGTTAAGCCGAAGTGAATCATATGATTTACCGTAGTTATGATAACATCGGGGAGATACTATTTGAACGGAGAAAATAATGATCCACGTTTATACCGGCAAGGGAAAGGGGAAAACCACCGCCGCGTTGGGGCTGGCGCTCCGGGCGGCCGGAGCCGGAAAAGAAGTGGCGGTGATCCGGTTCTTAAAAGGAGGTCGGCCCGGCGGGGAGCTGGAAAGCCTCCGGAGGATTGCCGGGATAAGGATCTACAGCTTCGGAACCGGGGAACGGGTGTCAAAGGAGTCCGTATCCCGGCCCGATCGCCGGGGGGCAAAACAAGGCTGGGAAAAGGCCCGGGAGATTATGAACGGCAGCTTGGGCGGAGTTCTGGTGCTGGACGAAATAAACTGTGTTCTGGCGGCGGGCCTTCTCTCCCCCGCCGCGGTCGCCGCCGGAATCAAACGTGCCGGCGGGAATTTGGAGATCGTTCTCACCGGCCGGGACGCCCCTCCCGAGGTCCTTAAGGCCGCGGACTACGTTACCGAAATGCGGGAGATCAAGCACCCTTACCGTCGAGGAGTTTCCGCCCGGCCCGGAATCGAATATTAGTCCGGATCAACCTTTACTGAATCTTCCGGTCGATGCTTTCCACCTGGCGGCGGACCAATTCCAGAGTGCGCTCGATCCGGGACAGGGTATTGTCGATCGAGACCAGCCTCCGGTCCAGTTCTCTCTGCAGGCGCTCAATCTCGGTCTGCTGGGGGCCATACTGCTGGGCGCGCACCAGCGGAAGCACGGCGACCAGTACGGACACCATCACCGCGCCCAGGACCAACGCGACTATTGCTTTCTTAATCATTATCCGGCCTCCTTTTCGGTTTATGTCTTGTTTCAGGCGTTATTCGCCTCCACCCTGTTGGACGAATCCGGGGGGGATTAATTCAACGACAGTGCCGGAGGCCGGACTCGAACCGGCACGGATACGAATATCCAAGGGATTTTAAGTCCCTAGTGTCTGCCAATTCCACCACTCCGGCCAAGGCGCGGACCGGATTCGAACCGGTGAATAGAGGTTTTGCAGACCTCCGCCTTACCACTTGGCTACCGCGCCGACAATTAATCCGAGCCGGCGGAATCCGGCTAAACATCTTCCTGAAACCAGACCCGCACGCGGTCTTCGTTAGTCTCTATATTTATAACCTTTCGGCGGCCGTTACTCAAGAACTCCCCTACCCGGCGCAGGAATACATCCCTGGATTCAGGGACGGCTTTCAGCCCGATCTTCCCCAGCGAGGTCCTGCGCTGATAAAAATCCTTGTAATCAATCCGGATCATGGGTCCGCTTTTCGCGGGCCAACCTCTCTACCCGCGCGATAATTCTTTCCGCGGCGCGGGATTTAGTCATCGGCGGCCATTCCTCCACGGTTCCATCGGCCCCTACCGCGACCAGGAGGGCGCGGTCGCTCCGAAAACCGCTGTCGGGCAAGGAGATGTCGTTGGCCAGAACCATATCCAGCCTCTTGCTTATCATTTTCGAGCGGGCGTTGTCAATCAGGTTCCCGGTCTCGGCCGCGAACCCGACCAGGATCCGCCCGCCTTTTTTCCGCCCCGCGTCCCGAAGAATATCGGGATTCGGCGCCAGCCGGAGCGTGGAATCCCGCCGGTTCTTCTTGAGCTTCTTCGATGAACGTCCGGCCGGCCGCCAATCCGCCACCGCCGCGGCCATAATCAGCGCGTCGGAGGCGAAGAAATACTCCAGGACTTTCTTCCGCATCTCCCGGGCGGATACGACCGGAACCAGCTTGACCCCGTCCGGCCGGCGCAGCTCGACCGGGCCGGAGATCAGCACCACCCGGTGACCCCGCCGGCGTCCGGCGCGGGCCAGCGCGAATCCCATCCGGCCGGAAGAGGGATTGGAGATAAAACGGAAAGGGTCGGCGAACTCGCGCGTCGGTCCCGCGGTGACCAGTAGCCGCATTCGTTCAGCCTTCTTTGACCCCGGCCAGCTCCCTCACGCGGGCGGCGATCCGGTCGATTTCGGCCAGCCTTCCCGGCCCCGTCTCCCCGCAGGCCAGGCGCCCCTCTTCGGGGCCGATGAAGAAGAACCCGTGCTTTTGCAGGCGGGAGATATTCTCCCGGAGAATCGGGCTGCCGTACATCCCGGCGTTCATCGCCGGAGCGAAAAGCACGGGGGCGGAGGTGGTCATTATCAGCGCGCTTAAAAGATCGTCGGCCCGGCCGGCGGCGACCTTGCCGATGAAATCGGCGGTGGCGGGAACAACGGCCACCGTATCCGCCCTTTCGGCCAGGCTGACGTGAAGATGATCGAACTCAACGACCGGCTCGAACATATCGACGTAGACCCGCCGGCGGGAAAGAGACTGTAGGGTAAGCGGGCGGATAAAGTGAAGGGAGTCGGGGGTCATTACGACCCGGACCTCGTTCCCCTCTTTCACCAGGCGGCTCACCAGCTCGGCCGCCTTGTAGGCGGCTACGGAAGCGGTGACCCCGACCACGATCGTTCTCGGAACGGGCCGGGAACTATTCGCTTTCTTCATCCTCTCCCTCGGGGAGATGGTAGGTGGTCTTCCCCTGGATGATCTCTTCCAGGGCGATCTGGGGAGGTTTGAGGTTTTTGGCTTCCGGCAGCAGGCTCTTGGCCCCGCGACAGAGGCTTACCGCCCGCTTGGTCGCCAGCAGGGTTAAAATGTAGATGTTTTCAATTCGTTCCAGTGCTTTTTCCGCGGTATGACCTATCATCTCCGTCTCCTTATTATTCCTTCGGGAAAAATTATTCCTGATTATCTCGAACCTTACAGAAGCATTCTTCCGGAAAGTCTGCGACCAGGCTTTTCCCTGGCGGCTTTTCAGCCAGAGATCCGGGCGATCTCCTCCTTCAAACGCTCGACCCGGCAACGTTCCGCCCGGATGACCGCGAGCATATCCTCGACGGCCTCTTCCAGCCGGTCATTGATAATACAATAATCGTAACGCGAGATAAAGCCCATCTCGCTTCTGGCCTGGGCGAAGCGCCGGGCGATCACCTCTTCGTTGTCGGTCCCCCTTTTCACCAGCCGGTTCTTCAGCTCTTCTAGCGAGGGAGGAACAATGAACAGGTAAACCGCGGGCAGTTTCCGCTTTTTCAGCGCCAGCGCGCCCTGGACGTCGATATCCAGGATGATGTCGTAACCGGCACGCAGCTGCTCGAAGATGAACTCCTTCGGGGTTCCGTAATAGTTGTCGTAAACCTCGGCGTGCTCCAGGAAACGGTCCTCGCCGATTCCCTTCTCGAACTCCTCCCGGGAGAGGAAAAAGTAATCCTTCCCATCCTTCTCCCCTTTCCGGGGCGGCCGGGTGGTGGCGGAGATCGAATATCTCAAGCGGCCGATCCGGGAGATGACCGCGTCGCAGATGGTGGTCTTCCCGGCGCCCGATGGGGCGGTTACCACGAACAACGCTCCTTTGATCATTTTTTCACTCCACGTTTCTGCTCTGTTCGCGCAGGTTTTCGATCTCGGTCTTCATCAGCACGGCCCGGTCGGAGACGGCCGCCAGACCGGCCTTGTCCCCGAGAGTGGTGACCTCCCGCAGGATCTCCCGCAGAATAAATTCCAAAATCTTGCCGATCGGTTGTTTCCGCTCCAGCGTCTTCCCCAGGTGCTCGAGATGGCTTTCCAGACGATTGAGTTCCTCTTCCACATTATAGCGACCGGCGGTGTCGTTATCGTTGCGTCCGCGCTTTTCGTTCGCCGCCCGGGCGGGATCCGGGATCAGGGACCTGGTCTGTCTCAACGAGGTGCGCAGGCTTTTCAGGTGTCGCTTCATCACGGAAGACAGCGCCCGCCCCTCCCTCGCCCGCAACCGAATCATCCGCTCGAGGGCGGAGTCCAGAGCGGAGATCAGATCGGCCTTTAACTCCCTGGTCCCGGGCTGGCCGGAAGAGATCTCGAAGACCCCGGGGAGCTGAACCAGAATCTCGGGATTGAAGGGCTGGGAGATCGCCAGTTCCCGCCGCAACTTCTGGATGCCGTTCCAGTATTTACGGGCCAGCTTGCGGTTGACCCGCATCTCCGCTCTTTCCGGGGAGAGACGGAGGGAGACGATCACCGTAATCCAGCCGCGAGCGATCCGGCTGGAGACCAGCTCGATAACCTCCCGCTCCAGGCTGAGATACTCCGGAGGCATCTTCACCTTTACCTCCAGGAAACGGTGGTTGTGGGACTGGACCTCGACGGCCAGGGTGTAGCCTCGACCCTTCACCCGGGCCTGCCCGTAACCGGTCATACTTTGCATTGTTTTCGCTCCAGTTGAGTTACTCCGGTATTTCCAGTCGATCGGTGTCTTTTCACTGAATACTCCGGGTTAGCTCAGTATTCCGGCCAGCTTTTCAGCAAAGTCACGGCCGGCAGGGGGTTGATCTCGTAACCGCCCAGATAGGCGGGCAGGAGCAGGGAATCTCCCCGGCCCAGACTCCAGGTCTCTCCCGGCCGGGCGGAGACCGAAACGCTCCCCGCCCCTTCAACGCAGGTCAGAACCGCGAACCGGTCGCCGGCGGTCTCATCCGGCCGGCGCCGGCGGACCTCGATCAGCTCCACCCCGAAAGGGGGCCCGGACTGGAGAACTGTCGTCCGGCCGAATCCGGATTCTTCCGTGATCCCTTTCGCCGGCGCGGCTCCCCGGTCGCCGCAGTCGATCACGTCCAGCGCCCGCTCCCGGTGCAGCGTCCGCCGGCAACCGTCGGGAAGGGTCCGCCCCCAGTCGTGTACCCGGTAGGTCAGGTCGGAGTTGGTCTGGATCTCCACCAGCAGGCAGGAAGGAGCGAGGCAATGAATCCGGCCCGGGGGGATGAAGAAGGAGTCGCCCCGGCGGGCCGGGACTCTTCCCACCGCCCGTTCCGGGTGGCCGGCGTCAAGAAGACGGGTAAACTCTTCTTTCGATCCGCATCTTATCCCGGAGATTACCGCCGCGTCCCTCCCGGCCTCCAGTACGTACCAGAACTCGGTCTTGCCCGCGTCATTCTCCCTCTGCCGGGCGTATTCGTCGGAAGGATGCACCTGCAGGGAGATCAGAGACTCGATATCAAGCAGCTTGTAGAGTAAGGGAAATCTTCGCGGGGAACGGCGGGCCACTTCCTCTCCCAGCAGGAGCGGTCCCAGCGTCTGGATCAGATGGTGAAGATTCCGGCCCCGGAACTCTCCCGAGGCCACCGGCGTGGAGTCCGCCCCGCGGTCCGATATCTCCCACGACTCCCCGATTTTGAGCCGGGCCGGAATCTCTCTTTCCAAAACCGAAGCCAGTTTTCGCCCCCCCCAGGGCTTTTCCAGGTAGATCGGATGAAACCTGAAAGGGCGCAGTTCAACTTTCATGAGCAAGCATTCATATGGGAGCAAGCGAACGCGCCTTCCGGCGTCAACCGTTCGCCGGCTTGTCTTTCGTCAGCAGGAGCAGGATCGCCAGCAGTCCCACTCCCACGCAGATCGCGCTGTCGGCCAGGTTGAAAGCCGGCCAGCGATAGCCCCGCCAGCGAAAATCCAGGAAGTCCACCACGTGGCCGTAAAGAATCCGGTCGATCAGGTTTCCAACCGCCCCTCCCAGAATCAACCCTCCCGAAATCTGGTGGAGCCTGCCCCGGCGGAATACTTTCCGGTAGAGGATGACGATCAGCAGAATGGTGGCGAAGCTTAAGAATATAAAGAGCCGGGAATACTGGGGAAACAAGCCGAAGGCGATTCCCGGGTTCATCACCAGCGTCAGGTAGAAGAATCCTTCAATCACCGGGCGGGAAACACCGGGAGAGAGTCCGGCGGCGGCGACGATTTTTGTCGCCTGATCCAGGATGACCAGCAGCAGGCAGGTGCCGATAGTCCAGCGCATACTTAAATCGCTTCTTCTTTTTCCAGCTGCTCCCGGCATTCCAGGCAATAGATCGCGCCCGGCCGGGCTTTCAGCCGTTTGACGTCGATCGGGCCGCCGCAATTCTCGCACTGCCCGTAGTCGCCCTCTTCGATCTTATCCAGGGCCCGGTCGATTTCCTCAAGTTGCTTCTGCTTGCCGGAGACAAGGTTGAGGATAAACCCCCGGTTGTAATCCTGGTCGGCCACGTCGGCGATGTGCGTTCCCAGGCCGGAGATCTCACCCGCGAAATCTCTGGAGTTCTTGTTCAGGTTTTCTTCCTGCAGCCGGGAGAGGTCCTGGTGGATCCTCTCCCGCTCGCTGAGCAGGGCTTTCTTCAACTGTTCCAGTTCTCTCTTCCTCACGTCATCCTCCTTAAGGGCTTGACCCGAATTGGAAATCCGGGTTGTCTTTAACTCGAAGCAATGCAAGCCATTCTTACGACTTCGCGCCCGAGATCGCTTCCAGATGGCCGGCGCATTCCCGGCATACCGGGACCGTCGAAAAAGCGGTCTCGCCCAGTTCCCGGTATTTCCAGCACCGGGGGCATTTTTCCCCCGGCGCGCCGGCGATTTTGATCTCCACCCCGTCGACGGTGGAGGGCTGAAAACCCTCTTCCTCCGCCCAATCCCCGTCTCCGGAGATCTCCGCCCGGGAAACGATCAGGTAAGAAGACAGTTCCCGTTGATGCTTGCGCAGCAGATCGGCCCAGGGTCCCGGCTGAACCCGGAAGCGGACTTTCGCCTGAAGGGAGTTGCCGATCCTCCCGGACCGGCGGAATTCCTCCAGGAATTTCATAACCTCGCTCCTGAGCTCAAGCAGACGCTCCCACTCGCCGGCCAGCTGGTCGTTTTTCCACTCCGGGGAGATCTCCGGCCACCGGGCGAGATGAACGCTCTCCTCCCGATCGGGGAGAAATCCGCAGTTCTTCCACACCTCTTCAGTCGTGAAAGGAATTATCGGAGCCAGCATTCGAACCAGCGCCGAAATGATCAGGGCCAGCGCGGTCTGGCAGGATCGCCGCGATCCGCTGTCGGGCGCGTGTGTATAGAGTCGGTCCTTGAGAACGTCGAGATAAAAGGAGGACATTTCAATGACGCAGAAACTGTGAATATCCCGATAGGCCCGGTGAAACTCGTAGTCCCGCCAGGCGGAGTTCACCCGATCGGTCAGGTTGTTCAGGGCGTTGAGGGCCCAGCGGTCGATTTCAAGCATCCGGCCGGACGGGACCGCGTGCCGACCCAGATCGAAGTCATAAAGATTCCCCAGAATATGGCGGAAAGTGTTGCGGAGCTTGCGGTAGGACTCCACGATCGGTTCGATCAGGGCCCGGGAAAGATTGATGTCCCGTCGGTAATCGACCGAGGAGAACCAGAGGCGGAGGATATCGGCCGGGACCTCCTTGAGAATGTCATCGACGGAGATAAAGTTTCCCCTCGACTTAGACATCTTCTCCCCTTTATCGTCGACCACGAATCCGTGGGTCACCACCGACCGGAAAGGGGCGGTATCCCAAGCGGCGACCGACAACAGGAGGGAGAGTTGAAACCAGCCCCGGTGCTGGTCGGACCCCTCCAGGTAAAGATCGGCGGGAAAATTGAGCGCGGGATTGTTCATAACCACCGCCCGGTGGGAGGAGCCGGACTCGAACCAGACATCGAAGATATCGGTCTCCTTTACCAGTTCCCCCCCGCCGCAGCCGCCGCAGGTTACCCCCGGCGGAAGCAGGGCCTCGGGTTCGTTCTGAAACCAGTAGTCCGCGCCGTGGCGGGCGAAGAGTTCCGCGATATGATCGATGACGTCGACCCGGACAAGTTCCTCGCCGCAACCCCGGCAATAGAAGACCGGGATCGGAACCCCCCACTTCCTCTGCCGGGAGATGCACCAGTCGGGGCGCTGCTCCAGCATCCCGCTTATTCTCGGCAAGCCCCTTTCGGGAACCCACCTGGTTTCGGCCGCCTCCTTCAGGGCGCGCTTCCGAAGGTCGAGGTTTTCGAGCGAGATAAACCACTGCCGGGTCGCCCGGAAGATCACCGGGTTCCGGCATCGCCAGCAGTGGGGATAGGAATGCGAGATCTCGCCCTCCCATTGGAGAAGGCCGTTTTGGCGCAGCCGGCCGACGATCTCGGGGTTCGCTTCGAAAACGTTGCGCCCGCCGACCCCTTCAACCGCCGGGTCAAACCCTCCCCCCGGCCCCACCGGGCTGTACACTTCCAGCCCCTCTTTCAGTCCCGCCTGATAGTCCTCCTGGCCGTGGCCGGGAGCGATGTGGACGCAACCGGTTCCGTCCTCCAGGTTGACGAACGCCGCCGCGATCACCGGACGGGATTCTCCCGACCAGGGGTGCCGGTATCTCAGGCCGGTCAGCTCCCGGCCCCGGAAAGCCGGCCCGGCGCGGAAATTGGCTGCCCCCATCTCCGTCATAACCCGCTCGACCGCTCCGGCGGCGATGACCGCCCGCTCCTTCCCTCCCGTTTCCGGGCGGGTGAACTCCACCGTGAGATATTCAAAGTCGGGGTGAACCGCCACCGCCCGGTTGGCGGGCAGAGTCCAGGGAGTGGTGGTCCAGACCAGGATCGAAACCGGATCACCCGTCTTGTCGCCCGATTTTTCCGGGAGAGGCCCTTCCAGCGGGAAGGAGACGAAGATTGAGGGGTCGCTCTGCAGGCGATACTCCAGTTCCGCCTCGGCCAGCGCCGTCCGGCAGTCGAAGCACCAGTGGATCGGTTTGAGCCGGCGGTAGACGTATCCTCCGGCGACCAGCTTCGAAAAGAGATTCAAAACGGCCGCTTCATATTCGGGAGCGATCGTAAGGTACGGCCGGTTCCAGTCCCCGGCGCATCCCAGCCGGCGAAACTGGGACCGGTTTATCTCCACGTATTTCAGGGCGAACTCGCGACACCGGCCGCGGATCGCCGCTTCGGAAATGCCGGCCGCTTTCTCGCCCAATCCCGACATCACCTTGTGTTCGATGGGGAGGCCGTGGCAGTCCCAGCCCGGTATGAAGGGAGCGTCGCGGCCGAGCATCGTCTGAAATCGAACGACAAAATCCTTGAGGATCTTGTTCATCCCCGTGCCGATATGCAGCTCTCCGGTAGGATATGGAGGACCGTCGTGCAGGGTGAAGCGCTCCCGCCCCCGCCGGGCCCGGCGGATCTTCCCGTAAAGGTCGGTCCCGGCCCATTCCTCGAGCTGCGCGGGCTCCTTCCGGTTCAGGCCGGCTTTCATCGACAGTCCGGTCCGGGGAAGATTGAGTCCGGCTTTAAAGTCGTTTTTCACGTTGTCAGTTACAGGAAACAGGGGTTGCAGAGGGGACGCATTTCAGGAATAAGCGGCCATTGATAGCAGACACCGGCACTCCTGTCAAACCTTATCGGTCCGCTTGCGGCGGATAAGGTTCTTTCATCTTCCTCCCGCTCTTCTTGAGATCATCTCGATAAGCTCTTTCTCCTCCGCGGTGGGCCTCTCCGGAATCTTCACGTCAACCTTTACCAGGAGATCTCCGGGAGGGCGTCCGCTTCCCCCGCCCTTGAGCCGGAAGACGGTCCCCGGGCGGGTACGCGGCGGAATGGTGAGAAGCGCGCTCTTTCCGGCTTGCCGGAGACGAACCTTGCCCCCGCGGGCGGCGGTCGCCAGGCCGATCGTGATCGTCGCGCGAAGATTCTTCCCGCCTCCTTCCGGTTCCGGAGAAGGTCTCACGGAGACCCCGACCAGGAGATCGCCGGGGGGGGCGCCCCTCGTTCCGGGGTTGCCCTGTCCTTTTACCCGGATGATTCGCCCGTCCCGGATTCCCGGGGGGATCTTAAGCGAGACGGTCCTAGTCGTCTCTCCCCGCCCGGTTCCCCCGCAGGTCCGGCAGGGGTCGTCGATTATCGCTCCCCGGCCGTAACAGCGGGGACAGGGCCTTTGAATTCCGAAACCTCCCTTGGCGATGGCGATCATCCCGGACCCGCCGCATTCGGAACAGGCGCGGCCGGAACCTCCCCCGAAGGCTCCCGACCCCCGGCATTCCGCGCAGTTGTCGGTCTTCCTGATCTTGAGCCTGACGGTACCCCCGTTTTCAGCCTGCCGGCTCGAGATGGCGACCCGGGATCTGATATCGCTTCCCTTCCGGGGGCCGGCGCGCGATTGCCGGATAAAATCCCCCAGATCCATAAATCCGCTGAAAAGGTCCCCCAGTCCTCCCATCCCGGAGATGTCCTGATAGTAAAAACTCTGCCCTCCGCCTCCCGGCCTGGCGCCGGTGGAACCGAACAGGTCGCCAAGATCGATTCCCCCGAAGTCGAAACCTCCCGGACTGGGACCCCGGGAAAAAGCGGAGGCCATGGCGTCGTATTGTTTTCTCTTCTCCGGCGAGCCCAGGATATCGTACGCCTGGGAAACCTCCTTGAACTTCTCCTCGGCGGTCTTGTCGCCGGGATGGGCGTCGGGGTGGTATTTTTTCGCCAGTCGGCGGTAGGCTTTCTTGATCTCGTCCGGCGACGCCGAACGGGAAACCCCCAGAACTTTATATAGATCCTTTTTGCTCATCTTAATCGGGATCAGGTTCCTTCGTTCGAACGGGACGGGGGCGCCAGTCTCCGGACCGCCTCATCCAGGGGGCTGGCTCCCACCCGGTAGGCAAAAGGAATTCCCTGGAGCTGAAAATAATAACGGTTCCCCTCCCTTTCGCCGACCACGGCCTCAAATTCTTCGCCCTCCCGCGAGATGAAGCGATAACGCATAAACGGCGCGGCAAACCGCTCCTCAAACTCGGGGAGGCGGCCCGCCAGTTCCAGGGGGCGGACGCCGATCAGCAATGAAAGCAGCTCGCCCGCCCGCCGACCGCGGACATCCCCGGTTTCCGGGGAGACCGGCCGCCATTCCTTTTCGTCGTCCCGCTCCCATCGGTATTCGCCGTCCGCGGTTTTCACCGAGAACGCCCGGCAATCGGCGGCCGAGATTCCCCAGAGGTCTCTCTCCATCCAGCGGTTGGTTTCGGCGTTGACCACCCAGTCCAGCGATTGCCGCCAGAGGAAAACTTCGTCGGAATCGGCCCGCCGCACGAAACTGCTGAGCATATCTTCGCCGCGCTTGCCCACCACCACCGAGTGCCGGATGGAGCCGGAATGGTCCAGAAGATCGACGCGATACCCGTCGGCGCCGACTTTGAAGAGCGGATGGCGTTGCCGGCTCGAGCTGACCGGGTGACCGACGGTTATCGATTGCAGACGGCGCAGAAGGTTTTCCACCGCGGCGGCGGAAGCGGGGTGATCCCAGGCGGTCTCGATCACCCACTCCCCGTTTCTCCGGTCCAAACGCAGGCTTCGCCCCTCCCGCCTGATCTCCACTCCCGAGATCTCCTCCGTCTTCAAACCGGGAAGAAGAGGACTCTCCTCTCCGGTCGGCCGGCGGGAGATCGACAACACCAGAACCACGACCGCCAGCAACAGGAAGAGAACGATCAGGTATTTTGCTTTCACCGCCCCCTCCTTCCGGTCCGCCCCGACCGGCGGATCCAGTAGCGGATCAGGCCGAAACCGATGACCGCCGAAGGCGCCAGAAGAATATTCAGCCAGCGCAGGGTGGTACGGGTCGCCGCGGATACGGTGCGAAGAGGACGTTCGGCGGCCAGCCGGGCGCGCAACCGGATGAGATTTTCGTCCAGCGAAAGATAATCAAGCGTATTGAGCAGAAAGGCCAGGTTGCCCGGCTGCAGAAGCTCGTCCCGGGCCATCCGGGAGTTGCCGATGACCACCATGGCCCCCGTCGTGTCGTCCCTCCCCCGCCCGCCGGGTTCCGGGTAGCGGTCCAGGAGACCTTTCACTATCACCGCGAGAAGATGGCTGTCCAGCTCCGCCCCGGGCAGGGGATGTCGCAGCTGCGGGGCCAGGCTGAAGATCCGGGATTGGGCGAAGGCCCGGGAGGAACTGCGGGCCAGAACGGTGGTCTCGACCCCTTCCGGCTCCCGGAGGATGTCCAGCGAACTGGTCCAGGGCAGGACAAAGGAGTCCAGCCCGGAAAAGACGGGGATGTCGCGGGCGAGATTGGGCTCCGCCGCCCGCACGTAAAAAGGATAGTTGACGGTGAAACCGGTCCGGTCGGTTTGGAACGCGGCCGCCCCCATCGACTGATAGTCCATAACCAGGTCCGGGTTGACGCGAAGCCCGTAAGCGGCGAAAAAATCGTCCAGGTCGAGATCGGCCGGACGGGCGTTGAGATTTTCATCGACAATCACCGCGTCGATCAGCCAGATCACCCTGCCTCCCCGGGCCAGAAAGTCTCCGATCTCCTGTTTCCACTCCCGGCCCAGCTCGGAATCGACGACGGCTAACAGGGTGTCGATACCGGAGGTGTCGGCCGGTCCGGGAACCGTCAGGTCGGCCAATTCGTAAACGCGGGAGATCTCGCGCCGGAAGACGCGGAAAAAGGGCCGGGAATGCTCGGCGGCCAGGAAACCGACCCGCGGCGGACGATCCAAAATCAGTTTTTTGAGCGCCGAGGTCAGCTCGTATTCCAGCGAACGGGGATTGCCGGCGAAAGGGATGGTTTCGATCCGGTCGCGATAATAGATCGCCAGCCCGAGATAACCCTGCCGGAGCTGCCTCTGGTCCCGGTCGATAAAAGCGAGCTGCACCGGGTTGATGCCGAGCTGCCGGAGCCGTTGTTCCAGGCCTCGTTCGCGTGAAGGATCGTATCGGCGCACCCGGACCCGCCCCCCGCCGGCGTGCCGATACTCGTCAATGATCTCCTGGACCGCGTTCGCGGTGGGAAGGAAGTAGGCGGGCAGGTCTCCGGACCGGTAGACCTCGATCATCACCGGGTCTTCCAGGGAGTCCAGAATCTCCCCGGTCACCGGCGAAAGCGTATTTATTCGCCCTTCGGTCCAATCCCAGCGCCGCCAGTGCCGGGCCGCGATCAGGTTGACCGCGACGGCGAGCAGCAGCAGGAGCAGACTCGCCGTGGCGGCGGTTGTTCCGTAGCCGATCTTTCTTGAAGCCTTCACTTCCATTTTCGGAATTGCAGGGAGATCACGTTGAAAGCAAGGAAGAGGACCGTCATCGTGGCGAAAAAGACCAGATCTCGGCTGTCGACCACCCCCCGGTTGAAACCTTCCTGGCGGGCGGCGAAGCTCACGCTTCCGACCAGAGCGGCGGCGCGCGGTCCGAGGTTGAAGAGGAAGAGAAACTGATCGACGACCAGAAGGATGAAGATAGTGACCACCGTCAGAATAAAGGCCACGATCTGGTTGACAGTGACGCTTGACCAGAACAGGCCGACGGCCAGGCAGGCCGAGCCGAGAAGCAGGGCTCCCAGGTATCCGGCGGCGACCCGGCCGGGATCGGGATTACCGAGAAAGGCGACGGTGACGACGATGGGGACCGTCAACGCCAGCGTCAGGAAGAGGAAGAGGAGACTGGCGGCGAATTTCCCCGCCGCCAGTTGCCAAGCCGGAACGGGATAACTGAGAAGAAGCTCCAGCGTTCCCGACTTTCTTTCCTCCGCCCACAAACGCATACTGGCCGCCGGGATGAAGAAGAGGAATAGCCAGGGCAGAACGGCGAACAACGGCTGCAGGTCGGCGCGCCCGGCAAGAAAAAAAGTCGCGAAGAATAACCACGAGGTCGCCGCCAGGAATAGAACCATAAAGACGTAGGCGATGGTTGAATTAAAGTAGCCGTTGAACTCTTTTGCGATTAGCAGGGCGATCTTTCTCATTATTCGGAACTCTTCGCGGCCCCCCGGCCCGAATCGCGGGTCAGGTTGATGAATACCTCCTCCAGCCGGGCCGGTTCGGAGCGCAGTTCGCTTAAACCCCACCCCGCTTCCGCGGCCAGGCGGTAGATCTGCTCGGAAACCCCGGCGGCCGGATCAGCTTCCAGCCGCCCGGTGAGATAACCGTCGGGATCGGCCCGGAGATCGATCAGCCGCCTGACTCCCGTTAATCTCTCCAGTCTCTCCCGCGTTTGCGCTTCGGGCGCCCGGAGGCGGAAGGCGATCAGCATTCCGCCCCGGGCCCGGGACCGGAGTTCGGAGGGAGAGCCTTCGGCCACGATCCGGCCCCGGTTGATGATCAGAACCCGTCCGCAGACGGCTTCAACCTCGGAGAGAATATGAGTGCTGAAAATCACGGTCCGCTCGCTCTTGAGCCGGCCGATCAGTTCCCGGACCTCGACGATCTGATGGGGGTCAAGGCCGGTGGTGGGTTCGTCGAGAATCAGGATCTCCGGGGAATGGACCAGCGCCTGGGCCAGCGCCACCCGCTGGCGGTAACCGCGGGAAAGCGTTCCGATCGCCCTTCCTTGCACCTCCTCCAGGGCGCATACTTCCCCGGCCCGCCCGGCCGCCCGCCGGCGCGCCGCTCCCCGAAGGCCGCGCAACCCGGCGGAGAACTCCAGAAAACCGCCGACCTCCATCGTGTCGTAAAGCGGAGCGTTCTCGGGCAGATATCCCACCCTTCTCTGAACCTCGCGCGGTTCAGCCAGAACGTCGAAGCCGGAAAGAACGGCGGTTCCGCGATCGGGGTAAAGACATCCGGCCAGTATTCTCATGGCGGTGGTCTTGCCGGCGGCGTTCGGGCCGAGAAAACCGACCACCTCCCCCCTGCCCACCCGGAAAGACACCCGGTCCAGGGCGACGGTCGAGCCGAAAGTCTTGGTCAATCCCCTGGTTTCAATCATCGCGAGGCGGAAGGGTTCAGACGGGGAAATAAAGGGTGAACCTCGTTCCCTTGCCCACCTCGGTCTGCAGGTCTATGTAACCCCGGTGATCCTCCATCACCCGGTTGACGATCAGCAGCCCCAGGCCGGTCCCGGAGAGATCCATCTCCTTGGTGGAGAAGAACGGTTCAAAAAGATGTTCCGCTTCGTCCGGGGTCATCCCTTTGCCCTGGTCGGAAACGGAAAGCAGGCAGTATTCTCCCCGGGGTATCTGTTGCAGGCCGCTGCGGGGACGATCGAGACGGGCCCGGCCGGTCGAGATTGTGATCTTGCCTCCCGACGGCATCGCTTCCAGGGCGTTGCGGACAAGATTCAATATGACATTGGCCAGCTGGGAGACGTTTCCCTGAAAAACCGGGATGCCGTCTTCAAGTTCGGCTTCGAGCTCGACCGAGCGGTTCCTTTCCCGCAGCGCCTTGACTTCGAGGGAATCCAGCAGGTGATCGACCAGCCGGTTGAGATCTACGGTCTCGTCCTCGATCCGTCCGCGCCGGGCGAGCGCCAGGAAATTCTGGGTCATCGCCAGCGCCCGGAAAGCCGACTGTTTGATTCTCAGCAGCGTCTTCTGGGCGGAGCTGTCGTGGGGAAGCTGTTCGATCAGGGCGTCGGGATAAGCGACCAGGGGGCTGAAAACGTTTTTCAGGTCGTGGGCGATGCCCCCGGCCAGCATTCCCAGCTCCTCCATCCGGGCGGAGAGACCGATCCGCGATTTAAGCTCCGCCTCTTTTTCCCCCGCCCGCTCTGCCGCCGTCGCGTCCACGCCGGCCAGCAGAACCCCGCGGCGCGCGCCGGAACCGGTGGCCAGGTGCTGCTCGCCGAAGCGGACGGATTTCTTCTCCTCTCCGCGCGTGAAATCGATCACCGCTTCTCCGCTGGCTTCCCCGGCCAGGTGCCGTTCGAGGTAGCGGGAGAGATCCGTCCGGGCGCCGGGCTCGGCCAGTTCGACCAGCCTTT
This sequence comes from PVC group bacterium, assembly GCA_003551625.1. Taxonomy (GTDB): domain Bacteria; phylum Auribacterota; class Erginobacteria; order Erginobacterales; family PUNC01; genus PUNC01. Next base: position 7,414 of record PUNC01000106.1, on the reverse strand, counting down.
TGCCCTTAAGGTCTTCTTTCGGCCGGTTCAGGAGGTTGGCGAAAGCGCGGTTGAGGTCAACGATGGTGCCGTCGGGCGCGAGTTCAACGCAGATCAGCGGAGAATTCTCGAAGAAGTATTCCCGTTCCTTCCGGCAACGTTTCTTCAGATCCGACATCTTCCGCTCCAGGTTCTCCCGCGGGTCGGACACGGCGGTCTTTTCCTGGTTCTGAACTTTTTCCTTGCGGGACGCGGACCTAAAGAGCGCGGCCAGCAACAGAGCCGGCGCGGCGCGGAAAACAAGGGCCGGAACGAAGCTCAAGATAGACTGCGAAAGGCTCAAGCCGGGTAAGATCATAAGCGCTTTTCCTTTGGTCGGCCGACGATAATAAAAACGCAAACGGCGGTTGAAAAAGCCGGAATTCCGACGGATAAGGTTACCCCTTTAAGCTCTTCCCGTCAAGGAGGCACCTGCCCGAATCCGGGAAGTCGGGTTTTGAATAAGGAACGACACCCTGACAACATAAATATACTTTAGAACATAGGCGCTAAGGGTGGATCGTTCCCAGCAGATGGCTCTTTCCCCGGGCCAGCGCCGCGAACCGGGGGTCATCCGAAATGGAGAGCAGGACCGGTTCGGGACGGGCGGAGACCCAGGAATTGACGACCTCGGCGGCAAAGACGGTGTGATCGCCCGTCAGCAGGCTGCCGCTCACCCGGAACTCGAGATTGACCGCGGCCTCGGCGATCAGCGGGGCTTTCACCACCCGGGCCGGCAGGGGGGTGAGTCCGGCGCCGGCGAACTTGTCGATGCCCCGCCCGGTCCGCGTTCCGCAGAAGAGCGCCGCCTCCGCCATCCCCTTCCCCGGAACGGCCAGGACGAATTCCCGCTCGCTTTCGATCAGTTCGTGGCTGTAGCGGGTCAGCCCCACCGAGATCGCCACCATCGGGGGGCGGAAGGAGGTTCTCATCTTCCAGGCCAGGGTGATCACATTGGCTCCGCCGCCCGGTTTACGGCAGACCGCCATCACCACCCGTTCCGGATGCTTCCACAGGGGGAGCGTTTCTTCGTATCGCTTTTCAAGCTGTTCTTTCATTCTTGGTTCTCTTCCTAATTGTGTGGGTTAAATACATCTATTACTGGTCATTGCGAGGAGCTGGCAGATCCCTCGACTGTCATTGCGAGCCCCGATATTTGTCGGGGCGAAGCAATCTTTGACAGTCTCGGGACAGGCTGCGCAATCTCTCGGATTAATCAAGGAATTGTTTGTATAATATTTGCATTGAGGTGGGTCTGGCGAGATTGCTTCGGCCTCCGGCCTCGCAATGACATTTATTATCTCTACCCACACTAAATGGAAGAGAACCACTCTTATTTCACCGTCCGGCGGGAGACCGGCGGGCGAAGTGTTCTTTTCACCAGCTCCCCCGCCTCCCCGGACAGGATTTCCCTCTCCGTCAACCTGATTACCCGCCAGCCCCGGTTATTCAGCCAGCGGTCGCGGCGGCGGTCGGCCTCCCGCCGCCGCCGGACGCCGTGCCAGCGGCTGTGATCGCATTCCAGATCGATCTTCTCCCCGGCCCGAAAAACCGCGAAATCCAGACGGTAACGGATCCGGCAGCGGTCCGTGACCGCGTATTGCGGGACGGATTCCACCCCCAGGCGGACAAGGATGTCCGCCAGGATCACCTCGAGCGGAGGAACCGAGAACAGTTCCCCCAACTCCCGGGCGGCGCGCAGGTTTTCTAATGTGGTATAGGCGAAGGTCAGCCGGCGGCGGCAGAGGTTGGCCACCGGGACCCTCAAGCGGCGCGGGCGGCCGAGAAGGAGCTTCCAGTAAACTTCCCGCGCCCGGGGATGTGATTTCTCCCCGGGCAGGATCCGGTCCCGACGCCGCCGGACGACGGATTCTATCGGGGCGTAATACTCGATCTTGCCCCCGCCGGGACCGCAGCTTCGGATGGGATAGACCGCCAGGTAACGGCAGCGGCGGGGAGAGACGCGGGAAGAGACCGGGATCCGGTACCAGCGCTCCTTCCGGAAACGCTCGAGATCCGCGATCTTCCGGACCACGCCGAGAAGGACCCGGCGTTTGACTCCGGCGGGTTTGGCCCGGGCCGGCCGTCTTGCCGTCCTGCCGTCCGGCGGTCTCAACGAAGCCAGAAATTGCTTTTGTCGGCGGCGGCCCGCAGAGCTTCCCCGGGGGACATACTTCCCAGCAGGGCCTCCTTGACCGCGTCGCCCAGAAACTCCCGGGCCAGCAGCCAGAGACTCTGGCGCGGCTCGAAGAAGGCGTGCTCGAGCATATCGATCGGAACCCGGGAGTCGGGGTTGCGCGCGAACTCTTCCCGCATAATCTCAAGCTCCAGGGCGGACTCTCTGACCGGCACGTAGCCGGTGGCCAGCGACCAGCGGGCGGTGATCTCCGGGGAGGTGAACCACTTGATGAACTCCCAGGCGGCTTGTTTCTGGGCCGGAGAGGCGCGGGAGAGGATCACGGTGTTGGTCCCGTAGACCAGGTTGCCGGGCTGTTTGTTCTCCAGCAGCGGGGCCATTCCCCAGTCGAAACCGATCTGGTGGATCATAAAGGTCCGGGAGACGGAGGAGGCCACGATCATCCCCACCCGCCCGGCGGCGAAGTCCACCTGATGGTCGTAACCGCCCAGGTAGAAGTCGGCGACCCGATGCTTTCTGACCAGGTCCACCAGGTAACCCAGAGCTTCCTCCCCCTCGGGGGAATCGAAGACGACCATATTTCGTTCGTGGTCGAAGATCTCGCCCCCGTTCTGGACCAGCAGACAGTTGAAGTAAGTCGCGTGGTCGGAAAACTTGTGACCCCATTGGTCCGGCCGGCCGCTCCCGTCGAAATCCCGGGTGAGAATCCGGGAGGTCTCCAGGAACTCGTCCCAGGTCCGGGGCGGGCGCTCGGGGTCGAGACCGGCCCGGCGGAACATATCCCGGTTGTAGTAGATGACGGGGACGGACTTGTTGAAGGGCAGCGACTTCAACCGACCGTCGTAGTAGCTGTTCTCGATGAAGACCGGGAAGAAGTCTTCCAGCTCCTCGGCGAAACCGGGATCGAGTTCGGCCAGATCCACCACGGCCTCGCCCCCGATCAGGGTGGCGATCCAGCCTTCGTAGGCCTGGGCCATCTCCGGCTGGTTGCCCGCGATCCAGGAGGCCAGCAGCCGCTGCCGCAGGGCCTCGTAGGTTCCCATACTCTCGGCGCGGATATGGATTTCGGGGTGGGCTTCGTTGAACTCGTCAATCAGCCCCATCATAACCGCGCCCAACGGCCCCCCCATCGCGTGCCAGAACCTGACCGTGACCACCCCGTCTTCGGAGACGCCGGGATCGCGGCCCGGCGAACAGCCCCCGACGAAAAAGAGCGCCAGCAGGGCCGCCAGTGACATCGTTCCGATTATTTTCATTGCGGACATAATGCTAACCTGTTTTCAGACGAGCCGGTTCGGTCCCCCTCGGCTCTAATTAAACATACCACGTTACCTGCCGATACAAAACCGTCCGGATTATTCATAAATCCGGGCTATGTCTTCATTCCCGAGCGGGCGATTCCCTGGATGAAATGTTTCTGGGCGATGAAGAATATGACCAGCAGTGGAAGCAGGGAGAAGGTGGAGGCCGCCATCAGCAGTTCCCATTCCGTCCCCGCCTCCTGGGAGAAGACCGCCAGACCGACCTGGAGCGGCCGCATATCCGGGGTGTTGGTCATCACCAGCGGCCAGAGCAGAGCGTCCCAGGTGGCGATGAAGGTGAACAGCCCCACGGTGATGATCACCGGTTTCGACAGCGGGACGACGACGTGCCGCAATGTCCCCAGCCTTCCGCAGCCGTCGATACTGGCGGCGTCGAAGAGGTCCTGGGGAAGCGTCTCGAAATGCTGGCGCATAAAGTAGATGCCGAAGACCGCCGCCAGGAAGGGGACGATCAGGGCGTAGAAGGTGTTGATCCAGTCCAGCCGGGACAGGAGCACGTAGTTGGGGATCAGGATCACCTGCTTGGGGACCATCATAGTCGCCAGCAGGACCAGGAAGATCAGCTCCTTGTAGCGGAATTTCATCCGGGCGAAGGCGTAAGCGGCCAGGATCGAGGTGATGATGGTTCCCGCGGTGGTGGCCACCGACATAATGATACTGTTGAGGAAGTATCGGGCGAAGGGGGCTGATCGCCAGGCTTTAAGGTAGTTGTCCCAGAGAAAACGTCGGAACCTTAACTCCTCCGGACTGATTCTGATCGTCTCTCCCCGCTGCGGCCCGGCCAGGAATATGACCGGGAACTCGTCGTTAATCTCGTCGACTTCGTAATCCGGCAGGATCTCTTTCACCCGGGCCTGGAATTCCTCGACTCTTCCGCCCAGTTCCCCCGCCACAACCGGGGGAAGGTGTTCCCCGGCCAGCGCGGGGAGCCGGCCCAGCGTCGATTCGATGGCGGCCTGAAGGTCATCCCGGTAGCCGGCGGGGTACGGCTCCCTCCGGAATATTCTCCGGATCTCAACCCGCAATTCCTGAAAGGCCTGCGTAAACTCGATTCCGAAGACCCCCTCCAGGCGATCACTTTCCAGGATCCGGGTGGAGAGTTCTCCCTCGAAATCCGCCGCCATATCCAACAGCCTGACCGGAAGCTGAAAATCGACCTGCTCCACCCGGTCGTCGACCGTGGCATATTTCTTCAGCTCCGGAATGATCTGAAACTGGAAGGAGAGCACCTCCAGGGGCGACTTCAGGGAGGTGGAGAGCATCCAGACGAAAGGAAAGATCATCGCCACCGCTCCCGCGGCCAGGAGAAGGTAGATTACGATTTTTGCCGGGTTGAACTTCATCAGTCTTCGTAGGCCACCTGTTTGGCCAGGATCCGTCTCTGGATCAAAGTGATCCCGAGGATGATCAGAAAGAGCACGTAAGCCATCGAACTGGCGTAGCCGAAGAGGAAATTGTTAAAGGCGCTCTGGTAAAGGTAAAAGACGGTGGTGGTGGTCGCGTTCAACGGCCCTCCGTCCGGGGTCAGGATATAGACCGGCACGAACATCTGGAAGGAGAAGATGATGGAGACGGTCAGCAGGAAGACCGTGGTCGGCATCAGCAGCGGCCAGGTGACGAAGCGGAATTTGGCCCAGGCGCCCGCCCCGTCGATCTCGGCCGCCTCGTAATAGCTCTGGTCGATGTCGAGCAGTCGGGTGAGGAAGATCAGGATGTTGAAGCCCATCGTCTTCCAGACGATGAAGATCACCACCGCCACCCTCGCCCAGACCGAGCTCCGGAGCCACTGGATCGGGCCAAGTTCGACCGGAAGGTGGGCCGAGGCCAGGTCGAAGGCGGGCTGGAAGGAGATATTGAGCAGCCCGGCGGGATGAAAGATCCACTTCCAGACGATGGCCACCGCCGCCATCGAGGCCACGTAGGGTATGAAATAAGCGGTTCGGAAGACCCCCAGCCCCCGGAGGCCGCGGCTGAGAAGCACGGCGACCAGCAGGGAAAGCCCCAACCCGATCACGATCGAACCGGCCGAAAAGAGGGCCGTATTGAGCAGCGAGAGCAGGAAGTCGGCGTCCCGGAAGAGATTGAGGTAGTTGCCCAGGCCCATAAACTGGGGGCCGGCGATGTTGATCAGGTCCCAGCGGAAGAAGCTCAGGTAGAGGGCGTAAGCCATCGGCAGGAGCTGGAAGACCAGGATCACCGCCGCCGCCGGCAGCAGGAAGAGATACGGGGTGGAGGCTGTCAACAGGTTCTTTTTCAAGAAACGTTCACCTCAAACGATACCGTGAACCGGATATTACCATCAGCCGGCGGCGCTTGTCCAGCAGCGTCGCCGGGCCGGGAAAACGCGGCCCGCCTTCCCCGCGACCGGCGGAGAAGGCGGGCAACGGAATCCGTCCCAACCGCCGCTTACTCCTGGGGGGCGGGAGCGGGCGCTTTTTCGCCGCCGAGATTCTTCCGGATCACGCCCAGGTGCTCGACGATCTTGAAGGCGACCAGGACCAGTTCCAGGTAGACGCGGGTCAAGAGCATTATCAGCAGGTAGATCGCCGGCGAGAGGATCAGAACCAGGATGCCGGTTCCGGCTCCCCCGGCAAATGCTCCCACGATCATTACAATGACCCAGATTCCATTCAGGACCATAAACAGGCCGAGAAGGAATTTGATCACCTTCGGAGTCACGAACTCACTGAACGAAAAATCAAAGATCGACTTGATCAGCCCTTTCGGCTCTTCCATCATTCCTCCTTTCCCGGCGGTCTGCCGGGCTGGGCGGGGATACCCCGCCGGTTCAATCCGGAGCAAAAAACTGTAATTGCGAGGAGGTGAGATCCCCTCCTGTCATTGCGGGCATAATGCTCAAAAAGTGTTGGTTTTAGGGATGATTTTTTAAATAACAATACCAAGATAAGTAAGCTTTTTTATGTTTGCTGGACAAGCCGCGATGTTTTCGATAGTGGCCTTTTAGCCTGGAGAAGTAGCCTTCAAGGGTGTTGGTAGTAGCTGGCACATTTGACTCATTGAGATAGTGAAACATGTCGGGTAAAGCATGATCGATCAGGGCCATCGTCTTCTTGAGGTCTTTGAATGCAACGTCAGTTCCCGGTAGTGATCTGACGAAGCGACGATGCTTGAGCTTCCATCCGTTGTAGCTGTTAATAAAGACGTCTCGCTCTTTGATAGAACTAATCGAACATACTTGGGCAAGTAAGCCTCGTAGCTCTTGTCCGGCCACGGTCTTTGGATAAGTTCGAAGCCAGCGCATACCTTCACGTTTAATGTGAAATAGGCATCGCTGAATCTTGGTCTGCGGCCAGATCTCTTTGACGGCTCGCATAACGTGTCGATGGCCGTCCATCGTTACAAATAGGGGCATCAGGCCACGTTCTTTAAGGCTTTTAAACCTGGGGTAAGTTGTCCGGTGGCTCTCCTCGTCGATTGAAGCGCTCATTACAATTTTTTGCGACACCGCATCCATCAAGATGATGAAGCAGTCTTTTTTATGAAAATAAGTGCCGTCGAAAATCAGGTATCTGTACTGAGTGTAATCGACCTCTTCTTCAGGGAGCTTATGCAGCCAATGGTCTTTTATGCGTGCAATCTTGGATTTGTTGTGGCCCGAGATCTTACTGAGCTGTCTTACCGAATACCCTTCGCTAATCCAGAGTTCAAACCAGCGCTTTTCTCGAAGAGTTTTGTTTAGGGGGTTTCTCCAAACATACGTTTGACGGCACTTGATACATCTAAAACGCCTTCTTCCGGTTGTCGTTGTTCCGTATAGTTGAACTTGAGCTGACGCGCATAGAGGACATTTTTTTTGTTAATCATTTTTATAGCCTTTATTGAACCGGTTCAACAAAAGAGGGTAATTTTCAATATAAGCTATTCAAGTTTAGTTTGTTACATATATCACGACCAACACTTTTTGAGTATTATGCCC
>PUNC01000052.1 GCA_003551625.1 PVC group bacterium | reverse complement strand
TTCCGTCTTCGCCAAGGCTGCGCCGGACAGGTCGGTTGCCGATACATCCCGGGCTGCGGCGTTGCTCGTCGGTCAAATACCGTTAAGGTATTCTCCCTCCTCGCGCCTTGCATCCCGGGCGTCTCGACACCCTCGATATGACACCATATTTATGAACAGGCGTACTAAGCTCGGCGTTCCGAAGGGGGTTGCTTTTTCGGGGTGGGTGGGGTATTAATGATTCTACCCCGGCAAGCTCCGCCGGGTTGTTTTGGGGGATCGTCTAGTGGTAGGACAGGTGACTCTGGATCACCCAGCCCAGGTTCGAATCCTGGTCCCCCAGTAAAAACCGCGGCTTTTTAGCCGCGGTTTTTTACTACCGGTTTGGAAAACAAATCGTGATCCGGGCTAAGGGAGGATGGAGAGAATTTCGTCGAAACGGTCGATGGTATGCGTGGGTTTTTCCACCGTCTCCCCCTCCTGGACGACGTTTCGCTTCTGGATCGAGGACGCGGAGTAGTAATTCAACTCTTGCCGGATCTCGGGGGAGACCCGCGTTCCGTAACGAGCCCAGATATCGAGTACGCCGGCCTCCTGGGCCACCCTGATGTCTTTTTTTGGGTTATCCCCGACCAGGGCGGACCTGGCGGGATCGAGACCCTCATTTTCCAGCAGCGTGAGAAGACCGCCGGGATTGGGTTTTTCCAGGCGCAGCGGGAGTTCCACGACCTTCCGAATCCGGGAACGGTAGTAGCCCGTCTTTATCCGGTTGATTATCGCCCGGTCGATCTGGCTCAAACGGGGCAAAGGGTAGCTTCGCAAGGCGTAGAGACCGCTGATCAGGTTGTCGATTCCCAGGTGCTTGATTCTCTGCTCGGCCGAAAAGGCGGGCGCGTCGCTCAAGACGAAGATTTTAATACCTTGGTCGGCCAGCCGATGGAGGGTTTTTCTCACCCCCGGGTAGAGCTTAAGGTTTCGCCGGCGCTGGCGGGCGAAGGCGTACCGGGCGGGGTCGATCACGTGCGTCTTGAACCAATCGATATCCCCACGGAGATCGGCGAAGACCTTGGCCTTCTGAAGAGCGAACGCGTATTCGTTGGTCCGGTAGGTTTCAAAGACTTTCTTGATGGACTCGACTATCCGATCCCGTTCGATTCCGGTGTTCTTCACCAGGGTATCCACCATCGCCGCCAGGCTGGGGACGATATAATCGACCCAGCTGTAGAGAGTGTTGTCGGCATCGGCTATCAGGGTGAAAATTTTCTTTCTTACGGTCATTTGAAGTTGAATCCCGTTCGATTATCTGTTAATTTCCATCTTCAAAGATTAGATATTATCTCGTTCGGTCAAAAAGCGGATTATAGTATATTTTCTTCCGGGGAGGGAGGGAAAAATCGGTAGCTCGGCAAAACCTCTCCCCGGTTCGGATGCCGGAGGGGATGGGTTAGGCCGGCTTGTCCCCGTGGCGGAACTGGCAGACGCGCTAGATTTAGGATCTAGTACCGAAAGGTTTGCAGGTTCAAGTCCTGCCGGGGACATCAAAAGAAACGATAAAACACGTTAGCCGTGATCAGTGATCCGGCAAGCGAGGCTTTCGCCTCGCACTCCAGTTCGGCAAATTGTGTGATAAAAATTATTCCGTAGGAAAAATTTTTGCGGGAGTAGCTCAGTGGTAGAGCCCCACGTTGCCAACGTGGTTGTCGTGGGTTCGAATCCCATCTCCCGCTTCGCCAGGCCCCGCCCGCCGTTGTTGCCGGTAGAGCATTCCCCCATCGTGAATCAGGACGGCATTCGGGGCCTATAGACGGAGAGGAAAGAATGGATAAGACGAACAACGTAGAAGTGAGGGAACCGCGGGCCGGACAGAAGGAGATGGTCTTTCTACTCCCGGCCGCGATCGTGGAAGACGAATTTTCCCGGGTGTACTCGGAACTGGGCAGGACCAGGGTCCTGAAAGGATTCCGCCCGGGGAAGGCCCCCCGCCGGGTTCTCGAGAAGCATTTCGGGAAAGAGGCCCGCTCGGAAGCGATCGGCAACCTGATCGCCTCCCACTCCAGCCGGACGATTAAAGAACATAAGATCGAGGCCGTCGGGGATCCCGTGGTCAGCGATATCGAGCTGAAGGCCGACAACACCCTGAACTTTGTCGTCAGCGTGGACCTGCGCCCCCGGGTCGAACTCGGCGAGTGGAAAGGCATACCGCTAAAGAAAGGAAAGACGGATGTCTCCGAGGAAGAAGTCGAGCGCGAACTGGCCAATCTTCGCCGTTCGGCCGCCAGCTTCGAGCCCGTGGAAGCCCGTCCCCTGCGGGCCGATGATTGGGCGCTGGTAACCCTTCACACCCCCGGCCGAACCGAAGATGGCCGGTCCGAGCCGACGCTGCTGGAGATGGGCCGGGTCTCCGAGGAACTGCGCTCCCAGCTTGTCGGCTTGAACCCGGGGGAAAAACGGGTACTGAAGAACTCGGAACCCGGCAAAAGGGAAGGCGCGGATCCGGCCGCCGAAACCGAGGTTGAGCTCAAAGAAATCAAAAAGATGGTCCTGCCGGACGCCGACGATGAATGGGCCCGCGGTATAGGAGGTTGCGAAAGCCTCGCTCAACTCAAGGAGACCATCCGGAAAGCGATAAAAAGCCGGAAGGAAAGCGCGGTCGCGGCCGATCTGGAGTCCCAGGCCCTCCGGCACCTGCTCTCCCGGGTCCGGGTTCAGCCTCCTCCCCGGGCCCTGGAACGCATAACGGAAGAATACCTGCGCAAGACCGGTGAGCGGGGCGGCAAAGAAGCCCCCGCCTCCACCGATCCGAACTCGGACGGCAAACTGCGCGAAGAAGCCCGCCGACGGGCCGAGGAGGATCTCAAGGTGCACTTTATCCTGGAAGAACTTGCCGACCGGGAGAATATCGAGGTTACCGATGAGATCCTTAACCGGGAGTTCGAGGGGTTGGCCCTTCGCTACGGCGTCACCCCGGCGATGGTCCGGGAGCAGATCGAAAAGCGTGGCGACCTTGACGGCTTCAAGGAGCGGATTAAGAAACGGATGGCCATCGCCCGGGTGGTGGAAGCGGCCGCCGTCAAGGAAATCGACTGATCAGCCTGAGTTTGAAATCAAGCACTTTTGCTTTCGGCGATAAAAACAGCCCGGAGTATGAATAATCCGGGTTAAGGAGAGAGACTGGAAAATGAAAGAGACAACCGGACAGCTGATACCGATGGTGGTGGAGCAGACGGGCAGGATGGAGAGGGCCTACGACATCTTTTCCCGGCTGTTGAAGGACCGGATTATCTTTATCGGCACCCCGATCGACGACAATATCTCCAACCTGGTCGTGGCCCAGATGCTCTACCTGCAGATGGAGGACCCGGAAAAGGACATCAACCTCTACATCAACTCGCCCGGCGGGAGCGTCACCGCGGGGCTGGCCATCTACGACACTATGCGTTTCGTCCGTTGCCCGGTGACCACCTACTGCGTCGGCCAGGCCACCAGTATGGCGGCGCTGCTTCTGGCCGCCGGCGACCAGGGAAAAAGGTTCGCGCTGCCCCACGCCCGGATAATGATTCACCAGCCCTGGGGAGGAGTCCAGGGCGCGGCGGCCGATATCAGCATTCAGGCCAAAGAGATTCTCCGCCTCAAGGCCGA
>PUNC01000091.1 GCA_003551625.1 PVC group bacterium | reverse complement strand
CGATTCTTCATAGCGTTTGAGACGGCAGAGTATAATCCCCTGCATACTATAGAGCCTGATCCCGCTGCAATAGGACCGGACATGTGACTGTGCTTCAAGGCGTACAACATGGTCATAAGCCTGGAGGGCTTCTTCATAGCGGCCAAGATGGTAGAGGAGCGCTCCCCGCACGCACCAGAGGTCCGGATACGCCGGGTCGATGGCTGCGGCCCGGTCACAGAGTTCAAGGGCATCGGAAAACTTCCCCTGTCCACGCAGTGTCTGTGCCATGGAGACGAGGTCCTCAGGATCGGTAGCAGAATCAAGGGTTTTTACCGCATCATCGGTTCTTCCAAGGCCAAGGAGCGCAAAGCCATAGTTTCGCCTGGTCTCGCTGTCAACTGACTGGATGGCAAAGACATGTTCAAACGAGGAGACCGCCTGCTGGAAGTTTTCAAGGCGGAGATGCGCATTCCCACGGCCTTTCCATGCCGGGGCGGAACGGGGATCAATCTTCAGAGCAGCATCAAACGATCGGATGGCGCCGCGGAGATACCATCTGGCGGTCTCTTCTGGATCCGGCGTTGGTGCCTGGCCAGGCGGCATATCCTCAATTGAGCGGGAGAGCCGGCAGAGGACGCTGCCTCTCATGCACCAGAGTTCAGGATCGCACGGATCGATTGTGATCGCCCGCTCGATTGCCGGGAGGGCATCAGAATGGCGGCCGGCTGAGATCAAAATCTGTGCAAGCGAGATCAGCTCATGCAGGGCATCGGGATGGATTGCAGGACATACAAGAGCGATTGCATCATGGGTCCTGCCAAGGCCAAGGAGAGCAGATGAGCATCCAAGCCGTGCATCACGGTCATCAGGAACGATCATGAGGGCACGCTCAAATGAACGGACTGCTTCAGAATATTCCTGGAGATGGAGATATGCATTCCCCCGGCCCTTCCAGGCCCAGAAACAACCCGGGTCAAGTTCAAGGAGTTGATCGAACAACTGGATGGCACCGGTATAGTCATCTCCTGAAAGTGAAGAGAGGGCATGCTCAAGCTGCTCTCTGGCCTCTTTGCGTGGATCTGGATCAGGTTGCCGTTTCAGGATGTCCATGCTCAATCTGTCTGGGGGGTTCTATCTGTCTGACTGGTCAATCTGTCTGACTGCCGGATGCCGGGAGTTCTCGTATCGATCATCTCTTCAAAACTACAAAAGTATAGGTGACTGGTCTCCTTCTGTGTACTGGTTGTAGGAAGAATATATAATAGAAGACAACATGGAGAGCCTGCCTGGAGAATATCAGATCCATGATCCCGCCAGGAATCCGGCTTTTGTCCGGAGATTATGCAGGGGTGTTTTGTCCGGATATCGCAGAAATTATTCATCCATGCATCAAAAGAGGGCGCGACACATAGTACGGAGAGACGAGACGGGCCGGATAATCAGGTGGATTATTGTAATACCGGGTCAGAGAGGGACACCCGACCAGAAAAAGCTTATAAATCTGAATCAAATATTACAATTCATCCATTCTTCAAGATGTATCGTTATACACGATATTCTTCAAGATGTATCGTTATACACGATATTCTTCAAGATGTATCGTTATACATGATATTTCCCATAGATATCGAAGCTATATGGCATATTGGCGATTGAAGAGAATGGAACGAGGTAGGATATGACGAATATGAACAGGATAATGATAATCATCACCCTGATGCTTGCCGCATCATCACTGGTTGGCGCGGCATCTGCCGAAGGTGTATTGCAGAGTGCCCCGGGAGCTGGTGTCTGGCACATTGACAGGACCGGCAACTGGCTTGTTGATGAATACGCCATCTTTGGTGGAGTGCCCGGAGACATTCCGGTTGTCGGAGACGACTTTATTGCAATCTACCGGGACGGGATCTGGCATATTGACAGGACAGGAGACTGGATAGTCGATGAATACATTCACTTTGGAGGAGTTGCAGGAGATATTCCGGTTGTCGGAGATGACTTGACCGCCATCTACCGGGATGGGATCTGGCATATTGACAGAACAGGAGACTGGATAGTCAATGAATACATTCACTTTGGAGGAGTTGCAGGAGACATACCGGTTGTCGGACCCGACGTAACCGCCATCTACCGGCCGCCGGACCTGGCAATTGTCGCCGTTTTGGCAATTGATGACATCCATGTTCCTCTGGGAACTCCGTTTGATGCTCTCGATCTGCCAGCAGAGATCACCGTCACCCTTTCAGATGATTCAACTGAAACACTTGCCATCAACTGGACCGCAGCAGAAGCAGCCTATAATGCAACAGTCGCAGGAACCTATGAACTTGAAGGCGAACTCGAGCTGATAGCTGGCATCATCAATCCCGACAACCACAAGGCAGAAGTCGATGTGAAGGTTGATCCGGTCACGCCAGTATTTGCACCGGCCGATGGTGCAACCGCTGTGGCAACGGATGTGGTTCCAACAATCACATACAGCCAGGCTATCAAACATATGGACGGCACTGAAATCACAAATGCCAATGTGGCAACTCTGATCACGTTCCGAGAAGATGATGCAGAGGGCGCTATTGTAAACGTTACCGCAACCATCAATACCGCGAAGCAGATCATCACCATTACACCAGATGCAGAGCTGGTATACAATCAAACATACTATCTGGCAATAGATGATGTCAGACTCAATGCATCAGGCGCCGTGGTTGCAGGCTCCAGTGCGACCTTTACAACAGGAGTAGATCAATCCGGCTTTGACATCACTGATCCCGGCCTGCAGATTGAGAATTTCGAGTTTAACCTTGCAATCATCAATGCCACCAATGCAGCCGGAGCCGATCTGGTTGGCAACAGAAACCTCACCGTCACCAGCGACAAAGACGGTGAAGTGCACAACGCCTCTGTCTCGTTCACCGCAGGTGCTGCCGATGTGCCGGTCACGCTGGAAACAGCAGACAACCATACCCTGACGGTACAGATCACCGGAGTCGCCCCTGAACAATTTATAAATGTGACGGTTAGTGAAGATCAGACCGCAATAACACCGGATACCGCAACCTTTGACAATACTGACGCGAATGCATCCATCACGGTTACAACCATGATCGACAGATACGAAAATGGCACTCTGGCAGCGTTTACAGCTGATGGCGGCACAGACTTCAGCTACACCATGGTGGATGATGAGACCGGCAACATTTCTGTGACCATCACAAATGCTGCAGATAGTGCAGTAATACGAATCCCCAATCCTTCAGAAGCCACAGAACCCGGTCCCTACACCCTGACCATCACAAGGGATGCCGATGGACAGAAATGGACGATTGCAGTCACCGTAACAGCACCCCCGACGGTCACACCGTTAGGTAATGGTACACCATATACACTGGAACACGAACAAACAGGTGCGCTCGTCTTCAGTAAAATCCTGAACGATACCAGCAAAACGACCGTTGTAGATACATTGACTGCAGGCGCAGATGAACCTCCGGAAAACTTCACCTGGGATAATGAGACACTGATAATCACCGGTAATGATTCCTCTGGATCAACCTGGGTCAATAACATTCGTGTGAATGTCAGCGGGCTCGATGGCAACGAAGCAGTCAATCTGCTGATCATGTATGTAGATGATGAAAGTCCCCCGACGGTCACACCATT
>PUNC01000095.1 GCA_003551625.1 PVC group bacterium | reverse complement strand
TCCTTAATCCCACGGGCTGACGCCCGTGGCTGATTTTGTGCCGCCCCCTGCGGGGGCTTATTTGTCATTCGCGCGTATAATCCCACGGGCTGACGCCCGTGGCTATTTTTGTGCCGTCCCCTGCGGGGGCTTATAGTTTTTGTTGCATCCTTAATCCCACGGGCTGACGCCCGTGGCTGATTTTGTGCCGCCCCCTGCGGGGGCTTTCGGGTGAAGATGTTTGCTCTATTGGGGAGGGAATTAACCCCCGCAGGGGGTGAAACTTTTTTAGCCACGGGCGTAAGCCCGTGGACTGGGAGGACAACAAAATATATGAACCCCCGCAGTGGGTGACACATTTATACAACGGAGAATAGAAGCGCGTAAACTGGTTGGGAATTTTCGAACTTCAGAAACCGGCCCGGTCGGCGGAGATGATGTTGTAGAGCGGGATTTCGAGTTCCTTTGCCTCGCCCTCCGCGGCGCCGAAGAGGCGGCCGGATTCCAGGTGGTGGGGGAGGAGAATCCGGCGGTAGTAGAAGCACCCGTCCTTGTCGTAGAGGACCAGCTTCAGGGGGCTCTCTCTCTCGATCGCCCCCAGCAGCCGCTCCCGGAGCTCGCGGTGGACATTGCCGTCCGGCCAGGTGAAGTCGCCCCGGACCGGGTGGAGACCGCGGAGGGTGGCTACTCCCCGTTCTTCCAGCTTCCCGATGATCCGCTCCAGGAGACCGGCGGTGGCCCGGGCGTCGTCGAGGGCCCGGTGGGTCCCGCTCTCCTCCAGTTCCAGGCCGGGGCCGAGGCAGCGGAGGCAGTGGCACTCGAACTCGGGCCAGAGTTCGGCGCTCATCCCGATGGTGTCGAAGGCCCAGTTGGGCAGGGGCGGACGGCCGAGCCGGCCGAACTCGGTGTCGAGGAAGGTGAGGTCAAAGGCCAGGTTGTGGGCGGCGATCACCGTCTCCCCGATGAAGGCGGTCAACCGGTCGGCCGCCCCGGCGAAGAGAGGGGCGAGGGCCAGGTCGGCGGGGTTGATCCGGTGGGTCCGGAGGGCCTCCTCGGTCTGGGGGACGGCGGGCTGAAAGAGGCTGGAGAAGGTGCCCAGAACCTTGCCCCGTCGGTAACGGACCATCCCCAGTTCGATGATCCCGTGGTCGTCATCGAGGTCAACCCCGGTGGTCTCGGTGTCGAGGACGGTGAAGACGATCTCCGCCAGCGGGGTGTCGAGAGAGATCGCGGCCGCCATTACATCTTCCCGTGCTTAATAATCGAGATTAAAAGCCCGAAACCCATCAGCCCCGCCGCCAGGAAGCCGATCAGCCCGATCAGGGGGATGTTGTTCCAGGTCGGGGGGATTCCGGAGAGGACGACCAGGGAGGAGCCGACGATCAGGGCGGCCAGGACGATGGCGTAGGCGACCCGGTTGCCGGTCTGGTCGAGGGTGTTCCGGAGCTTCTCCAGCCCCCGGTGCTGGAAGACGATGTTCAGTTTTCCCGCCCGGGTCTGCTTCAGGATCGAGCGGAGCTCGGCCGGGATCTCCCGGGCCAGCGAGACCAGGTCGGTCCCGGAGGCGAAGACCTCCTCCGCCAGCCGTTGAGGATGGAACCGGGCCCACTGGATCCGCTCGACGAAGGGCCGGGCCCGGGAGATGATCTCGAAGTCGGGGTCGAGCTCCGCCCCCAGGCTCTCCACCTGGCTGACCGCCTTCATCATCAGGTAGAGGTTGGGCTTGATGGTCAGCCGGAAGGAGACCGCCAGGTCGAGGAGCTTTTGCAGGACTTCTCCGATCTTCACCTCCTTCAGCGGGCGGTAGAGGTAGCGGTCGATGAAGGCCCCGATCTCCCGTTCCAGCTGGTTCCGGTCGGGGTCGCCGTCGTGCTCGGTCATCGTCAGGATCGCCACCGCCGCCCGGGATTCGTCCTTCCGGACCACCGCCAGCAGGAGGTCGGCGAACCGCTCCCGTTCCTCCCGGCTGATCCTCCCCATCATCCCGAAGTCCAGGTAGCAGATGACGTTGTCCGGGAGGATGAAGATGTTGCCCGGGTGGGGGTCGGCGTGGAAGAAACCGAACTCGAAGATCTGGGCAATCATCAGGTCGGCCCCCCGGGCGGCCAGGAGGCGGCAGTCGTAGTCTCCCTCCCGGAGAATGTCCAGGCGGGAAGCCTTCACCCCCTCGATGTTTTCCAGGACCAGCACACCCTCGGAGGAGAACTCCCGGAAGACCCGGGGGACCGCGATCCCCTCCCGGCCCCGGAACTGCTCGGCGAACCGTTCCACGTGGCCGGCCTCGACGGTGTAGTCGATCTCCTCCTCCAGGGTCCGGGCGAACTCTTTCACGATCCGCTGGGGCCGGATGATCTGGAACTCGGTCAGGTGGCGCTCCATCAGCCCGGCCAGGTAGTTCATAATCTCGAGATCGATCTCGATCGTCTTCTTGATCCCCGGCCGCCGGATCTTCACCGCGACCTCGGTCCCGTCGGGGAGGACGGCCCGGTGGACCTGGCCGATCGAAGCGGCGGCCAGCGGCCGGGGGTCGAACTCGCGAAAGATCTTCCGGGGGGATTCCCCCAGTTCCCCGCGGAACGCCTCCTCGACTTCGGCGGCGTCAGCGGGCGGGACCTGGTCCTGGAGGCGGGAGAGCTCGGCGGCGAAGGGGAGGGGGATCAGGTCGGGCCGGGTGGAGAGGATCTGGCCGAACTTGATGAAGGTCGGCCCCAGCTCCTCCAGGGCCAGGCGGAGCCGCCGGGGGCCGGAGAGGGACTCCACCCGCTCCCGGCCGGAGCGGGAGAACTTCCGCCGGCCGAACTCGACCAGCTGCCCGATCTTCAGGACGTCGAGCAGCTCGTCGAATCCGTACTTGAAGAAGACCTGGAGGATCTGCCGGTACCGGTTGATATGGCGATAGGTCCGGCCGATCCCGGTCAGCTTGCGGATGCTGAACATTTACTTCTTTTTCCGGGGCGCGGCGGGCTTCTTCGTCAGCTTCTTCTCCAGGGCGGCCAGGTCGTCTTTAGTGGCGACGTTGAGCCGGCCCAGGGCCCGGGCCACCGCCTCGTCGACCTTCTTCTCCAGGGCCTTCTTCGCCTCCGCCGACTTCCGGCCCAGGTCGTCGACGAAACCCCGGACTTCCTTCTCGGAGAGTTCGCCCTTTTTCACCAGTTCCCGGGAGATCTCCTCCAGTTTTTCCCGGGTGGCCTCGGCCAGTCCCAGGCTCATATACATCGTCTTCTTCAGCAGATCAATCATTGCCGTCCTCCTCTTTTATGATATTATTGTTGGTTAAACCGGTTTGCTCCCGGCTCCGAGAAAAGTAAGCTTTTCATAATGGTACCGGATCATCCTTTCCCGGTCGAGGGAAATAGCGGGCATCGGGGAGCCGGGCGCGTTGGCCCGAAGGACGCGGCGAAGCTTCTCCAGGGCGTAGCGGATGTGCTGGGAGACGGTGGTCTGGTGAATGCCGAGGCGGGCGGCAATCTCCCTCTGGTCGATCCCCTTGAGATAGTAAAGGGTCAGGCACTCCCGCTGGCGGGGGTGAGGCCGGCTCTCATCACCCGGCGGACCTTGCGCATATCGGCGTTCAGGCGGTCCTGCCGCTCCTGCGCCCTATCCTCTTCCCCACCGTTCTTTTCCGGGGCGGCGAAGATGGCGTCCATAACGGCGGGGTCGAAGGAGACCTCC
>PUNC01000214.1 GCA_003551625.1 PVC group bacterium | reverse complement strand
GGTCCGGGCGTAGCGGCCGGTCTTCCAGGCCAACCGGTAGCCCCGCGCTTTCTCGAAAGGAGTGTAGCCCTGGCGGTTCTCGGTGGAGACGAGCTGAAAGACGATCGCTTCGCCGGCGGTGAGTTCCTTGACCAGGACGGGGGCGGTTTTCCAGCGTTTCCGGTCTTTTTCGTGGAGTCGCCGCAGCGCCTTCAACCGCCGGGCGCCGTCGACCACTTCGAAGCGCCCGTCACCGACCGGGCGGACCACGATCCGGTGGAGGAGGCCGACGTCTTCAATGGACCGCTCCAGCCGCTTGATCGAGGCTCCGTCAAGCCGGTGGACCCGGAGACGGACGGGAGCGAGGGTGAGGAGTTCCAGATCAACATCCCGGATCTTTTCCATCGGTTGCTCCTTGGACGTGAAGGTGATAATCTAAACAAACAGTCTTCCCGCGGCCGCGGGTGGACCGATGTTAACAAGCGGGGTTAATCGGGTGAAGATTAAATTAGCGGTTCTGGCGCTGGCCCCGGCCGTCGCCGCTCTGTTGCTTAGCCCCGCCCGGGCCGAAGTTCCGATCGGCCTGGAGCGGATCCGGGCTTCAACGGTAAAGGTGGTCAATACGGTTCAGCGACCCAACTACGATTCACCTTGGCGCCGGCACGGTGTGGGGCGGGTAGTGGGTTCCGGGGTCATCATCCCCGGCAACCGGATCCTGACCAGCGCCCACACGGTCAGCGACTCGCGCTTCCTCAAGGTGGAGAAGGAGGCCAGCGATATACCCTATCCCGCCCGGGTGGCCTATGTCGCTCACGACTGCGACCTGGCGCTGCTGGAAGTTCTGGACGAGGGTTTCTTCGACGACACCTCTTATCTCCCGTTTTCCCACGAGCTGCCGGAACTGGGCGATACCGTGGAAGCTTACGGGTTTCCGCGCGGAGGAAGGAGGATATCGGTCACCCGGGGGATCGTCTCCCGGATCGACTACTCCCGGTACAGTCATCCGGGGGAGGATTTTCACCTGATCGTCCAGATCGACGCCGCCCTCAACCCGGGAAACAGCGGGGGGCCGGTTCTCAAGGACGGCCGGATCATCGGGATCGCCTTCCAGGCCATCCCCACCGCGGAGAATATCGGGTATGTGATACCGATGACGGTGGTCGGGCGTTTCCTGGCCGATATCGCCGACGGGGTTTACGACGGTTACCCCGAGCTGGGGCTGGCCCATTTCAACCTGCTCAACCCCGCCCAGCGCGCCCGGCTGGGTTTGCGGCCGGAGCGGACCGGAGTGATCGTCAGCGACGTTCTCCAGGGGTTCAGCGCCGCCGGCGCGATCGAGCCGGGCGACATCCTGCTTGAGATCGACGGCCTGCCGATCCGGAACGACGGTACGATCGTGATCGGGGGCCACGCTTATCTGCTCGAGGAGGTCGTAGAGAGAAAGCTGGTGGGGGAGATGGTGGATTTCCGAATAATTCGGGAGGGGCGGGAAAAAACGGCCGCGGTAAAACTAAAGCCGCTGGTGGAGACGATGGCCCGGAGAAACCAGTATGATCGTCTTCCCGAGTATTTTGTTTTTGCCGGCCTGGTCTTTACCCCGCTTTCCCGGGATTATCTCCGGACTTGGGACCGCTGGTGGGACCGGGCGAAGAAATCCCTTCTCTACTATTTCGACTACTATTACACCGACCGGCTCTATCTGGAAAGGCCCCAGGTGGTGGTTATGACCAGGGTGCTTCCCTCGCCGGTGAACCGCTACTACATCGGTCTGACCGACGAGATCGTGACTAAGGTCAACGGCCGTTCGATCGCCGACATCTCCGATCTGGTCGAAGCTTTCGAGAACAACGAGAGCGATTACCACGTAATCGAGTTCGACGGCGATCCCCCGCCGGTTATTCTCCCCGCCGCCGAAGCGGCCCGGGAGCACGGCTCGATTCTTCTTCGCTACGGTATCGCCCGCGACCGCCATATCGCACCGGCGGTCCGGCCCGGGGAGACGGAATGAGGGCCGCTCCGTTAATCGTCATCGCGATCTTCGCGGCCGCGGTCTTGGTTCAGCCCTCCGCGGTTCGCCCCGCGCCGGCCGAGCTTGCCGGATACTGGGATTCCCTGGTCCTGCTCGAGGTCTCCTACCAGGAATACCTTCACCGCCAGCCCTGGGAGAAGAGCCGGGAGCGTTCCCGGAGCGGCTACGGCGTGGTCATCGCGGAAGATATGATCCTCTGCGTGGCGGAGCTGGTCCGGGACGCCACCTTGATCCGGGCCGGCAAGCGGGCCGATTACCGATCTTATCCCGCCGAAGTCGAGTTCGTGGACTGGGACATAAATTTGGCTCTGGTGCGGGTCGGGGACGGAGACTTCTTCAGGGGGCTTTCTCCGGTCCGGCTCGAGGCCGATATCGACTTTGAAGACCCGGTCGTATTCGGGGTGATGGAGGAGACCAGGGAGACGCGCTCTTTCCCCGGTCGGATTGTCGGCGCGGCGGTCGTCAGATACCCGCTTTCGACGGCGATGCTGCTTTCCCTGAACGCCTCGGTTAATCTCGAGGGCCGTTCGGCCGGGCTGGGCGAGCCGGCCTGGACGAAAGACGGGCTGGTCGGCCTGGCGATGAGCTATGACTCGTCCGCCAATCTCGCGCGACTTGTTCCGGCGGTGGTGATCCAGCGTTTCCTGGAAGCGGTCGCCAAGGATAGTCCGGCGGTCCCCCTGATGGGTTTTATGACTTCACCGGCGGTCAATCCCGTCCTGAAGGAATATCTGGGGTTGAGTCCGGGCATAGAGGGGGTTTACGTCAGGGGCGTTATCCCCGGTTCCGCCGCCGAAGGCGTCGTGAAGCGGGGAGACCTGCTCTCCCGCGTCGGGGGAACGGATATCGATTCCAGCGGAAACTACTCCCATCCCCGCTGGGGGCGGCTGGATTTTCTGGACCTGGTATATCGCGGCTATTTCCCCGGCGACGAGTTGGAGGTGGAGGTCTGGCGCGACGGCGGGCCTTTGAACCTTAAGGTTCCCCTGGGAACGCGCCGCGACGCTCCCCTTCTGATTCCCGTCCATACCTTCGCTTCTCCCCGTTACCTTGTCGCCGGAGGGCTGGTCATACAGGAGTTGACCGGCGATTATCTCCGGGGATGGGGCCGGGAGTGGCAGCACGCGGCCAACAAGAAGTTCCTTTACCATTTCTTTTACGACAACATCGCCGGTAGGAACGGCCGGGAGGGAATGGTGATAATCAGCCGGGTCCTGCCGGCCGAGGTCAACATCGGCTACCAGGATCTGGCCGATGTCGTTATCGCCGAGATCAACGATCTCCCGATCCTATCCTTCACCGATGTCGATAAAGCGCTGGAACGTCCCGCGGGCGGCTTCCACCGCATCCTTCTCGAAGAGCATAACCGCGAGATCGTCCTCCCGGTCGAAGGTCTGGAAGAGGCCGACGCCCGGATCCGGATCGAATACGGAATTGATTAAAGGCCGTGATCAGTGATCAGTGATCGGTAATCGGCAAACCTGATCAGGGAAGAGGTGATAAGCGTTTGGGTTCAAGGTTTCATTTTCATCAAGTTCGGGATCGAAATCGTTTCTATGTCTTCGGCTCGCCCGTCGCTTCCGAGCGGAATAGAATCCGAAAAACCCTCTCCCCCCGCTTGCGGGGGGAGAGGGAAGGGTGAGGGG
>PUNC01000042.1 GCA_003551625.1 PVC group bacterium | reverse complement strand
GCCAGGGTATAGACTTCCCCCTCTCGGCCCGCGGCTGGGCGGCCGTTCTCGAACCGGCCGTCCGGAAACTCGGGGAAGGTGCCGGCCCCGAGCCGGCCCTGCTCTCCCGACTGAAACGCCTGATCGAGGCCTGCGCCGACGGCGGTCCGGTCGAAGCGTTGAAGCCGGAGCTGAGCGGCATCTATCTCGATTCCGATTCTTTCCGCCGCGCCCTGGACAAAACCCTCAAAGAGATCAACGGGAGCCCCGGCCAGCCGGAAAGCTTCGACCGTCTCGACCGCGTGCTGTCGGTTCAGTTCTACCGGCTGGCTTTCTGGAAGGTGGGGGCGGAGGAGCTCAACTACCGCCGATTCTTCACCATCAACGAGCTGATTTCGCTGCGGGTTGAGGAAGAAGAGGTCTTCGACGCGATCCATCAACTGCTCTTCGATCTCGTCGGACGGGGGGAGATCGACGGGGTGCGGATCGACCATATCGACGGTCTCTACGATCCGGCCGGATATCTCCGGAAGCTGGCGGAGCGTCTCGACGGCGCCTGGCTGGCGGTGGAGAAGATCCTGCATCCGGGAGAAGAGCTGCCGGCTTCCTGGCCGGTAGCGGGCACCACCGGCTACGACTTTCTCTTCTTCCTCAACAACCTTTTCTGCGATCCGGCCGGGCAGAGGAAGATGACGCGCCTGCTGCGGGACTTCACCGGAGTGGAAGGGGACCTTTCTTCAGTGGCGGTCGAGAAGAAAAGGCTGATCGCCGGCAGGCATATGGCCGGCGACATCGACAACCTGGCCCGTCGCGCCAAGGAACTGCTTATGGAAGACCGCCACGGAAGGGACATTACGATGTACGGCCTGCGTCGGGCCCTGGTCGAAGTAATGATCCGGATGCCGGTTTACCGGACCTACGCCGGCCCGAAGGGAGCCGCCGCCGCCGATGTCGCCCGGGTGGACGAAGCGATCGAAAGGGCGTCATCCGCGCTGCCGCCCTTCGGCCGCGAGTTCAAGGTATTGCGGAATTATCTGCTGCCGGATCCCGGGCTCGTGGATGAGAGGCGGTGGAAGATGGTTGTGGATTTTGCCCGCCGCTTCCAGCAGTTCACCGGGCCGCTGACCGCCAAGGGCGTGGAGGATACCGCTTTTTACTGTTACAACCGTCTGGTCTCGCTCAACGAGGTGGGGGGCGACCCGGGCCGTTTCGGGGTCCTTCCGGAGGAGTTTCACGCTTTCCTTTCCCGCCGCCGGGAATCGCGGCCCCATTCTCTGAACGCTTCGGCCACCCACGACACCAAGCGGGGGGAGGACGCCCGCGCCCGGATCAACGTCCTGTCGGAAATCCCGGACCGATGGCGCGCCCGGGTCAGGTCCTGGGCCCGGACGAACCGCCCCCTGAAGGTAAAAGCCTCCGGCCGGCCGGTTCCCGGCCGCGAGGAGGAATATTTCCTCTACCAGACCATGCTGGGTTCCTGGCCGTTCTTCTCCGAAGACCTCGGCGGCTACCGCCGGCGTCTCAAGGAATACCTGGTCAAGGCGCTGCGGGAGGCCAAGGTGCAGACCGCCTGGATCCGTCCCGACGAGGAATACGAGGACGCCTACCTGTCGTTTGTCGACCGGGTCCTCGATTCCGGCCCCGGCAACCGTTTTCTGGCCGATTTCCTGCCGTTTCAGCGGGAAGTGGCCTGGTGGGGCATTTTCAATTCTCTGGGCCAGTTGACGGTAAAGGCGGTCGCGCCCGGGGTGCCCGACTTCTACCAGGGAACGGAGCTGTGGGATTTCAGTTTCGTCGATCCCGACAACCGCCGTCCGGTTGACTATCGCTTGAGATCTGACGGCTTGCGGAAAATCCGCGCGGAATGGGTCGCCGACCGCGCCGGCCTGATCTCCCGCCTGCTCGCCCGGCCCGAGGACGGGATGGTGAAGCTGTTTCTGACCTGGCGGCTGCTCCAAGCCCGCGCCGCCAATGAATCATTCTTCCGGGAGGGCGGATACCTGCCGCTCAAGACGGAGGGGAAAGAGATATTCGCCTTCGCCCGCGACGGCTCGGACTGGGCGGTGGCGGCGGTTCCGCTCCGTCCGTCAAAGCTGGTGGACTCGGGCGGATTGCCGATCGGGGCGGAGGTCTGGGAAGAAACCGCGATCGCCCTGCCGGAGGGTGCCCCGCGGCGCTGGCTCAACGCGGTGACGGGGGAGGAGGCGGCGGCGAGGGAGGGACGGCTGGCGGCGTCCGAGGTTTTCGCCGCGTTCCCCGTCGCGCTGCTGATCTCGCGGGAGTAATTGTGAAGAGCCGTTTAGCGGTTTAGACTTTTAGCCCGTTGGGTAACGGCGAAAATATCGGTCGGCAGGATTGTCCGCTTTCACGGGAGACCGCTTTGAAGATTGTCGGTTAAGCCTCATTCGTAGTCCATCCCTTTAGGGGTGGCGGTTTCGTAGTCCACCCCTTCAGGGGGGGCGGCCACGTAGTCCACCCCTTTAGGGGTGGCGACCACGGCTAAAGCCGTGGACTACGGGAACGACCACGGCTAAAGCCGTGGACTACGGGAACGACCACGGCTAAAGCCGTGGACTACGGGGAACGGCCACGGCTAAAGCCGTGGACTACTTCGTGCCTTTGTGCGAGGGTG
Source organism: PVC group bacterium (assembly GCA_003551625.1). Lineage (GTDB taxonomy): Bacteria > Auribacterota > Erginobacteria > Erginobacterales > PUNC01 > PUNC01. The sequence continues at coordinate 1,088 of PUNC01000042.1, read as the reverse complement.
CTGAAATGAAAAAGAAGATAAAGAAGGCGTCACGGCCGAAGAAGGCCTATCGCGAACTTTCCGCCCGCGCGCTTTCGCTGGGCGCCGTCTCGGCCCGGGTGATCGACGCCGCCACGGTGGTGACCGCCGAGTGGGTGCTCTACAAGTGCCGTTTCGGCTGTCCCGGCTGGGGCGGCCGCCACTCCTGCCCCCCGCGCACCCCCGCTCCTTCCGCCACCGCCCGGATGATCGAGGATTACTCCGTCGGGGTGCTCTTCGGAGGGGGGGACAACGAGGATATCCACAAGATCGTTTTCCCGCTGGAGCGAGAGGCCTTTCTGCGCGGTTTTTACAAGGCTTTCGGTTTCGCCAGCGGCCCCTGCCGGCTCTGCGCCCGCTGCGATCTCGACGCATCCTGCCGCCGGCCCTGGGAGATGCGGCCGGCGATGGAGGCCTGCGGCATCGATGTTTTCGCCACCGCCCGGGCCAACGGTTACAAGATCGAAACGTTGAAGTCGGAGAAGGAGTGCGGTTCCTATTTCGGCCTGCTCCTGGTGGAGTGATAAGGGATGGGGTGAGATTGCTTCGCCCCTCTCTTCGTTCGGGTCTCGCGATAACGCTCGAAAGTGTGTGAAGATTTAGATATGAAGCCGGAAAGAGACAGGCAGGACGACAACCGGATCCGGAAGGCGGGGTATCACCGTCCCCGCAATCCCATCGTCTGGATCGACCGGGATCCGGAACTTGTCAGACGTCTCCGCCCGCTTGCCGCCGAGAAGGAACTCGGCCTGGACGTGGAGACCACGCTTGACGACCCCCCCGAGCTCTGCCTGGTCCAGATCGCCGACCGGGAGAGGAATTACATCATCGATCCGCTGGCGGGGGTGGACCTGGCTCCCCTCTTCAGGCTGCTGAGAGACGAGCGGATAGTGAAGGTCGTCCACTACGCGCCTTTCGAAAAAGGCGTCTTCTCCGCGCTGGGCGTGAAGCTGAGAAACGTTTTCGACACTTTCGAGTATTCCCGCCGTCTCTGGGGAAAGTTGAGCCGTTACGACCACAGCCTGGCGGTGGTCTGCCAAAGGGAACTCGGCCTCAAGATAAACAAGATG